>JALSGQ010000082.1 GCA_026982665.1 Hyphomicrobiales bacterium | reverse complement strand
AGCAGGGCGTTCATTTCCTCCACCGTCAGCCGGCGTCCGGCACGCACCGAGTGGTGGCAGGCAAAGGTTGCCAGCACGTGGTCAATGCGCTCGCTCAAAGAAAGGGCCATGCCCTCGCGCACCAGGTCGGCTGCCACGTCGCGCACCAGCGCGGCAATATCCCCCTTTGCCAGCAGCGCCGGAACCTCGCGCACCGCCACTGCATCATCACCGAATCCCTCCAGCACCAGCCCCAGCACCTCGAGCTCCTCCGCCGCATCCAGCAGTGCCTGCCGGCTCACCGCATCCAGCGCCACCACCTCCGGAATCAGCAGTGCCTGCCGGGCAATGCCGTGCTCCGCCTTCTGGCGTTTCAGGCGCTCGTAGGTGAGGCGCTCGTGCGCCGCGTGCTGATCGACGATGACGATACCCTTGCGCGTCTCCGCAATGATGTAGGTATTGTGCACTTGTGCCTTTGCCAGCCCCAGTGGCAGATCATTCTCTGCCTTTTCCTGCTCCTGCGCCGTTGTCGCAGCTGCTTCCGGTGTTTCGGGTGATGGTGATGGCTGCAGGGGAGTGGCACGGGCTTCTGCCAGTCCTTCGGGAACGGGTGCTGCATCAACGAGCGGAGCCTGCATCTGCAGCGCCAGTTCCGCCAGCCGTGGCGGGGCAGGCTCTCCGTTCACGGACGGGGCAGGGGAGGGCGGTGCCTGTTGCACCGGCACCTGCTGCTGCCGCTGTGCCGCAGCAAGGCGCTGCACCGTGTCGGTGAGGGTGGAGGTGGTGCGGCGCGCATGGGTGTCCAGCCCGTCGCGCAGGGCGCGGATGATCAGGCTTTTCACCAGGTTCATGTCGCGGAAGCGCACCTCGCGCTTGGCCGGATGCACGTTCACGTCCACCAGCGCCGCGTCGCAGTTTATGTGCAGCACCACATACGGATGCCGCCCGGCCGCCAGCACGTCGCGATAGGCAGCGCGCAGCACGCCGCCGAGCTGCCTGTCTTGCACCGGGCGGCCATTGACCATGACGAACTGCATGTCCGGCTGCCCGCGCGAGAAGGTGGGCAGGCTGGCCAGCCCGTGCACGGCAAAGCCTTCGCGTTCGGCGCTGAAGGGAAAGGCATTGGCCATGAAGTCGCGGCCCATGATGGCAGCAATGCGCTGTTCCTCGTCCTGTGCCGGAAGGTCAAACACGCGGCGCTGCTCGGTGGTGAAGGTCATGGCCACTTTCGGGTGCGCCAGCGCCAGCCGCCGCAGGGTGGCGGTGGCGGCCAGCGTTTCGGCACGGGCCGAGCGCAGGAACTTCAGCCTTGCCGGGGTGGCAAAGAAGAGGTCATGCACCCGCACCGTGGTGCCTGCTGCACGTGCTGCCGGCCTGGGCGCGAACACTTTTCCGCCCTCGACGCGAATCTCCCATGCTTCTGCCGCATCAGCCGGGCGCGAAACGATGGCAAGCCGTGCTGCTGCACCAATGGCCGCCAGCGCCTCGCCGCGGAAGCCGAGGGTATGGATGCGCACCAGGTCATCATCGGCGAGCTTGGAGGTGGCATGCCGCTGCACTGCCAGCTGCAGCTCCTCCGGTGTCATGCCGCAGCCGTCATCGGCCACCTCGATGAGCGTGCGCCCGCCTTCGCGGAAGATTACCTCGATGCGCCGGGCGTTGGCATCCAGCGCGTTTTCCACCAGCTCCTTCACCACCGCTGCCGGACGTTCGATGACCTCGCCGGCAGCGATGCGGTTGATGACTTCCGGTGGCAGCTTGCGGATGGGCATGTGATTCTCTCCCGGAATTTCCGGCTCCATGGTCGCGCACCGCAGGGCCTGGGTCAAACCATGCCTCAGGGATGCGCAGGCAATGCATGACAATGCATGCAGGCGCATGCGCTGCCTGCAAGCGCCTCATGCCTGAAAGCGATTGTGGCAATCGGGCCAACGTGCTTGACAGTGCGCAGGGCTGTGCGCATATAGCAGGCACTTGCCGCGGCGCATCGCTGCGGTGGGGATTCCTGCAAGTCTTCCGGGGCACCTTTCCCGGGCTTGTGGGGGAGTTTTCACGGAGGGGTGCCCGAGTGGCTAAAGGGGACGGGCTGTAAACCCGTTGGCTTATGCCTACGCTGGTTCGAATCCAGCCCCCTCCACCATTCGTTTGTCATGTTGGCTGGTCCTTGCTCTCCCTCCCTGCCACCCTGAAGGTGTTGACCTTGCGTGGCCGGGTGGAAGAGTGGGGCAGAGGCGATGCGCTTCGGCGCAAGGACAACGCGGGTGTAGCTCAATGGTAGAGCAACAGCCTTCCAAGCTGAAGATGGGGGTTCGATTCCCCTCACCCGCTCCAGCTTGAAAGCGGCGGGCAGGGCGCGTGAACGCAGGGCAATGACCTACAAGCACAAGGATGGAGACTGATGTCCAAGGAGAAGTTTGAACGCACGAAGCCGCACGTGAACATTGGCACGATCGGCCACGTTGACCACGGCAAGACGACGCTGACGGCGGCGATCACGAAGGTTCTGGCGGACGAGGGCAAGGCG
>JALSGQ010000081.1 GCA_026982665.1 Hyphomicrobiales bacterium | reverse complement strand
CCTTGCCCAGCAGCCTGCCGTAGCCCTCAATGACGGTGATGTCGTTCTTCTTCATCAGGTGCGCCACGCCGCGGCTCAGCCGTTCCGACACCTTGCGCGAGCGGGCAATGACGGCCTCGAAGTCCACCGCCACCTCACCCACTTTCAGGCCGAAGTCCTTGGCATGGCGCGCCAGGTGCAGCACCTCCGCCGAACGCAGCAGCGCCTTGGTGGGGATACAGCCCCAGTTCAGGCAGATTCCGCCCAGATGCTTCGCCTCGATGATGGCGGTCTTCATGCCCAGTTGCGCGGCGCGAATGGCCGCCACGTAGCCCCCCGGCCCGGCACCGATGACGATGAGGTCGAAGTTGTCAGCTCCCATGCCTATTCTCCAAGAAGGTTTGGAATACCGAGATTATATCAATTCCGTATTTCCAAGGCGCTTAACTGTTTATACCCCCTTCTGATAACACCAGCCATGAGCTTTCTTCTTTTGCCAAGGAAGTCCGTATATTCATAGTGATACCAATCATTCCACAATGCATGCAGATCATACATTTTGTTCAATGCCTCTTCAGTAAATGCCTCCTCCTGTTTTGGTGCGTAGACGGCTGGATCATCATCGGAAATTTCTATGTTCTTGTGCCACTCCAACAGAGCATAGTTGGCCACCTGATTGATCATTCTGTCCTCTGTAATGCCTTTCCTTTTCAGGAAATTGCGCGGAAAAAGATGGTGGCGCTCCAAGGCTGATTTCATGCTCTTTATGTCTGGACGCAGGAGATCGGAAACCTTCATGTTGGAATAAAGAACGGAAGCATCCAGCAAGACTAGCGATGCATAAAAAGCAAACTGGCCTGGTGATCTTGCCGCAGCGGAATCCAGCTCTGAAGGTAGCGTTACCTCCCAATAATCAGGCGTAAATATGGAATCTATTTGCTCATTCAGCACATTTATGAACGTATTCTTGTCCTGCGCGGTACGCAATCGGGCCAAATCCTGCTCCATGGTGCTTTCCGGAGAGCTTGAATATCGCCCGGTAAGCGCCACCATGAAGAACCATCGGGATATCATTGAGCGGAGCTCTTCATAAGACATTTTATGCTCTATCTTTCCAATAAGCCAAAATGCATAAGAATATATTAGGGCTGTCTCTGATGTAATCATTGCTCCACTAAGGTAGCCAGCAGCATGGACAGTCTTCAGAAATTCATGCCAGTTTTTCAAGTCAAGGACATGTGCTTGCGCCTCTTGGAGGAGAGCAAAATTCTCTTCTCTCTGCTCTGGCGAGAATTTTCCAGTTTCCAGGTTCTTTCCCCGTAGGATGGAATAAACATGCGACAAGCGCGCACGCTTGAAGGCCAAGGCAATGCTGACGCGCAAAAGCTGGTCAGGGGAGGGGTGTATATAAAAATTGAAGGGAGAAGGAGATTTGTCCTGAGGCGCTATTCTCGACATTCTGGAGAAGTCTTCCAGCGCATGGCGTCCTTCATCCCAAAAAACAGACATTAAGGTCAAAATAAAGTCGGATTGATTCAGTTGTTTTCCCTTGCTATTAATCCTTACAAAAATGTCAGAAACCTGCTCTTCATCGGCGCTTGAGGATATTTCTAGCGCTGTAATTGGGTAATCTTCAAGCTTCGAAAGCCTTTCAATGCTGCTAGATACTTTTTCAATATCTATGTCATGGGAATATTCTTGTTCAGAAATTCTTGATATATATTTATTTACAAAAGAGTAAATGCTCGATCCCTCGTCCCATATATCGCTAATATCAGGTGTCCATTCTGGATCCTTTGCAATAGCAGCATTATAAACCTCAAACTTTTTCGTAATTGGATTGAAAGATATACGTATCCTTTGGGGTGAATGGTTTTTATCAATGATCTCTTTTTTCTTCATTACTGCATAAAGTGAGGTTAGTCTCTGCTGGCCATCCACAATGAGAAGCCTGGGAATCTTTTGCTTTTCTTTTATTCCTATATATTTTATGTCGTCATTTTCAGCATTTTCCCAAAACAAAAAAAATCCTATCGGGTATCCCCGATACATGGAATCAAATAGATCACGAACCTTGGTTACTTTCCAGACAAAGGGACGTTGCAACTCGGGCAGACCGATTTCTCCGAGTTCTATATCATCGAGCAATTTGCGTAGCGGATATTCTGCTTTCTTGAACAGCAGTGAAGACATGCGCATCACCCCTCCAGCAGCATCAGCATCGGCTGCTCGATGTAGCGCCTGAAGGCGGTGAGCGCCTGCGCGGCGACGGCACCGTCCACGGCGCGATGATCGGCGGAGAGCGTGGCGGTCATCACCGTGCGCACCACCGGTTGGCCGTCTTCCGCCACCACCCGCGGCGCGCCTTCGCCCACCGCCAGGATGGTCGCCTGCGGCGGGTTGATGACGGCGGCAAACTGCCTGATGCCGAACATGCCGAGGTTGGACAGCGACGTGGTGCCGCCCTGGTATTCCTCCGGTTTCAGCCGCCGGGCGCGGGCGCGGCTGGCGAGGTCGCGCATGGCAGCGGAGATCTCCTTCAGCGACAGCGTTTCGGCGGCGCGGATGATGGGGGTGATCAGCCCGCCCTCGATGGCCACGGCCACCGATACATCGACGTGGGCATGGCGCAGCAGCCCGGCATTCGTCCACGTGGTGTTGGCGTCCGGCACCTTCTTCAGCGCCAGCGCCCAGGCCTTGATGACGAAATCGTTCACCGACAGCCGCCACGCCGGCTTGCCGTCCTCGCCTTGCGGGGCTTCGGCATTGATGCCCTTGCGCACCTCCAGCAACTGGTCGAGCACGCAATCGACACTGAGGTAGAAATGCGGCACCGTCTGCTTCGACAGGGTCAGCCGCTCGGCAATGGCGCGGCGCATGGAGTCGATGGGCTGCACCTCGTAGGAGCCTTGCGGGTAGAGCGCCAGCACCTCGGCATCGCTCATGCCGCCGGTCTGCACTCCGCCAGCCGTGGCCATTGCCGCCGCCGGAGCCGGTCCGACGCCGGCGGCAATGGCCGCCTCCACGTCGCGCTTGATGATGCGCCCGTGCGGGCCGGAGCCGGTAAGCAGCGAAAGGTCGATGCCCTTCTCCTTCGCCAGCCGCCGCGCCAGCGGCGAGGCGAACACGCGCCCGCGTGCGCGGGCTGGGGCGGGTGCAGGCGCGGGAGCCGGAGCTGATGCGGAGGGCGTTGCGAAGGCCGGTTGCGATGCGGCGTCGGCAGCCTTGGCGGGTGCACTATCACCAGCGCCACTGCTGCCAGCAGCGCCGCCGCCGCTGCCAGCCGCCGGAGCGGATTGCTTCAGCGCCTCGACATCCGCCTCGTTCACCTCCTCGCCGTCCTCCGCCAGCACGGCGATGAGCGCGTTCACCGGCACGCCTTCCGTCCCTTCCGGCACGACGATCTTCGCCAGCGTGCCTTCATCGGTGGCCTCCAGCTCCATCACCGCCTTGTCGGTCTCGATCTCGGCGATGATGTCGCCGGCGTTCACCGGCTCGCCTTCCTGCTTCAGCCAGCGGGCGATCCGGCCCTCCTTCATGGTGGGCGAAAGCGCCGGCATGAGAATGGCTATGGGCATCGTGTGCGGCTCCCCATGTCAGTCGCGATAGAGCACGGCCTTCGCGGCGCTCACCACCTCTTCCACCGTCGGCAGCGCCATCTTCTCCAGGTTGGTGGCATACGGCAGCACCACGTCCTTGGCGTTCACCGTCAGCACCGGCGCATCCAGCCAGTCGAAGGCCTCGGCCATCACCCGGCGGCAGATCTCCGCGCCAATGGAGCACACCGGCCATGCTTCTTCCACGGTGATGAGGCGGTTGGTCTTCTGCAGGCTGGCGATGACGGCAGGCATGTCCAGCGGGCGCAGGCTGCGCAGGTCGATGACCTCCGCCGAGATGCCTTCGCCAGCCAGCGCATCGGCTGCCTGCAGGGCGTAATGCATGCCCATGCCGTAGGAGACGATGGTGATGTCATCACCGGCGCGGGCGATGCGGGCGCGGCCAATGGGCAGCACGTAGTCCTCCACCTGCGGCACCGGGAAGGAATGGCCGTAGAGGATCTCGTTCTCCAGGAAGATCACCGGGTCAGGATCACGAATGGCCGCCTTCAGCAGCCCCTTCGCATCCGCTGCCGAATAGGGCATGACCACCTTCAGCCCCGGAACGTGGGCATACCATGCCGCGTAATCCTGGCTGTGCTGCCCGGCCACCCGCGCCGCCGCGCCGTTCGGCCCGCGGAAGACGATGGGCACGCTCACCTCGCCGCCGGACATGTAGCGCTGCTTGGCCGCCGAGTTGATGATGGCGTCAATCGCCTGCATGGCGAAGTTGAAGGTCATGAACTCGACGATGGGCCGCAAGCCCGCAAACGCCGCGCCGATGCCAAGGCCGGCAAAGCCGTATTCGGTAATCGGCGTATCCACCACGCGCTTCGGGCCGAACTCCTCCAGCAGCCCCTGGCTGACCTTGTAGGCGCCCTGATACTCGGCCACCTCCTCGCCCATCAGGAACACCCGCTCGTCGCGCCGCATCTCCTCCGCCATGGCATCGCGCAGCGCCTCGCGCACCGTCTGCTCGACGAACTCCGTGCCCTCCGGCAGCGCCGGATCACCTTCCGCCGGTGGCGTGATGGAAAGGTTGCGGGCCGGATCGGGCGCGCCGTTCAGCGCATAGGCCTCGGCATTCGTTTCCACCGGCGCAGCGGCGGTGCCCACGTGCACCGCGGGGCTGGCGGGCGTGGCATCCGCGCCCGTGGTGTCCTCGGCTGGTGCGGCGGCTTCCTCGCTCCCGCCGGTGGCAGCGGCAACAGCGCCACCCGATTCCGCCAGCAGGGCATCGAGGTCGAAGTCCTCGCCCTCCTCGGCGATGACGGCAATCGGCTCGCCGACCTTGATGCCCGCCGTGCCCTCCGGCACCAGCACCTTGGCCAGCACGCCTTCCTCGTCCGTCTCCAGCTCCATGATCGCCTTGTCGGTTTCCACCTCGGCAATGACGGTGCCGGGCGAGACGGCCTCGCCTTCCTTCACCAGCCATTTCGCCAGCGTGCCCTCCGTCATGGTGGGCGAAAGCGCCGGCATGCGAACCACTACGGCCATGTCAGCAAATCCCCTCGACAATGCGGAACGACCCGGAGCCAGCCCCCGGAGCCGCCGAATGTCTCACGCCTGCACCGGCGCATAGACGTCGCGCCACAGCTCCTCTTCCGGCGGCTGCTCGGCACCGGTGGCGAAGTCGGCGGCCTCGGCCACCACCTTGCGCACCTCCTGATCCACCGCCTTGATGTCCTCTTCCGTCGCCCAGCCGGCCTCCAGCAGGCGGCGCTTCACCTGCTCGATGGGGTCGTGCTCCTGGCGCATCTTCTGCACCTCCTCGCGCGAGCGGTATTTCGCCGGGTCGGACATGGAATGCCCGCGGTAGCGGTAGGTCTGCATCTCCAGGATATACGGCCCCTTGCCGGAGAGTGCGTGCTGCAACGCCCGCTCCGCCGCATCCTTCACCGCCCGCACGTCCATGCCGTCCACCTGCTCGCCGGGGATGCCGAAGGCCGCCCCGCGCATGAACAGCTCCTCCGCCTTCGCCGTGGCGCGGCTGATCTCCGTGCCCATGGCGTAGCGGTTGTTCTCGATGACGTAGATGACGGGCAGCTTCCACAGTGCGGCCATGTTGAAACTCTCATACACCTGCCCCTGGTTGGCCGCACCCTCGCCGAAGAAGGTGAAGCAGGCCCTGTCCTCGCCATTGTATTGCGCGGCGAAGGCCAGGCCGGTGCCGATGGGCACCTGCGCGCCGACGATGCCATGCCCGCCCCAGAAATGCCCGGCGACATGAAACATGTGCATGGAGCCGCCCTTGCCCTTGGAGACACCGGGCAGCCGCCCCGTCAGCTCCGCCATCACTGCCTTCGGCTCGGCCCCGGCCAGCAGCTCCTGCGCGTGGCAGCGATAGGAGGTGATGACGTCATCCTGCGGCCTGCGCGCCATGAAGATGCCGGTGGCCACCGCCTCCTGCCCGATATACAGGTGCAGGAAACCGCCGATGTGCCCCATGCCGTAGAGCTGCCCGGCCTTTTCCTCGAAGCGGCGGATCAGCAGCATGTCGCGCAGCGCGCGCTGCTCCTCCTCCTGCGTGAAGGCCGGCGGATGATTGGCCTTTGCCTTGCCGGCAGCCTTGCGTTTGCCACCCTTGCTGGCGGTGGAAGGTTTCGATGCCATGCAATGCTCCTTCAGCGCCCCGTGAAAGACGGGCCTTGCCGATTCTCAGGATGCCCCCGCACGGCCAGCTTATAGCCGACAGAGGCGGAAAAACACAAGGGAGGGCAAATTAACCGGATTTCGGTTAATCATCCTGAAGGCGCGAAAAACCGGCAGGTTGCGTGAATGAAAAATGGCTTCAGCCTGCTTCTGCCACCTTTCGTGCCTCTGTTTTCAGTCGTTCGATCATCGCCGCCAGGCCGTTGGCGCGCTGTTGCGTCAGGTGCTCCTGCAGGCCCAGGGCCTCAAGCTTGCCCTTGATGTCTTCATCCATGATCTCGCCGGCCTTGCGCCCTTCCACCATGCTCAAGAGGATGGCCACCAGCCCGCGCACGATGAGCGCATCGCTGTCCGCCGCGAAGTGCAGCACCGCATCTGGCCCTGAGCCTTCCGGCATGGTCTTCAGCCACACCTGCGAGACGCAGCCGTGCACGCGGTTTTCCTCCGTGTGATCCTCTTCCGGCAGTGGTGGCAATTCCTTGCCCAGCTCGATGATGTAGCGATAGCGGTCTTCCCACTCGTCGAGGAACTCGAAATCGGCGGCAATGTCGTCGAATGCACGCATGGGAACTCCTGCTCCGGATTGATGTGGCAGGCACTGGTGCAGGCAGGTATCAGCAACCGATGCACCAGTTGCCACGTTCATGCTCTTCGGCTCTGGCAGTAGCAGATTTGGCGCGCTGCACGAAAGCATGTTGCCCGCATCATGCCATTGCATGGCGAGTCTCATGGCGGGGAGGATGCCGCACGGGTGGCATTGGTACACATGGCGACAGGGGGGAATACAGGGGGAATCAGGGGGCTGGCGCGCGCTGCGGGCGGGCGCGCGGCATGGGTTGCCGTGGCTGGGCATCTGTTGCGGTGGTGGCATTGCCCGCCCTGTTGGCAGCGGCACCGGCGGCACCGGCATCACTGGCCAGCGGCACGCTGCGGCATTGCAGCTCCGAGACCAGGTCGCGCACCAGCCGCACCTGCCCGGGATGCCACGGAAACACCTCCAGCACCATTACCGCGCGCGGCACCGTCAACGGCACCACCAGCTGCCGCTGCTGCATGCGGGGCAGGGCGATGATGCCATTTTCGGCCGGGGGGCGATGCTCGAAGCGGATGTCGATGGTGCCGGCAGGCACGTGGCGGTCGGTGATGGCGTAGATGACATCTCCGCGTGGCGAATGCACCGTCAGCGCCCACGGAGCACGCAGGGCCGGGCCGCGCAGGATGGTGGCCTGCTGCGTTGAAATGTCCAGCACGCATGCGCCATAGGTGGCATCCGGCAGCGGATGACGCACCAGCCGCCGCAGCAGGGGGCCTTGCAAGGGGGTGAAGGCATTCACGCCCAGTTGCTGGTGCAGCCGCCCCACCAGTGCCCGCGCCTCGTATTTCGGCATGATCAGCACGAACACCAGGTGCGCCACCACCGCCCCCAGCAGGAAGACACCAATCCAGTAGAACAGGCGCATCATCCGCAGGCCCCCCTCATGCACACTTGCCGCGGCGAATGCTGAAGGGTGCGCGCTTCAGAATGCGCTCGCGCTCCAGCGGGCTGATGCCGAACAGGTGCAGCACCAGCCGCAGCCTGCCGTCATCCGGTGGCAGCGCCAGCCAGTTGCCCGGCTGCACCTGCCGCCCCAGCCGCACCCGCACGCTGCCGTCCGGTTCCAGCACGGCATCCTCGGCGTGCAGCAGCGCGCTGGCCGGTCCGCCATGCACGGCATGCACGCTCATGATCCAGCTGCGCACCGGCAGCATGCGTCCCTGCAGCTCGTAGTCGCAATCGCTCACCAGCGCCTTGCCGTCATCATCACGCAGTGCCAGCAGCTCCAGCCTGTCCACCGGCGACGGTGGAAGCGCGCCATCCAGGTAGTAGCGCAGCCGCGCATAGGGCATGGCATCGGCCACGCCGGCATCGGGCCAGGCCTGCCATGCACCGGCGCGCGCCGCACCGGCCAGCGTGGGATGATCCGCCGCCCAGCGGGCACTCATCACGCCGGCAATGGCCCCGGCCAGCAGAACGATGAACAGGACAAGCATTTCGCGCAACATGCCGCCTTCCCCCGGTATGCCCACAACCATGACGGCCGCAAGGATGCATCCTCCCCGGTCCTTGCGCACTTCTGCTCCGCCTGATCAGCAGCAGCATCGCGCCGGCTTCCCGAATATCCCGTGCCATGTGCCATGCCGCCCGGAAGGCCTCAAGGAGGAAGATGCCGCAGTGCCCGGTTGTGTGCAGGCGTTGCTTCCACAACCCGTGCTTATGCCATGTTTGCACACGAAAATCGACCGCCCCGCAAGGGAGCGGCCGCAATCTCGTCCCCGGCACAGGGGCAGGAAGCCTTGCCGCGGAAGCGGCTGGCCGGTGCGGCAGGCATCCGCACGGCATGGCTGTCATTCGCTGCCCTGCAGCGGCGGGATGAGCGTGGTGATCAGGCGCGTGATCTGCGGGTTGTTCCAGTTGCGCGCACCATAGGCAACGAAGGCGATGCTGCCATCCTGCGCCAGCACGTAGGTAACCGGCAGGTGCAGCGCGCCCCAGGCCTTCGCCACGTTGCCGCCGACATCCTGCAGCACTGCCATGTTGATGCCGTTGTCCTTCAGGAAGGCGCGCACCTTGTCTGCATCGCCGCCAATGTGCACGCTCAGCACCTCCACGTCCATGCCGCGCAGCCTGTCGCGCAATTTCTGCAGGGTAGGCATCTCCGCCCGGCAGGCCGGGCAGGCGGTGGACCAGAAGTTCACCACCACCACCTTGCCGCGCAGGTCGGCAAGGCGCAGGTTCTTGCCGCTGTTGACATCGGGCAGGGTGAAGTCCAGCGGCGCGCGCCGGTGCGACAATGGCAGCAGCAGTGGTGCGTTCTCCACCTTCTCCGCGCTGCTCATGTCGCCCACCTGCGCCTGTGCCGGCGCATCGATGCCCGCGCCGCCAAGAGCAGTCAGCACCATTCCCGCCGCCAGCAGGCCGGATGCAAGGCCCCTGGCCGAGCACCGCTTCACGTTTGCCAGCCGCCGCCCGCCACCAGCATGGCCTTGCCGGATTTCCACCTGCGGCGTCATGCAGCTGATGTTTTCGTTGCTCATGGATTCACCCTCTCTCTGTCTGTTCACGGCATGCCGTTGAAGGCATCCATGCCATGTTCATTGATGTGTGGTGTCCGGGGCAGGCCCATGAAAGGGGCAGGTGCAAGCCCCGCCCCGCATGAATCGCAACAGGGGCGCGAATCCCCGGCTTCACCTGCATTCATGATAACATTCTTATATGAGAAGGAATTGATATATATCAGGTGCGCGCACAAGCCCCCTGCAATGCGCTGCTTTGCCGCACCTGTTGCCATTTCGCGCGCCATAGGGGGGCGGCTCGCCCGTGGATGATCAGGATTCGTGCCGGAAGAAGGTTTCAGTCAGTGCCGCGGCTGCACGCCGGTAAGCGGATCTGGCCCGCCAGCAGCCCAGGCCAGCAGCTGTGCGTAATGCACCACGGGCAGCAAGGCATCCTGTTGCAGGTTCTGCATGCAGCCGAAGTTGGCGCTGGCGATGACATCGGCATGCCCATGCTGCAGATGATGCAGCTTGCGCCGCCGCAGCTGCTCTGCCACCTCCGGTTCCAGCACCGCATTGGCCCCGCCAGCCCCGCAACACAGGTGTGCCTCTTCCGGCTCCAGCAGCGTGAAGCCCGCTGTCTGCAGCAGTTGCGCCGGTTTTTCGGCCATGCGCAGGTGGTGGGTCAGCGAACACGGTGCATGCCACATCACCCGCCATGCCTTCGGTGCACGCCATGCCGGCAGCTGCGGCAGCGACAGCAGCAGCTCGGAAAGCTCGAAGGCCCGGGCCGAAAGCCCTGCCGCTGCCTCGGCAAGCTGCGCATCGTCGGCCAGCAGCGCGCCATGCTCCTTCACCGTGCCGGCGCAACCCGAGGCATCGATGACGACGGCCTCCACGCCTGCCGCCATCCATGCCCGCACATTGGCCGCCGCCCGCGCCCGCGCGCGCTCCCGCAGGCCCAGATGCTCCTCCATGGCGCCACAGCAACCGGCGGCGGGCGGAATGACCACATGAAATCCCGCCTGCCGCAGCACGAACAGCGTGGCTTCCGACACGGTGCGGCCAAACACCGATTGCGCACAGCCTGTCAGCAGCGCCACCCGCCGGCCATCACCGGGGCCATCTGCCAGCGGCGGATAGTCGCCATGCAGCGGATGCTGCGGTTTCCGTCCGTGCACCATGCGCAGCATCGCTGTCAGCGGAGCTGCCGTGCTCCTCTTGCGCAGCAGCGGCAATGCCAGCGGCGCCGCCATGCGCCCCAGCCGTGCCAGCAGGCGCAGGCGTTGCGGCTCCGGCACCGTGGCCAGCAGCAGCCGCCGGATGGCGCGCCTGAGGGCGGGGCGTGTCTTGGCGTGCGCGGTGCGCCGCCGGGCAATGTCGATGAGCCGGTCATACCCCACGCCGGAAGGGCAGGTGGTGGTGCAGTTCAGGCAGGTGAGACAGCGGTCGAGGTGATGCAGCACGTCCCACTCCGGCGCACCGCCTTCTTCCCCCCCTTCCTCCAGCAGGGTCCTGATCAGGTGAATGCGCCCGCGCGGCGATTCCAGCTCGTCGCCGCTGATGCGATAGGTGGGGCAGGTGGCCATGCAGAAGCCGCAGTGCACGCACTTGCGCAGCTCCGCGTTGGCGGCGGCGATGTCCGGATCCTTCAGCTGCCGTGGCGTGAAATGCGTCTGCATGATGCCGCCAGAAGACCTGTTGCCGTTTTTCCGTCCGCGCTGCCCCCGTCAGCCGTTGGCAGGTGTTCTCACGCTGCCGCCGTTGCCGGGAGGCGACGCAATGCCGTTGGTTCGCCGCCCCCGCTCCGGGCAATGCGCTCCACCGCCGCCTGCAGGGGTTCTGTTGCCACCTGCATGTGATGGGCATTGGCATGAATGATGGTGTGTTCGTCAAGCAGCATGGCCACGTGCCCTTTCCAGAACACGAGATCTCCACGCTGCAACCGTTCGGGAGCCTGCAGCCAGGAAAGTGGCAATGCCTCGCCCACCTGCTCTGCCTGCGGCCCGGAATCGCGCGGCACGTTGCGTTGCCCCGCCATCGTCAGCGCCAGTTGCACCAGCCCCGAGCAGTCGATGCCCGCCATCGTGCGCCCGCCCCACAGGTAGGGCGCATGCAGCAGCATTTCGGCCATGCCGGCGGCATCCGCTGGCATGGTGTCGCCCAGCCGATGCACATGCGCCGCAAACACGAAGCCCCCCTCCTGCAACGGCAGGAAATGCCCGGACGTGCCGCGCCCGGCCACCGGCACGCCGGCGGCATGCAGCAACGCGCCCATGAACAGCGGCTGTGTCGGCGCGCTCTTGATGTCGGCTTGCGGAAACAGCAGGGTCTGCGGCACGCACACCACGTGCGAAGGCGGCGTGTCGGGGGCAAGGTCGAAGGCCTCGCGCGGGGCATAGCCCTCGTAACCATCGTGCAGCAGCCGCACGCGCAGCCAGCCGCGTTCGCGCGAGTGCGGGGGCAGCGCCACCTCTTCCAGCTTTTCCGCCTGCTCGCCGCGCAGGATCTGGCTTGCCATCTCTGCCCGGCCGCCGGGCATGGTCTTCAGCGGCGCGCTGGCCCAGCGGCAGATGAGCCGCACTGCACCGGCGGCGGGGGGCGGGGTGGAGGCGGCACTGTCAGCAGGTGCGGCACTGCCCGGACTGCTGCCGGAATTGCTTGCGGGATTGCTTGCAGGATTGCCGGCAGCCCTGCCGCCAGCGGCATCATCGGCATCAGCGCAAGGCATCGGCATGCCCTTTCTGCATCGGTTCCTCTGCCGTGTCCTGCGCCTTGCGCGCGCGTGTTTCTTCCTCTGGCGGCAACGCCTGCGCCCCGTCTTGCCGGCAAGCTTCGCTCGACGGTGCCACGTCCGCCTTCATGCCGGGCAGGTTGCCGCGGGTCAGCACGTTTCGTTCCGGGGCACCGGCCTCCTCATGCCCGTCATGCCCATCTTCTGCCTCTCGAGCATCATATGTGGCCAGCATGTCCTCCTGCTCCACCCGCGCCGCCTGCTCGCGGATCATCTCCGCCAGCGCCTCCAGGTAGAGCGCACCTTCCAGCGTGCGATGCACCAGCACGTTGCGCTTGTCATGCTCATCGCGCCGGCGCTCGACGAGCTTGTATCGGCTCATGGCGTTCAGCGCGCGGGTGATCACCGGCTTGGTAACGCCCAGCTTGGCCGCCAGCCCGCGCACCGTGTGCGGTGGTGGATCCAGGTAGATGCTCAGCAGCACTGCCATCTGCCGCAACGACAGATCCGGCAGGTCATCGCGCACCTGCTCCAGCACCACGCCGCGCCACAGCTTCAGGGCCTGCACGTCGCTCAGTTGCATGCTGCCTGTTCCGCTTTGCGAGAAGTGTTTGTGCTCACTCGTTACGCCTCCGTTTCATTCAAGCGGATTTCTGCCATCAACGCAAGCACGGGGTAGCACGCTGCCCGCAATTCGGGCTTGGACAACAGGCATCATTGTGCTAGCCTGCGCATATGCGGAAAACCAGATATTCAGGCGTGCTCTCGCCAGCACGCGCTGCGGGTCGCAAGCATGTTCCGCGCACGGGAGGGGTACACAGCAAGAAGGGAAGGAACCGCAAGGGAGGAAGAGATCATGCCCACCACCATGGAAGAAATCATCCGCCCCGGTGCCGTGCAGGCTTCTCCGGGCTTTCCCGATGCACCGCCGCACTGGTCGCCCCGCCATGCCGAGGCGCTGGCGCAGGAGCTGGGGCTTGAGCTGGAGGATGATCACTGGGAGGTCATCCGCACTCTGCAGGGTGCCTATCGCGATGAGGCAGAGCCCCCGCTCAGGCGCCTGCACGAGGCGCTGGACGGGCGGTTCTCTGCCAAGGGCGGCATGAAATATCTCTATGTCATCTTCAATGGCGGCCCGGTGGCCCGTGGCTGCCTGCTGGCCGGGTTGACGCCACCTGCCGGAGCCATTGATCCCAGCTTCGGCTCCGAGGCCTGAAGGGGCCGGTGGCATTCTGGCTGCAATGGTGCCGGCACGTCATGGCGGGGCATGAATTGGCGGGCCGCATGACAGGCGGCGTGCTGGGCGGGCGGTTGCCGGGCACTGAAGGTGAGGGCAGCGGGCAGGACAAGAGTTTGCCGCTTTCCTGCAGGGAGAGAAAGCGGCGTGGCCGGGAGCAACCCGCTTCTTGATGGGGGCTGCGGCCGAGGGTAATCGGGGGCCGGATGCACGGGCACGTTGCTGTCTGTGCAGTCGTTGATGCCACGGCAATGCCAGAGCCATTGCACGCCATAGGTCTTCAGGTGTGCTTTGGTATCTTCAGGCATGGGTCGTCTTGCCGTCGGGCCGACAGTCAGGGAGCATGAGGGCAGCATCCGGCAAGCCCCTCTCGTGAAGTTGATCGCGAGAGGGGCTTTTTGCGTTTGCCTCTCATCTGCAATGCGGCAATTCTTGCGGCATCGGCTGGCCGTGTCCCGGCAGTGATGACAGGGATCACGAAGGTGCAGCCACCAGAAGGCATGGCCAGCCGATGCCACCTCGGCGGGCATGGCTGAAGATGTGATCTTGCAGGATATGGCCGTGCCGATTGTCGGCAGGAGCGGGAGTAAACAGCATGCAGTTGTCGCGCCTGGTGCCAATGGCGGTGTTGCTGGCTGGTGGCCTGCTGGTGGGCTGGATATGGTTCGGTGGTGGCGCTTCCCGCCCCGGTGGCCAGCAGGCGCAGGCAAGCCTGCTGCGCCCGGACGATGCACAGCTGGTGGCCCGCGGAGCAGACCTGTACGCCCGCGCCTGTGCCAGTTGCCACGGTGCCAACCTGGAAGGGCAGGCCGGCTGGCGCACCGACCGCAGGTTCGCCCCGCCACATGACCAGACAGGCCATACATGGCACCACCCGGATCAACTGCTGTTCCGGATGGTGAAGGAGGGCACCATCCCCATGGGCGGCACCATGCCGGCCTTCAAGGGCATGCTGACGGACGAGGATATCATCGCCGTGCTGTCGTATATCAAGAGCCGCTGGCCACGGCGCATTCGCGAAGCCCACGACGGCATCAACGCCCGCGCCGCCCGTGGCGCGGGTGGTTGAAACCGCTCCTCGGCCGGAAGAAGCATTTGATGCCGTGGGTGCAGCAGGCAGCCTTGATCATTCAATATTAGAAATTTAGAATATCATGATAAATTGATCGCGTGCACCACCCTGCACGTGGTGGCCTCCGCCATTGCCATGAACTCATCACCGCAGTCATCGTTCCTTTGAGCATGCGCGTGGCAGTGGCGGGAATGTGCAACCCAGGGGCATGGAGAACATGACATGGCGCATATCGTCGTGATGGGGGCTGGCATTGGTGGCATCCCGGCAGCTTACGAACTGAAGGAGGCGCTCGGCAAGGAACATCGCATCACGGTCATCAACAAGGCACCGTTCTTCCAGTTCACGCCATCCAATCCCTGGGTGGCGGTAGGCTGGCGAGACCGTGGCGGCATCACGCTTGACCTGGCCCCCATCATGGGCAGGCACGGCATCGAGTTCATGGCGGCAGAGGTGCTGAAGGTGGTGCCGGAGGAGAACAGGCTGGAGCTGAATGACGGCAGCACCATCACCTATGACTACCTCGTCATCGCCGCCGGCCCGGAGCTGGCCTTTGACGAGATCGAGGGGCTTGGCCCCGATGGTGGCTTCACGCACTCCGTCTGCACTGTTGACCATGCCGAAAAGGCTTATGAGGAATGGAAGAGGTTCTGCGCCAATCCCGGTCCCATCGTCGTCGGCGCGGTGCAGATGGCTTCCTGCTTCGGCCCGGCCTACGAGTTCGCTGCCATCATGGATACCGACCTGAAGAAGCGCGGCATTCGCGACAAGGTGCCCATGATCTTCGTAACCTCGGAGCCCTACATCGGCCACCTGGGCCTGGGTGGCGTTGGAGACACCAAGGGCATGCTGGAGTCCGAGCTGCGCGACCGCAACATCAAGTGGATCACCAACGCCCGCGTTGACCGGGTGGAAGACGGCAGGATGTTCGTTACCGAGATGAACGAGGACGGCAGCGAGAAGAAGAAGCACGAGCTGGACTTCGGTTTCTCCATGATGCTGCCGGCCTTCCGTGGCGTGAAGGCCTGCGCTGGCATCGAGGGGCTGGTGAACCCGCGCAACTTCATCATCGTGGACAAGCACCAGCGCAACCCGAAATATCCCAATATCTTCGGCGTTGGCGTGTGCATCGCCATTCCGCCGCTGGAAGAGACACCGGTGCCCGTGGGCGTGCCGAAGACGGGTTACATGATCGAGTCGATGGTTACCGCCACGGTGCAGAACATCAGGCAGCTCATCGATGGTCAGCAGCCGACGCATGAACCCACGTGGAATGCCTTCTGCCTGGCCGACCTTGGCGACAAGGGCGTGGCTTTCCTCGCCAAGCCGCAGAATCCGCCGCGCAATCTCAACTGGGCAGCCGAGGGCAAGTGGGTGCACTGGGCCAAGATCGCCTTCGAGAAATACTTCCTCTACAAGGTGAAGAGCGGCATCTCCGAGCCGTTCATCGAGCGCCTGCTGATGCGCGGCATCAAGATGTTCCGCGTGAAGTAGGCATGGCCGGAACGATCATGAAAAGGGCCGCCCTTCAGGTGAAGGACGGCCCTTTTGCTGGGGAGGGAAGGAGAAGGCGGAATGAAGGGTCGAAAAGAAGGCTCAGCCTGAAATCTCGTCGTCATCGGCCAGCGGCGCGATGGTATCCGGCGCAGGCGTTTGCGGCAGCGGCTGCGGGCATACCGGCGTCATCCACGCGCGCCAGCTGGCGGTGCCGCGCATCGTCGGCTCTGCGCTGCCCGAAGCCCCGGCAGCATGCCCGCCACCATTGGCCATCACCTGCCAGTTGGGGCGTCCCCGCGCTCCGGAAGGCCAGCAACGTGCTGTCATGGCTTGCATCCTCCTGCAACCAACGCTACCAGCCCCACACACCGCAGCATTGCGGCAACAATGCAGCAATGAACGCCAGCAGCAGCATCCTGTTACTGCAATGCTGCCCCAACATGGTTAATTCCTGGTAAAGAAGCGCAGGCCGCTGTCAGCCGCTTCATCTGCGATCAGGCCGCATCATCAGAGGTCAGGGCATGAGGCACACCAGGGCAGCAATCTGCCCTTCCTCACTCGGGCTCGCCAAAGCGCTCGGAAATCAGTTTCTGCAGGGCATCCAGCGCTTCTTGTGCCTGCGGGCCTGTGGCCTGGATCAGCACGCGGCTGCCCGGCGCGGC
>JALSGQ010000080.1 GCA_026982665.1 Hyphomicrobiales bacterium | reverse complement strand
TCCCGCCCTTGCATAGGCCGGAAGCTTCGGGGTGGAGGATGAAGAGAGAGCCTGCCCCGGGCGCCCTTGGTTTGCGAAAGTAAGAACACACTCCCGCCCTTGCATAGGCCGGAAGCTTCGGGGTGGAGGATGAAGAGAGAGCCTGCCCCGGGCGCCCTTGGTTTGCGAAAGTAAGAACACACTCCCGCCCTTGCATAGGCCGGAAGCTTCGGGGTGGAAGGATGAAGAGAGAGCCTGCCCTGGGCACCCTTGGTTTGCGAAAGTAAGAACACACGAAGTGTGTGGCAGGGAGGACACAGTTCGCGGGTTTTTGTGGGGTGGTCCGATTTCTGCCATTTTCCTTGCCAAATCGCCGCCGATAGAGGGACAGGCACGGCATTGGCTGTGCCGTGTCGTTGCTGATTCTGCCGGGTGCAGGCGGGGGTTTTGTGGTGCCGGGCAGGGAGATGTGATGGGCTGGATGCCAGTCGGGCCTCGTGAATGGGGCGGGTGGCGTCCTGTTGGTGGAAGAGCGTGTAATCGGCAGGAGGGCTGGGGTAGTCATGGATGCCAAGGTGAAGCCGGGAAAGATCGACAAGAGCAGGCTGCCGTCGCGGCATGTAACGGAAGGGCCGGAGCGCGCGCCGCACCGTTCGTATCTCTATGCCATGGGGCTGACGGACGAGGAGGTGCATCAGCCGCTGGTGGGCGTGGCGACCTGCTGGAACGAGGCCGCCCCGTGCAACATCTCGCTGATGCGCCAGGCGCAGGCGGTGAAGCAGGGCGTGGCAGCGGCACACGGCACGCCGCGCGAGTTCACCACCATCACGGTAACCGACGGCATTGCCATGGGGCACGAGGGTATGAAGTCCTCGCTGGTGTCGCGCGACGTGATTGCCGATTCGGTGGAGCTGACCATGCGCGGGCACTGCTATGACGCGCTGGTGGGGCTGGCCGGCTGCGACAAGTCGCTGCCCGGCATGATGATGGCCATGTGCCGGCTGAACGTGCCGTCGGTGTTCATCTATGGCGGGTCGATCCTGCCGGGCGTGTTCCGCGGCAGGCCGGTAACGGTGCAGGACGTGTTCGAGGCCGTGGGCAAGCATTCCGTCGGCGCGATGTCGGACGAGGAGCTGAACGAGCTGGAGCATGTGGCCTGCCCGTCCGCCGGGTCGTGCGGGGCGCAGTTCACGGCCAACACCATGGCCACGGTGGCCGAGGCCATCGGCCTGGCGCTGCCCTATTCGTGCGGTGCGCCGGCACCTTACGAGATGCGTGATCAGCTGTGCTTTGCCGCTGGCGAGGCGGTGATGAACCTGCTGGCGGAGAATATTCGCCCGCGCGACATCGTTACCCGCGAGGCGCTGGAGAATGCGGCTGCCGTGGTGGCGGCCTCCGGCGGTTCCACCAATGCGGCGCTGCACCTGCCGGCGATTGCGCATGAATGCGGCATCGACTTCGACATCTTCGACGTCGGCCGCATCTTCGAGAAAACGCCGTATATCGCCGACCTGAAACCGGGCGGGAAATACGTGGCCAAGGACATGTTCGAGGCCGGCGGCATTCCGCTGCTGATGAAGACCTTGCTGGAAGAGGGTTTCCTGCATGGCGACTGCCTGACGGTAACGGGCCGCACGCTGAAGGAGAACATGGAAAAGGTGCGGTGGAACGACGAGCAGGACGTGGTGCGCCCGGCCTCCGACCCGATTTCGCCCACCGGCGGCGTTACCGTTTTGCGTGGCAACCTGGCCCCGGATGGTGCCATCGTGAAGGTGGCGGGCATGAATCATCTGAAGTTCCGCGGCCCGGCGCGGGTGTTCGACAACGAGGAGGCCTGCTTCGAGGCCGTTACCAACCGCCAATACAAGGAAGGCGAGGTGCTGGTGATCCGCTACGAGGGGCCGAAGGGTGGCCCCGGCATGCGCGAGATGCTGGCCACCACCGCCGCGCTGTATGGCCAGGGCATGGGCGACAAGGTGGCGCTGATCACCGATGGCCGCTTCTCCGGTGCCACGCGCGGGTTCTGCGTCGGGCATGTCTCGCCGGAGGCAGCGGTGGGCGGGCCCATCGGCCTCATTCGTGATGGCGACATCATCACGCTGGATGCGGTGGCCGGCACCATCGAGGTGGAGCTGTCGGAAGAGGAGCTGGCGAAGCGCCGCGCCGAGTGGCAGCCGCGGGAAGAGAACTTCGGCTCCGGCGCGCTGTGGAAATATGCGCAGCTGGTGGGATCTGCCCGGTATGGCGCGGTTACGCACCCCGGCGCAAAGGGAGAGAAACGGGTCTATGCCGACATCTGAGCAGGCATATGGAAGGAGCTGGCGTGTTGCACCGGTTGCCGCTGCCGCCCTGGCGCTGCTGGGGCTGGCAGCGGCGGCGGGTGGTGGTGCGCCTCTTGCCGAGGCAGGCGAGGAGCAGGACCTGAGCCTGTTGCGCCAGTTTCATTCCTATGCACCGGCGCGGCATGCAGCCCGCCCCGCGGCAGCGGACAAGGCGCAGGCGCGGGCGGCCCTGATGCGCAAGGCGCGGGCGGCGTGGAAGCGCGGCGCGTACACGCAGGCGCGGAAGTTCTTCATGCAGGCCTTCAAGGCCGGGGAGGTAACTGCCGGCTGGTATCTGGGTTACCTTTACCGCACCGGGCGCGGCGGCAAGGTGGACCATGCAAAGGCCTTCGGCTTCTATCGTGCATTGGCAAGGCGCTATGATGCCGATGAGCGCAACATGCGCCGGCTGATGCTGACGGTGGATGCCCTGGTGCGGGTGGCCGACTATTACCGCACCGGCATTGGCAAGCAGCGCAGGAAGCAGGATCTGCGCCGTGCCTTCCGGCTTTACAGCATGGCGGCGGCCCACAATCATCCCGGTGCCTTTTATGGCATGGCCATGGTGGCGCTGGCCAGCAATGGGCGGGTGGCGCGCCAGCGCTGGGTGGTAGGCTGGCTGAAGCGTGCTGCCAGTGCGGGCCATGCCAATGCCGCGGCCAGGCTGGCGGCATTGGCGGAGAAGGGCATGCATGGGCTGGTGCGGCCTGACCCGGTGGCAGCGCGGGCGTGGCGCATCATTGCCATGCGCCTGCGTGGTCCGGCGGTGGTGAAAATGCCGCTTCCGGATGCCGCGCCGGCGCAGGTTGCCGCAAGCCTTTCACCCGAGCAGGAAGCCCAGGCGCAGCGTCTGGCCAATCGTTTTCTCGCCACGGCCTTGCGCGGCATGGCGTTGCGCAACACCATCGTGCCGCCGCAGCCACCAACGGCCAATGTCTCCACGGTGCAGTGAATCATTCCTCCGAGGCAGCCGTTTCCGGGGGGCGTTGTTGCACGAATTGCATCGCTTCGCTGCCGTTGCGGGCTTGCATTCGGCCATGGGTTGCTGTCTTCTGGACCGGTGATGCTGCTGGCGAGGTGCATGCCTTGCAGCAGCAGGGGCATGTTCCCGGATTCGCGGGATGTCGGGCAGCAGGGTGGCGGTGCAGGCATGAAGATCATCATTTGCGGAGCTGGGCAGGTGGGGCGTGGCATTGCCCGGCGGCTGTCGGCTGAAGGCCATGATGTAACCGTCATCGACATGCAGGCGGAGCTGGTGCGCACCATCTCCAATGACCTCGACGTGCAGGGGCTGGTGGGCCACGGGGCACATCCGGAAATGCTGGAGCAGGCCGGCGCGGCAGATGCCGACATGCTCATTGCCGTTACCCATGCCGATGAAGTGAACATGGTGGCCTGCAAGGTGGCGGATGCCCTGTTCGGCATCACCACGCGCATTGCGCGGGTGCGGGCGCAGGCCTATCTGCAGAAGCGCTATCAGGCGCTGTTCTCGCGCGACAACCTGGCGGTGGACCTGGTGATTTCGCCGGAGGTGGCGGTGGGCGAGATGGTGCTGGACCGCATCTCCTGCCCCGGTGCGCAGGATGTGGTGCACTTCGCCAACCGGCGGGTAATGACGCTGGGCGTGCAGCTTGATGAGGACTGCCCCGTAACCGGCACGCCGTTGGCGCAGCTCACCGAGCTGTTTCCCGACCTGCTGGCGGTCGTTGTTGCCATTCGCCGCGGGCAGAAGGTGTTCATTCCCCACCGCGATGACGAGCTGGAGCCGGGCGATTTCATCTACATCGTCACCAATCCCGCCAGCGCCCGCCGCGTGCTGCACATCCTGGGGCACGAGGAAGAGCCGGCGCGCAGCATCATCATTGCCGGTGGAGGCAACATTGGCCGCTACGTGGCGCAGCGCGTGCTGCAGGATGGCAACCGCATTGTCAGCATCATCGAGCAGGATGTGCAGAAGGCGCGCCAGTTGGCGCTGGCGCTGGGAGAATTCGGCGAGCGCCTGGTGGTATTGACCGGCTCGGCACTGAATGCCCGGCTGCTGGAAGAGGCGCAGGTGCAGCGTGCCGATCTCTTCCTGGCGCTGACCAATGATGACAAGGTGAACCTGCTTTCCGCCATGCTGGCCCGTCAGCAGGGTGCAGCCAGTGCCATGAGCCTGGTCTCGACGCTGGATTCCGCCCGCATGGCGGAGCCCCTGGGGATCGATTCGTGGATTGATCCGCGCGCCGTTACGGTTTCCGAGATACTCCAATACGCGCGCGGCGGCTTCCTGCATCGTGTCTATCCGGTGTTTGACGAAGCCGGAGAGCTGATAGAGGCGGAAGCACTGGAGACTTCACCCATCATCGGCCACAAGCTGCGCGATGCCGACATGCCCGATGGCGTGCGCATCGGCCTTGTGGTGCGTGGTGATGAGCTGATCCGCGCCACCGGCGAGACGGAAATCCGCCCCGGCGACGTGGTGATCCTGTTCGCCCTGGCCGAGCACCGCGAGCAGGTGGCGCGGCTGTTCCGCGTGTCGCTGGAGTATTTCTGAGCAGGCCGCCAAGGGCAGGAAAGGTCTCCACTGACAGCAACCTGCGGCAGGACGATCTGTTGCGTCCCCTGTTTTTCCGCTGCCTGCCAGGCGTTTCAGGAGCGGCGGCGGTTGCGGCGCCGGGGGCGGCCGCTGGCGTTGACCCTGGCATCGCCCGCTTGCGGGGCCGGGGAGGGCAGGTCGATGGCGCGGCTGAGGTTGGGCGTGGGGGCTGTCTTGTGCGGAAAGGCCATGGCCGCCACGAAGTGCTCCTGGAAGCGCACCTCCGTTGCCGTCTCGATCTTCTCGATGCGCCGCACCAGCGCCTCCACCTCGCGCCGCTTCTCCATGTTCACCAAGGCCATGCGCGCGCCGGTGCCCGCCGCGTTGCCGGCGGAGGAAACGTGCTCCAGATCACAGTCGGGGATCATCCCCAGCACCATGGCATATAGCGGGTCGATATGCGCGCCGAAGGCCCCGGCAAGGCGGATGCGCTGCGGCGCGTCTATCCCCAGCCGGTCCATCAGCAGCCGCGCCCCGGCATACAGCGCTGCCTTGGCCAACTGAATGGCGCGCACGTCCTCCTGGCTGACGGCGATGCGCGGCTCATCGTGCCGCAGCACGTAGTCGAAGCTGCGTCCGCGTGCCTGCACATGCTCGGAGGTTTCCGCCAGCGCGGTGTTGAAGCGGCCATCGGCGGAGATGATGCCGGCCAGGAACATTTCCGCCACAGCCTCGATGATGCCGGAGCCGCAGATGCCGGTGATGCGGATGTTGTTTTCGCGCAAGGCTTCCTCGAAGCCCTCGGCATCCGACCACAGGTCGCAGCCGATGACCTTGTAGCGTGCCTTCAGCGTCTTGCGGTCTATGCGCACGCGCTCGATGGCGCCCGGTGCGGCGCGCTGGCCGTGGCTGATCTCCGCCCCCTCGAAGGCCGGGCCGGTGGGGCTGGAGCAGGCCAGCAGGCGCTCGCGGTTGCCGAGGATGATCTCGGCATTGGTGCCGACATCGACGATGAGGGTGATCTCCTCGCGCTCGTGCGGTGCTTCCGCCAGCACTACCGCCGCGGCATCCGCCCCCACGTGCCCGGCAATGCAGGGCAGGGTGTAAAGGCGCGCCGCCGGGGCAAGGCCATGAGCAAGCCCGGCATCGCGTGCCGGCATTTCCAGCGCCTCGCTCACCGCCAGCGCAAACGGCGCCTGCCCCAGCTCCTTCGGGTCGATGCCCAGGAAGAGGTGATGCATCACCGGGTTGCCCACCACTGCCACATCCAGGATGGAGTCAGGGGAAATGCCCGCTTCCGCTGCCGCTTCTGCTGCCAGCGCGCCGATGGCCTCGCGCACCGCCGCGCTCATCTGTGCCGCGCCGTCTTCGTGCATCATGGCGTGAGAGACGCGGCTCATCAGGTCTTCGCCGAAGCGGATCTGCGGGTTCATCGCGCCCTTCGCCACGATGACCTCGCCAGTGTGCAGGTCGGTGAGGTGGGCGGCGATGGTGGTGGAGCCGATGTCCAGCGCCAGCCCGTGGAGTGCTTCGTCAACGCCGGCGCGCACGTCAATGAGCCGCGGTGCGGCATCGAGGTGCGGCTGGTGGATGATGGCGGTTACCTGCCAGTCATCGGCGCGCAGGGCGGCCTGCAGGCGCGGCAGGGCGAGCGGGTCGGGGATGAGGTCATGCACGCCCCATTCCTCTGCCAGTGCCTCGGCCAGCCGGGTGAAGTCGGAGGAGGGGGCATCGAGCTGCGGTTGCTCCACCCGCACCGGCAGGGCACGGATGAGCGGATCCACGTCCACCGGCTGGCGCTCCGCCTCCTTGCGCACCAGCTGGCGATGCAGCTGGCTTTCCGGCGGCACGTCGATGACGGCATCGCCCAGCAGCCGCGCCTGGCAGGACAGGCGGCGGCCTGCAGGCAGGTCGCGCAGCTTCGCGTATTTCTCTTCTGCTGCCGTTGGTGGAGAGACGTGTTCAGGCGATGATACAATGCCTTCCTTCGGAAAGTTTCCAGACTGGATAAGCACCTGGCAGCGCCCGCAGATGGCCCGCCCGCCACAGGCGGAATCCACATCCGCGCCAAGATAGCGCGCCGCGCCCAGCACCGTCGTGCCCTTCGGCAGCCGCCCCCGTCTGCCCGAGGGCAGGAACAGCACCTGCACGGTTTCCTTGTCTGTCGTGCTGTCCGGGGAATCGTTCATGTAGCCAGCATATCATCCGGGTATCGTGGAATGGAAATGCCAGGTTCTCACCCGCGGCGGCGGCGACGGCGGCGGCCTCCGCGCCCACCCGCTTCGCCTTCCGGCGCGGCGGGCTTGTAGCGCTGCGTCCAGGCGCGGCTGTCCGGGTCCTTGCCGTTCAGCAGGTTGGCGGCGAAGACGGCGGCCATGTCTTCCTCGTGCAGCGGGTTCATGATGGCCGAGGTCAGCCCATGGCTGGCCGCCATGGCGATGAAGTGGGCGGTCAGCACCCGGCGGTTGGGCATGCCGAAGCCGACGTTGGAGGCACCGCAGGTGGTGTTCACCCCCAGCTCCTCCTTCAGCCGCCGCACCAGCCTGAATACCTGCACGCCGGCAGAGTTCATGGCACCGATGGGCATGACCAGCGGATCGACGACAATGTCATGCGCCGGAATGCCGTGATCGGCGGCGCGCTCGACGATCTTCTTCGCCACCGCGAAGCGCACGTCCGGGTCCTCGGAAATGCCGGTCTCGTCGTTGCAGATGGCCACCACCGGCACGTCGTATTTTTTCACCAGCGGCAGGATGGCCTCCAGCTTTTCCTCCTCGCCGGTAACGGAGTTGACCAGCGGGCGGCCCTTCGCCACCTCCAGCCCGGCGGCCAGCGCGCCGGTAACGGAAGAATCGATGCACAGCGGCAGGTCGGAGACCTCCTGCACCACCTCCACGGCCTTCCTCAGCAGCGGCGGTTCCGTCTCGTTGGGATCGACGGCGGAGATGCCGCAGTTCACGTCGAGGATGTGTGCGCCGGCGGCGGTCTGGGCGATGGCGTCGGCCTTCACCGTCTCGAAGTTGCCTTCCTCCAGCTCGGCGGCCAGCTTCTTGCGCCCGGTGGGGTTGATGCGCTCGCCGATGATGGTGAACGGCTCATCGAAGCCGATGACATGTTCCTTGCTGGCCGATGCGACGATGGTTCTGCTCATGGTGCGATTGCTCCGCAATTTGCCTGTCTGTTGAACGGATTGCGTCCGCTTGTGCTCTCATGACAAGCGGTGGCGGACGATGTTTCATCATGTGCCGCCGGCCTCATGCGCAATCATTTGCCGCAGGGGCACGGCCCAGCGCGCGCATGACGGCCTCGGCCTGCTCGGGCCGGTTCATGGTGTAAAGATGCACGTGCTTCACGCCGCGGCTGACCAGGTCCAGCACCTGCTCGGTAGCGAATGCTGTCGCCAGCAGGCGCTGCATGGCGCGGGCGTCGTCATCCTTGCGGCCCTTCAGTCCGGCAAAGCGTGCTTCCAGCCACTCCGGCACGGAGGTCTTGCAGCGGCTGGCGAAGTTCTTCACTTGAAAGAAATTGGGCATCAGCATGATGCCCGGGGCAATGGAGCCGTCGATGCCCGCCTGCCGCGCTGCTTCCAGGAAGTCGAAGAACAGGTCGTTGTCGAAAAAGAACTGGGTGAGCGCCTCGTTGGCCCCGGCCTCGAACTTGGCCTTGAGGTTGGCAAGATCAGCCTCGCGCGAAGGCGAATCGGGGTGCACCTCCGGATAGGCGGCCACCGAGATGGTGATCTCCGGCCAGCGCCGACGCAGCGCCGCCACCAGCTCGGCGGCATTGGCAAAACCTTGCGGGTGCGGTTGATAGGGGCCGTCGCCACCGGGTGGATCGCCACGCAGGGCGACGATGTGGTTGACGTTGTTGTGCTCGATGAAGGTTTCCGCCGCCCGCAGCGTGTCCTCGCGCGAGGCATCCACCACCGTGAGATGGGCCGCCACCGGCACGTCGCAAGCCTGCTGCAGCGCCCTGATGGTGGCCAGCGTGCGCTCGCGATTGGAGCCGCCGGCACCATAGGTAACGGAAATGAACGAGGGGCCGAATGGCGCAAGACGGCGCGCCAGCGCCTGCAATGCCGCCAGCCCGGCGTCGTCCTTCGCCGGGAACACCTCCAGCGAGACTTCCGGCGTGGCCGCGCTGCCCGCGCTGTCGCCAGCCTGTCTTGTGGTTTTCTGCCTGCTGCCTGCCGTGGCCTTGCTGAGGGATGTCATGCGCTCTGGCTCACCATATAAGGAAATCTTTATATCCCGTGCTTGAACCAGATAAGGGGAATCCTGTCAACCCGTGGCCTTTCCGCATCGCAAGCTATCGGCAAGGTGGCTGAAAAATGATATGCTCACCACCATGTAAGGGAAGCGGAGGGGTAACGTTTCCGGTGCAGTGATCCGTGTGTTTCGTGAGGTCTCCCGGGAAAGGCGGGAGGCTTTAGGCTGTTGCAGGGGGCATCAGGGGGCTTGAGGCAGGGAGGCAAGCTCATGCGCGGGGAGTTGATTCTGTCGGTTCGGGAGCGTGGGGGTGTTCTTTCATTGTTGCTGCCCATGCTGTTGTCCATGCTGCTGCTCATCGCTTCGGGCATGGTGGCGCAGGCCGCACCAGCGGGCAAGTGCGCCGTGGCCAGCCGCGTGCAGGCGGCAGCGGCAGATTTCATGCGGGCCGGGCGCAGCGGTTCTCCGGCGGCCATCCGCAGGGTGCTGAACCGCCATGTGGACATGCGGCGGGTGATGACCTTTGCCCTGGGGCGCGACATTCGCCGCATGAGCCGGGCCGAGCGCCGCCGTTACTACCGGCAGGGAACCGATTATGCCGCCCGCAAGCTGGCCACGCTGGCCCGCAGCCTGCGCGGCAGCGGCATCGAGATCGTGCGCTGCCGAGGCAACCGGGTGGAAAGCCGCCTGCTGCCCTCCGGCAACCGCGTGGTATGGAAGTTGCGGGGCAGGCGCATTGTTGATGTCAACTTCCGTGGCGTGTGGATGGCCTTCATCCTGCGTGATCACTTCCGCCGCATGTGGCGGCAGTCGGGGCAGGATGCCCGCGCCTTTCTTGCCCGGCTGGAAAATTGACCAGATGAGGCAAGGATATTCCCGCCAGGGTGGTATGTGCTGGCAGGTGCAAGTGGTTGCGCCACATTTTGCACAAATTATTCCGATATCCGCATATGCACATATGCGTCGTGCATTCCTTGCATGAATGGAGGGAAGGAATGCCACGGGCTGATACGGCCATGACGCATGTGTTTGGGGAGAGGGGCGGTGATGGTGCTGCCTCTCGAGGCAGGTGCAGAAAACAGCAAGGAGGAAGAGCAATGAAGAGGATTGCCAGGGTGGCTCTGGGCGTGATGGCAGCCGGGCTGTTTTCCGGTGCGGCGCTGGCCAGCGTGGATGACATGGTCGGCAAGTGGAAGTGGCAGGAGTTCGTGGTGGAATGCGCCAAGGGTGGTGAGCACGGCCTGTCCTGCAAGGTGGCTTCCGGGCCGAAGAACGTCGGCATGGAGATGATCGTTTCGCCGATCAAGGAGGAGAACGGCGTGTTCGTCGGCAAGGTCAAACACCCGGCCAACGGGCAGGTCTACAACACCAAGATGACGCAGCCTGACAAGGATTCCTGGAAGCTCGATGGCTGCACCGATGACGGTGCCTGTGCCACCGGCACCTTCGTGCGGGTGAAGTGAACGGCTCTTGCACAAGGCAGCCGATTTGATTGCGCTGCGCCGGAAGAAGCGGCGAACTGCCGTCGATGAATTGTGAGAACATGAATTGGCCGGCCTGCCTGCCTTGCACGGCAGACCGGCTTCTTTTCATGAGCAGGCCTGCCCGATCTGTGTCATGCACATGCCCCGGCCATGGGCGCAGGGGAGGGCATCATGGAAAAGCTGCATTTTCGCATGAAAGAGGCCGGGGCCCCGAAGACCCCAGCCTCTCCGCACCCACGGGAACGAATAATGCTCCCGTTTTGAAATGACATCCGTCATGAAATGGACGCTGAAAAGGACTCCGTGATGAAATCCGTCAACTTTCACGACGGGAAGGTGAAGGCAGCATTTCTTCCCCCGGAACTGCCTTGCACACGACTCTGCATATGCAAAATCGCATGATGCAACCAGACCGAAAAACCGTTCATCCTGCCATGATGTTGCTCGCGGAGGGGCAGGTTCCCGGAAACGGGCAAGGAGCATGGTTGTTCATGCGCGAACATCACGGAAGACATCACGAAAGAATGCATGCGCACGGCCTTCATCCGGAAATGATGCTCCACCGGGGCCGGGGCGTGCCCTGGGGCGGCAGGAGGCCCTTTTTTTCTGTAGGCAAGGCAGTTCCAGCCTGCTTGGCAGGCTGGAAAACTGTTCTTCGCATTCACTCATTCGCTGCGGAAGCGGTTGAGAACTTCCTGCAGGGAGCTGCGCAGCGCTGCTCGCGGATCGTCTTCCCCGGCCTTGGGGAGCGTCTTTTCGGCCCGTGTGGCAGAGGCCGGTTTTGTGTTCGGCATATCCGGCGTTTGCCGGGCTGCGCCAACGAAGAGCTGTTCCGTTGCATGATTGGCCGGCGTGTTCGGAGAGGATGATGCATCCTCATGCTGCACCGTTTCCGTTGCCGGCCTGCTGTCATCCACCGGCACGGGTGCAGGTTCCGTCATGGTGGCAGGCGCGGTTTCGACAGCTGGCGCATTGTCTGCCGGCATGGCCTTGGTTTCCGTCATTGGCAGTGGTTCCACCGGCAGCGTCGCCAGCTCCTCCAGCTCCTGGTTGCGCCAGCGTTCCACCACTTCCCACAGGAAGCCGGGGTCGTCTATGTCGTTCTGCCAGCGCTTGGTGAAGGCGGCGGTGGTGGAGCGCGGCAAATGCTCCTTCGGCAGCAGGTCGATGCGAATGCGCGTGGGCAGCGAGATGCCCTCGCCGAAGGCTACCGCCTCACCCACGCCCATGGTGGGCATGAAGTCCAGCAGCGAGGCCGCCGAATCGGAAATGCCGGCGCGCAGGATCTCCTGGTCCTTCTCGTTGGTCAGGCGCAGCGAAAACACCGTGTTGCACTGCGACAGGATGGTGGGATCAAGCTCCGACGGACGCTGGGTGATGATGCACAGCGACACGCCATACTTGCGCCCTTCCTTGGCAATACGCGAGATCGCCCGGCGTGTCGGCTCGAAGCCGGCATTGGGGTCGTTGGGCACGTAGCGGTGTGCCTCTTCGCAGACGAAGGTGATGGGCACCTTGCCGCCGGAATACAGCGCGAAATCGAAGGCCAGGCGCGCCAGCACGGAAACCACCACGTTGATGACCTCCGACGGCAGCCCGCCCAGCTCCAGCACGGTGATGGGCTTGCCGTTCACCGGAATGCGGAACAGCCGCGAGATGACCTCGGCCATGGTGTCATGCACCGTGCGCGAGCCGAACATGAAGGCATAGCGCGGGTCGCGGATGACCGAATCGAGCTTGGCACGAATGCGCTTGTAGGGTGCCAGGTGGTTCTTCAGGTCCAGCTTGCCCATGAATTCGTCAATGATGGACAGCAGGTCGGAGGCACGGTAGGGCAGGGGGGCATCGACGCTGATATTCTGCGCCTCGGCGTGCTCCGAGCCGTTCTTGCGTGCCAGCCGCGCCTTGCTGCCGCTGCCCAGCTTGTAACGCGCCTTGGCCAGCGGGATCAGCTCGCGCAGCACCTCCGTGTCGGTTTCCGTGTGCGCGTGGTTGCCAATGAGGATTTCGCAGATTTCCTCGAAGTTCAGCAGCCAGAACGGCAGCGTCAGGTCTTCCGGCCGCACCACCTCGGCCATGTCGGAGAAGGCGGCGGCATATTCGCGGTGCATGTCCAGCAGCAGGATGTGGGCATTGGGATTCTTCTCCAGGATGCGCCGCAGGATGAGCGCCACGGAGCATGACTTGCCGGTGCCGGTGGTGCCCAGAATGGCGAAATGCTTGCCCAGCATCTCGTCCAGCCGCACCATGGCAGGGATGCTCTGGTCCTGGTGAATGACGCCGATGCGGATGCTGGCGTCATCACCGGCCGTGTAGGCCAGCATCAATTCCTCATGCGTGGCGCGCTGCATCACGTCGCCCAGCCCCGGGTAATGAGACACGCCACGGCGAAACTTTGCAGGCCTGCCATTCTCATCACGCGCAATCTCGCCGATGAACTCCACCTCGATGATGCGCATCTGTTCCTGCATGTCGCCTGCTTCGGGCATGGGCATGGAGAGGCTGGAAACCAGCGCCAGCGCCAGCGTTGCACCGCGGTCCACCTTCAGCAGCGTGCCGATTTCCGGTGATGGCACATCATTGGAGCCTTCCAGCATGATCACCGCGCGTCCGCCGGAAACGGCGACGATGCGGCCCAGCGGCATGGCGGCATCGATCACCTCCGCTTCACGCGCAGCGATGGCTCCATTTGCATGCAGGCTGTTTCCCGTCATTTTCCGGTTCTCCGATCTTCATGCTCCGGCATGCAGCCGGTTTTCATGTTCGCATTTGCCGGCACACCAGCATTCGGCAGCGGGCCCAGGCGGTATCTGCCTTCCATCACGCGCCACCATCGGCACCATGGCCATCACCGGCGGCCGTCGGGCCATTGGCCGGAGATTTGCCGCAGTTGCCCACCGGCAACAGCACGCGCACCGTGGTGCCGCGGCCCTTCGCGCTTTCGATTTCGAGATTGCCGCCATGCAGCTCCACCAGCGCGATGGATATCGGCAGTCCCAGCCCGGTGCCTTCGTGCTTCTTGTTCAGCTGGTCATGGATCTGTTCGAACGGTTCGCGCGCACGTGCCACTTCCTGCGGTGTCATGCCCGTGCCGGTATCGCGCACCTCGATGCACGCCATGCGCTGTTGTTCCCGCCACTCGGTGAGAACACTGATTTCTCCTCCTTCCGGCGTGAACTTCACGGCATTGGAAAGCAGGTTCAGCAACACCTGCCGCAGGCGCGTCTCGTCCGCACAGATCTCCGGCATGTCATCGGCAAGGCGGCAGTGCAGCGTCAGCCCCTTTTCGGCCACGCGTGGCTGCATCAGCTGCACGGCATGGTTGACCATGTCGTTGATCTGCAGCAGTGCCGGGCTCAGCTCCATGCGCCCGGCATGCACCTTGGAGATGTCCAGCACCTGATTGATGAGCTCCAGCAGGTGGCGCGCGGCATCGTTGATGTAGCCGGCATATTCCTGCACCTGCTGCGGATCATTCATCGGCCGGTTGCGCAACATGTCGGAAAAGCCGATGATGGCGTTGAGTGGCGTGCGCAGCTCATGGCTCATGCTGGCGACGAACTCCGTGCGCGCTTTCAGCGACATCTCCGCCTCCAGCCGCGCCGCCTTCAGCGCCAGCATGGACTTGCGGCGCATCATGGCCATGCCCAGATTTTCCGTGTATTCGGACAGCAGCGAAGACTTGTGCCGTGCCTGATCACGCGAAAGCGAGAAAGTGCGCATCTGCCGTCAAAGCCCGATAAGCAAGCCCCCAGGAAGGCCTGCCGCTTCATCGGCAGGCCCATCTACGGGTGGCAAGATACCGCCGCAATGATGAACGGGAGTTTAATTCCGGGCATTGCTGATATACCTTGCTGCCATCACAAGGCCGCGCAAAGGGAGCGGACATGCGTGCCAGGCACACTGACAATGGCAGGAGAAGAAATGCATGAAGCGCAGCCGCGCTGACATGAAGATGCTTGCCATCGAGCGCGAGCGCCGCCGGCTGAAGAAGCTGCAGCACATGCTGCAATTGCGGGCCGAGGGCGGGCCGTTCTATGGCGCGCTGGATCTTGGCACCAACAATTGCCGCCTGCTCATTGCCAGGCCGTTGCCGAAGGGCGGCTTTCGCGTGGTGGATGCCTTCTCGCGCATCGTGCGGCTGGGGGAGGGGATTGCCCGCAGTGGCCGCCTGTCAGAGGCAGCGCAGGCGCGCACGATGGAGGCCTTGCGCATCTGCGCCAACAAGCTGCGCTTCTGGAATGTTCGGCGCCAGCACCTCATCGCCACCCAGGCCTGCCGGCATGCCGAGAATGGCGCTGCCTTCCTCGCCCGCGTCAAGCAGGAGCTGGGGCTGGAGCTCGACATCATCGATGCCGAAACCGAGGCCCGGCTGGCAGCCACCGGTGCCTGTCCGCTCATCGACCGGGAAGCACGCCACGTGCTGGTGTTCGACATCGGCGGTGGATCCACCGAGCTTCTGTGGGTGGAGCAGCGCCCTGATGGCAGCCGCCACATGGTGGACTGGACATCCCTGCCGGAAGGTGTCGTAACCCTTTCCGAGCGCTATGGTGGCGACATCATCACGCCACAGGCCTATGCCGCCATGCGCGCGCATGTGCACGACGCCATGGCGGCCTTTGCCCACCGTCTGCGCACTGCCGGGTTGCCACAACAACCGTGTCATCTGCTCGGCACCTCCGGCACCGTTACCACCATTGCCGGCGTGGCCCTTGGACTTTCCCGTTATGACCGCTGCCGGGTGGACGGCTGCTGGATCACCTCCCGACAGGCCCATGACATCTCCACCCGCTTGCGCGCCATGTCGCTGGCCGAACGGCAGCAGATCGGCTGCATCACCGCCCAGCGGGCAGACCTCGTGGTGGCCGGCTGCGCCATCCTGGAAGAGATCATCGCCATCTGGCCCGCACAGCGCATTCGCGTGGCGGACAGGGGCTTGCGCGAGGGAATCCTCACCCAGCTCATGCAGGAGGACGGACATGGCAGGCCCACGCAGACCTGAAAGTGCCCGCCGCCCCCGTGGGTCTTCCGGGCGAGGGCAGTCGCGCCGGCTGAAGGTGCGGCTGAAGAAGAAGCGTGGCCGCACCACGCAGCAGGCCCGCTGGCTGGAGCGTCAGCTCAACGATCCGTTCGTGCAGCTTGCGAAGGAAAAGGGCTATCGCTCCCGGGCCGCCTTCAAGCTCATCGGCATCGATGACGCCTTCAACCTGCTGAAGCCCGGCATGAAGGTGGTTGACCTCGGTGCGGCACCCGGCGGCTGGTCGCAGGTGGCAGCCGAGCGCACCGGTGCGGCACGGGGGCAGGGCAGGGTGGTGGCCATCGACCTGCACGGCATGGAGCCCATTCCCGGCGTCATCATCCTGCACAAGGACTTCTACGACGACGATGCCCCGCAGGCGTTGATGCAGGCCCTGGGTGATTCGCATGCCGATGTCGTGCTCTCCGACATGGCAGCACACGCCACCGGCCACCGTCAGACCGACCACCTGCGCATCATGGCGCTGGCCGAGGCCGCTGCCGACTTCGCCCGCCAGGTGCTGGCACCCGGCGGGCATTTCGTCGCCAAGGTGTTGCGTGGCGGTACCGAAAACACGCTGCTCGAGGCCCTGAAGCGCGACTTCGAAAAGGTGCGCCATTTCAAGCCCCCGGCATCACGCCCGGATTCCGCCGAGCTGTTCGTCATCGCCACCGGCTTTCGTGGCCGCACGGCACATGATGAGCATGATGACGACAGCGGCAACCATCGCGAAGGCAGGGCCTGAAACTGCACGACGAACAATCCCGCAAGGGCAGGGGGGCAGACATCTCGTCAACAGCTCCCATGCATGCCGGCTCTTGCGTCAGCTCATTCAGGCCATTATACAGACACCCGCCAGCCACGCATGCAGCCCATGCACTGCCTGGCACGGCACCCGGAGCGCCCTTCGTCTATCGGCTAGGACGCCAGCCTTTCACGCTGGAAAGAGGGGTTCGATTCCCCTAGGGCGCGCCACACACACTATGTGTGTTTTTACTTTTGCTGACTCAGGGTGCCTTGGG
>JALSGQ010000079.1 GCA_026982665.1 Hyphomicrobiales bacterium | reverse complement strand
GCAGAAAAGGTGGCGGAAACCGCCCCCGTGCAGGACGGAGCAGCTGCCGAGGGTAACGAGGGTAACAAGGAGAAAGCATCCGCGCGCAGCGGGGATGGCAACGAACAGCCTGCCGCCACCTCCGGGGTGAAACAGGGCACAGGCACAACCGGCACACAGAAAACCTCTCAGCTCAATGCAGGGGAAGACACCCTCGGCACCGCCAGGGTGAAAGGTGCGGCCTCGGCACAACAGGCTGACACCAGCGCCAACGCCAAGGTGCAAGATGATGCCGGCAAGCCAGCCGTCCAGCAGGCTGCAACCATCGCACCCCCCTCCACGCCCCGTGGAGCGGAAGCGGTGGCAGAGCTGCCGGAGGAAGAGATGATGCGTCCGCCACTGCCCGATGACCCCGGCCCGCCGCGCAATACGTCAGGCAAATGACATCAGCCGCCTTTGTGGCGCGCGACCTGAGAGGCAACAGGGGCCCAAACAACAGGTGGCGGCAGGAAACGGCGTTCACTCCTGCCGCGGGGCATGCGGCGACCACAGCTTTTCCAGGTTGTAGAGCTCGCGGATCTCCGGGCGAAAGATATGCACGATGACATCGCCCAGATCCACCAGCACCCAGTCGGCATTCTCCAGCCCCTCCACGGAAAAGCCGCGCACGCCCTGCTTTCGCAGGTCATCACGCAGGCGTTCGGCTATGGCCGAGACATGCCGCGCCGAGCGGCCCGACGCCACGATCATGGCGTCAGCCAGCGCCGCCGCCGGATCAAGGCTGATGGTGGTGATGTCTTCCGCCTTGGAGTCCTCGAGGCTGGAAATGACGATATCCGGCAGTTTCTGCCAGTCAGGTTCCTGCAGGACACGCTCTGCCTGCGTTTCCTCGGCAGTCCCTGCCGGGGCTGCCTGCGACACATTGCGTATCATGGACATGGATCGAGCGCTTGCGCTCCCCTGTTGCCTGCCGGCCACAGTGGCCAGCCACCAACACCACCTGGCAGAGCGGGAGTTCGACAACCGGCACCGCCAGGCAAACCAGCCTCCGCCTGTCCATGCAGGCCTGTGCCATGCGAAGGACGACGGAAACCGGCATCATTATGCGCCAACTGCGAGGATACTGACAAGGCTTTTCACCTGTCGGCAGCCCCACGCCGCCGGCACGGGCAACCCGCCAGCAGGAGCCAGGCTGCCCGCCAATGGCCCTTTCACGCAGCTCAGGCCGCCATCAGGCGCTCCACCTGATCCACCAGCTGGCGCAGATGAAACGGCTTGGAAAGCACCTCCGCCCCTTCCGGCGCGCCGCTTTCCGGGTTCAGCGCCACCGCTGCAAAACCGGTGATGAACATGATGCGCAGGCCGGGATACCTGTCTGCCGCCCGCCGCGCCAGTTCCACTCCGTCCATGATGGGCATGACAATGTCGGTAAGGAGCAGATCCACCGGCGTTTCCTGCAGCACCTCCCAGGCCGCTTCGCCATCGGCAAAGTCGATGACCTCATGCCCCGCCTGCTCCAGCGCCTTCCTGAGGAAACGCCGCAGCGTGTCATCATCTTCCGCCAGCAGGATCTTCACCATCAGCACTCCCCGTTTACGCACCATACCGGGCCGGAAGGAACCAGCCCTCGCATCCAGCCCTTCCAGCCAGCCTCTCATCACATCGTGGCGTTGAGACTCCAGATGGTAAACGGAACCTTACATCCGAAGCACCAGGGGCACAATTGCCAGCCCGAAAAATGCTTAACAGGCACCGGGCCGAAGCAGCAAGCGGCCTTCAGCCCTGTCCGCGCAGCCGCCGGCAGATATCATCGAGCTGTTCCAGCGACTGCCACTGCAGCACCAGCCGCCCGCTGCCGTTGCGATTGGCCTTGATCTGCACCGGCAGGCCCAGAAGCTCTTCCAGTTCCTGCTGCAGGGCGCGCGAGGCCAGCGCTGCATCCTCCTTGCGCGGCTGCGCCTTGCCGCCAGCCTCACCCCCCTTGCCTTCGGTCTGCGACAGCTTCTCCGCCTCGCGCACGCTCATGCCCAGCTTCACGATCTTCTTCGCCAGTGCGGAAGGATCATCGGTTGCCACCAGCGTGCGCGCATGTCCGGCGGAAAGCTGGCCATCGCGGATCATCTCCAGCACGTCCTGCGGCAGCTTCAGCAGCCGCAGGGTGTTGGCCACGTGCGAGCGGCTCTTGCCGATGATCTCCGCCAGCTGCTGCTGCGTGTAGCCGAACTGGTCGATGAGCCGCTGATACCCCTGCGCCTCTTCCAGTGCATTGAGGTCGGCCCGCTGCACGTTCTCGATCAGCGCCACTTCCATGGCCACGCGATCATCCATGTCGCTGACAATGGCCGGCACCTCGTGCACCCCGGCCATCTGCGCCGCCCGCCAGCGCCGCTCGCCGGCCACGATCTCGTAGCGTCCCTCGCCGGCCGGGCGCACCAGGATGGGCTGCAGCAGGCCCTTCTCGCGGATGGACTGCGCCAGCTCCTGCAGCGCGGCCTCATCGAAGTGCTGGCGCGGATTGAAGGGGCTGGGCAGGATGTCGGCCACGGCAATGCTCTTCAGCCCGCCGCTTTCATTGGCCACCTGTGCCAGCGCCTCTTCCTCGTAATCGTCCCCGATCAGCGCCGCCAGCCCGCGCCCCAGCCGTTTCTTCGATGCATTCATGCTCAACCCCCACGTTGATTCGCATTCATTTCACAGTGGAATCGATCAGGCACCATTGCGCAAGTCCCTTTCGCGCTGAATGATTTCGGAGGCGAGACGGATATAGGCCTGCGCACCCGCACAGCGGTGATCGTAGAGCAGCACCGGCTTGCCGTGCGAGGGTGCCTCCGACACCCGCACGTTGCGCGGGATGACGGTCTGGTAGACCTTCTCGCCCAGCACCGCGCGCACATCCTCCGCCACCTGGTCGGACAGGGCGTTGCGCTTGTCATGCATGGTCAGGATCACACCCTGGATGGCAAGCCGTGGATTCAGGGTGCGCCGCACCCGCTCCACCGTTTTCAGCAACTGCGAAAGCCCTTCCAGCGCGAAATATTCGCACTGCAGCGGCACCAGCACGGCATCGGCTGCCGTCAGTGCATTGATGGTGAGCAGGTTCAGCGACGGCGGGCAGTCCAGCAGCATGTAGGTATAGCCGGCGCAATCAGCACCGCGCCGACAGGCGACAATGGCATCGTGCAGCCGATGCGCCTTGCGGTCGAATTCCGCCAGCTCCAGTTCCGCACCCAGCAGATCCAGCGAGGACGGCGCACAATCCAGCCCCGGAATGCCGGTCTGGCGTATGATGGTATCAAGCCTTGCCTCGCCAATGAGCATCTCATAGGTGGAATGGCCGCGCCGGGGGCGTTCCAGCCCCAGGCCAGTGGTGGCATTGCCCTGCGGATCGAGATCCACCACCAGCACCTTCTCGCCCACCGCCGCCAGCGCCGTGCCCAGGTTGATGGCGGTGGTGGTCTTGCCCACGCCCCCCTTCTGGTTGGCCACCGCCAATATGCGCAAGGATTGATTCACGTCAGACACGCCGTATCTCCTGCAGCAAGAGGATGATGGCATCTGCCTCCGTTACGGATGGAAACGCCTGCGAATCGAATTGCCAGCATTGCCGGGCCTCCGCCAGCTCGTCTTGTGCCTGCCGCCCCTTCGGCAACAGGGCCGAGGCACCAGTGGCAAACAGGGCCGAGGCCATTTTCAGCAGCCTGGGCAATGGTGCCAGTGCCCGCGCCACCACCATGGTTTCATGACCTGCAGCGAGAGCTTCTGCATCCAGCGATTCGATTCGCTTCTGGATGATGTTTACATCAATTCCCGCCCGCTGCGCCACCTGCCGCAGAAAGGCGCACTTGCGGTGGTTGGATTCCACCAGTGTCCAGCGCACCCGATGCGGTGCGGCCAGCGCCATCACCAGCCCCGGCACGCCGCTGCCCGAGCCAAGGTCCATGACCTGCCGCACGCCTTCCGGCAGGTGCATCAGCAGCTGCACGCCATCGGCCACATGCCGCACCCAGGCCTCGGCAAGTGTTGAGGGCGCCACCAGGTTCATCCGCGCATTCCACCGCCGCAACTCTTCCACATACAGCGCCAGCCGCGCACAGGCGGCATCATCCAGGCGGAAAAAGGCACAGACTTCCTCCGGCCCTGCTTCTGGCGGCAGCAGTTTCATGCCTGATGCCGCCATCACGCGACTCCCTGCAATGTCCGCTGCCGGCGAATGGCTGCAATCAGCAATGCCAGCGCCGCCGGCGTCATGCCGTCGATGCGTGCAGCCTGGGCGATGGTGGCAGGCCGCTGGCGTTTCAGCTTCTCGCGGATCTCGTTGGACAGCCCCGGCACGACATCCACATCCAGCGCAGGCGGAATGTGCAGCTGTTCCTCCTTGCGGATGAGCGCCGCATCGCGCTCCTGCCGCTCCAGGTAACCGGCATAGACCGCCGCCACTTCAAGCTGCTGCAACGATTCACGTGAAACACGCCGCAAGCCGGGAAAGATGCGCAGGATGTCGGCCAGCGATACACCGGGCAGGGACAACAGCTCGATGACATTGCGCCGCCGCCCGTCCAGGTTCACCGGCAGGCCATGCTTGCGCGCCTGCTGCGGCGTCAGGTCGTGGCCGCGGACGAAGGCGAACATCTCCTCCAGCTCCCGCGCCTTCTTGCGCCAACGCGCTGCCCGCTCCTGCCCTACCACACCCCATTCGATGCCCAAGCCGGTAAGGCGCTGATCGGCATTGTCGGCCCTGAGGATCAGCCGATATTCGGCCCTTGAGGTGAACATGCGATAAGGCTCGCTCACGCCCCTGGAGACGAGATCATCCACCAGCACGCCGATGTAGCCTTGCGTGCGCGACAGCGCCACCAGCAGCTGCCCGGCTGCATGGCGCGCGGCGTTGATGCCGGCCAGAATCCCCTGTGCCGCCGCCTCCTCGTAACCCGTGGTGCCGTTGATCTGCCCGGCCAGGAACAGCCCCTCCAGCGCCTCCAGCATCAGGTGCTGATTCAGCGCGCGGGGATCGACATAATCGTATTCGATGGCATAGCCGGGCTTCAGGATCCGCGCCTTCGCAAGCCCCGGCATGGAGTGCACCAGCTTCTCCTGCACATCCTCCGGCAACGAGGTGGAAATGCCGTTGGGATAGACGGTGATGTCATCAAGCCCCTCGGGTTCCAGGAACACCTGATGCGAGGGCTTGTCGGCAAAGCGCACGATCTTGTCCTCGATGGAAGGACAGTAGCGCGGACCGGTGCTTTCGATGCGCCCGGAATACATGGCGGAACGGTCAAGATTGGCGCGGATGATGGCATGCGTCTCTTCCGTGGTGCGGGTGATGAAGCAGCGCGCCTGCTCGTTGGCCAGCGCCTCGGTGAAAAAGGACAGGAACACCGGCTCCTCGTCCCCGGGCTGCTCCTCGAGCACGGAATAGTCGATGCTGCGGCCATCGATGCGCGGCGGCGTGCCGGTCTTCAGCCGACCCATGGGCAGGTTCAGGGCATGCAGGCGCTCGGCCAGCGCCACCGCCGGCGCATCGCCCATGCGCCCCGCCGGCCAGCTCTGCTCGCCCAAGTGGATGAGGCCATTGAGGAAGGTGCCGGTGGTCAGCACCACGGCACGGGCCATCAGCTCTTGCCCGTCTGCCAGCACCACGCCGGCAACCTGGCCCTTCTCCACCTTCAGATCCACCACCTCGCCGGCGATGATGTCGAGATTTTCCTGCGCCGCCAACGCCTGCTGCATGTGCTTGCGATACAGCGCCCGGTCCATTTGCGCCCGCGGACCGTGCACCGCCGGGCCGCGGGAGCGGTTGAGCAGGCGATAATGAATGGCGGCAGCATCGGCCACCCGGCCCATGAGGCCATCCAGCGCATCCACCTCGCGCACCAGGTGCCCCTTGCCCACCCCACCGATGGCGGGGTTGCAGGACATCTCGCCAATGCGCGCCGGATCCTGCGTGATCAGCGCCGTTGCTGCGCCGATGCGCGCTGCCGCTGCTGCTGCCTCGCACCCGGCGTGGCCACCGCCGATGACCACCACGTCATATGTCTGCTGCTGCCGATTCATGGTTCTGGAGATATAGCTGTTGCCGGCCACAGTCGTTAAGCCGCCTTTTCAATCCACAGATGTTTCACATGAAACATTTTTCTGTGGATAGCACGAATCATTCTCTTGACTCACCTGTTTCACGTGAAACGACGCCCCTCCATTTCTCCAGAAACTCCTTCCCAGAGACGGTTGCCGCCATATTTTCCCCAACACCAGTCCGTGAAAGCCAAAAGGGCAACCTGCCACACAGGCAGTGCCACAAACACATGCGCCCGAGGAAGACCGTTGCC
>JALSGQ010000078.1 GCA_026982665.1 Hyphomicrobiales bacterium | reverse complement strand
CTCCAGAAACTCCTTCCCAGAGACGGTTGCCGCCATATTTTCCCCAACACCAGTCCGTGAAAGCCAAAAGGGCAACCTGCCACACAGGCAGTGCCACAAACACATGCGCCCGAGGAAGACCGTTGCCGTCTCCACCAGCGACACCAGTCAGCGGAAGTCAAAAGTAACAACCTCCACACAGGCAGCGCCACAAACACATGCACTCGAGGAAGACCGTTGCCATCTCCACCAGCGACACCAGTCAGCGGAAGTCAAAAGTAACGAAGTTACTTGCCGATGCAGAAGGTGGAGAAGATTTCGTCCAGGAGGTTTTCCACGTCCACGCGGCCGATGAGTTCTTCCAGGTGGCGGGTGGCGGTGCGCACGTGTTCGGCCAGCAGTTCGGCGGGCTGGGCGAGAAAGGTTTGCTCGTCTTGCGGCACCATGGCCAGGGCATCGCGGGCAGCGCGCAGGGCCTGTTGCTGACGCGCCTGCACGAACAGTGCGGTTTCGCCCTGGCCAAAGCGCTGCTTCACTTCCCGGCGCAATCGTTCCAGCAGGGAATCGAGGCCTGATTCGTCGCGGATGGAGATGATGGCATCAAATTCGTTACGGGAAGGAATCGAGGGGGAAAGGTCAGCCTTGTTGAACACCTTCAGCACCAGGGCGGATGAGTCGGTGAACACGGAGATGGATGGTGGAGGGACATCCGGCGCATGCATCAACAGGATGATGTCGGCATCCTGCAGCAGGGCCTGTGCGCGTTCCATGCCGAGGCGCTCGATGGCATCATCGGATGCAGCGCGCAAACCGGCGGTGTCGGAGACGAGCACCGGAATGCCGTCGAGGTCGAGTTTTACTTCCAGCACGTCGCGGGTGGTGCCGGGAATGTCGCTGACGATGGCCACCTCGCGCCCGGCCAGCCAGTTGAGCAGCGAGGACTTGCCGGCATTGGGCGGCCCGGCAATGACCACGCGCACGCCCTCGCGCAGCCGCTCCGCCCCGCGCCCCTTCTCGAGCGCCGTCGTCATCTCCACCACCAGCGCGGAGATGGCCTCGGGCACGCCGGTGAGTGCCTGTTCGGCCACGTCTTCCTCGTCGATGAAGTCGATGGCCGCTTCCAGCCGCGCCAGGATGTCCACCAGTGCCTTGCGCCATGCTTCCGCCTGCTGGGTGCCGGCACCGGAAAGGCCGGTCAGCGCCAGCTGCTGCTGCGCGCGGGTTTCGGCAGCAAGGAGGTCGGCCAGCGCCTCCACCTGCGGCAGGCTCATGCGGCCGGCCAGCAGGGCGCGACGGGTGAATTCGCCACGCTGCGCCGCTCTTAAGCCCTGCATGCCACCCAGCACATCGAGCAGATGTTGCAACACCGCCCGGCTGCCGTGCACATGCAGCTCCACCATGTCCTCGCCGGTGAAGGTGGAAGGTGCGGGCAGCCACGCCACCAGGGCCTCGTCGATGAGCGCCCCGTCTGCCGGGTCCTGCAGGCGGCGCAACGCCAGCTTGCGTGGATCGGGCAGGGCACGCTTCGTCAATTGGCGCAGCGCCGCCCCGGCATGCGGCCCGGAAAGCCGCACCACTGCCACCGCCGCCACGCCAGCACCGGAAGAAAGTGCAAAGATGGTGTCCTGCATATCGCCCATGAAATTCATCCCGCTCCATCAGCCGGAATGATGCTTTGCGCCGAAAGCAAGCCTGCGTCAATGTGCGGAGAATCGGATTCACGTGAAACACCATGAAGAAGGGCGACATGAACACCATCACATTGTCCAACCGCCTGGGCGAATCCACCAGCCCCTACCTGCAACAGCACAAGGACAACCCCGTGCACTGGCTGCCCTGGGGCGAGGAGGCCTTTCGCCTGGCCCGCGAGCTGGACAGGCCCATCCTGCTCTCCTCCGGCTATGCCGCCTGCCACTGGTGCCACGTGATGGCGCACGAGAGCTTCGAGAACCCGGAGATTGCCGCCATCATGAACGAGCACTTCATCAACGTGAAGGTGGATCGCGAGGAGCGCCCGGATGTCGATCACCTCTACATGCAGGCGCTGCGCATGATGGGCGAGCAAGGCGGCTGGCCGCTGACCATGTTCCTCACACCAGACGGCACGCCCTTCTGGGGCGGCACCTACTTTCCGCCCGAACCACGCTATGGCCGCCCCGGCTTCGCCCAGGTGCTGCGCGAGATCGCCCGCGTCTGGCGCGAGCAGCGGGAGAAGATTCTCGAGCACGCCGGCAAGCTCGACGCGGCGCTGAAGGAACAATCGCGGGACGAAGCCGCCTCCAGCCTGCCGCCGGCGGAGCTGCCCGCGCAGGTGAGCAAGGCACTGGTGCAGTATTTCGACCCGGAGAAGGGCGGGCTGGGTGGCGCGCCGAAGTTCCCGCAATGCCCGGCGCTGGACCTGCTGCTGCACGCCGGCAACGCCACCGCGAGGCATCACGTGCACAACACCCTGCGCCACATGGCGCAAGGCGGCATCTATGATCACCTGGGCGGCGGCTTTGCCCGCTACAGCACCGACGAGCTGTGGCTGGTGCCGCACTTCGAGAAGATGCTCTATGACAACGCCCAGCTCATCACCACCATGAGCATCGCCTGGCTGCAGACGCAGGAAGAACTGTTCCGCGTCCGAATCGAGGAGACGATCGCCTTCATGGAGCGCGAGATGCGCATCAAAGGTGCCGGCTATGCCGCCAGCTTCGATGCCGACAGCGAGGGCGAGGAAGGCAAGTTCTACGTCTTCACTTACGAGGAGCTGAAACGCCTCATCCCGGACGAGCAGGACTTCCAACTGTTCGCCCAGGTGTATGACGTGCAGCCGCGCGGCAACTGGGAAGGCAAAATCATCCTCAACCGCCGCCATGCGCTGGAGCTGCTGGATGCGGAAACAGAAGAAAGGCTCGCCCGCATCCGCCAGCGGCTGTTCGAGGCACGTGCCCGGCGCATCCCGCCAGCACGCGATGACAAGGTGCTGGCCTCGTGGAACGGCCTGGCCATCACCGCGCTGGTGCACGCCGGCCTTGCCTTCGACCAGGCGAAATGGCTGGCGCTGGCGGAAGAACGCATGCAGGAAGTTCTGGGTGTGCTGCTGGTGGACGGCACCTTGCGCCAATCCTTCAACCGCACCGTCTCCGACACGCCGGCCACGGCGGATGGCGTCGCCAACATGCTGCGCGCCGCGCTACTGCTGTTCGAGGCCACCGCCGACCCGGCTCATCGCGACACGGCGGACTTGCTGCTGCGGCAGATGATGGATCATTACCTGGCCGAATCGGGCGATGCCTTTCATTACACACACGAATCGGTGGCCGATGTGCCGTTGCGCCAGATCGTGGCAGAAGATGACGCCATGCCCTCCTATCATGGCGTGATGGTGGAAAACCTGTTGCACCTGCATCACCTCACCGGCGATGCTGCACACCGTGATCTGGCCGAGCGCATCCTGAAGCGCTTCGCCAGGCCGATGAGCGAATCCCCACTGGCCTATGCCACCCTGCTGAAGGGCCTGTGGCTGTGGCACGAGGGCACCAAGGTGGTGCTGGCGCACGAGGAAGAGGAACTGGCCAATGCCGGTGATTCACGTGAAACGGCCCGCGGCCTGCTGCATGCCTTCATCCGCCACACCGCGCTGATCCCGCCCATCGCCCACCTGAAGCCTGGAGACGACACCTCCGCCCTGCCACCCCACCTGCAGGCGGCAGCGGCCACACAGCAGCGCCCGGCGCTCATCGCCTGCCGCGGCCAGACCTGCGCCATGCCGGTGCACACTGCCGCCAACATCCCCGACGCCCTGGAGCTGCTGCGCCAGACGGCGTGATGAAATGAAAAGAGGCCGAGAGAGGCTCCAATGGGGCAAAGCTGCCATTGGCGCTTCATGACCATCGTGAGTGCCTGTTTCTCCCTGTCAAGGGCGGCCCTGCGGGCCACCGCCGAAGGCGGTCGAAGATCCTTGACAGGGAGAAACAGGCAGACACCATGAAACAGAAGGGCCGACGGGCACATTGACCCGTCGGCCCCTTCTCCTGGCCAAAAAGCAATCCCGAACCCCGCTTCACGTGTTCATCGAGTCGAAGAACTCCGCGTTGTTCTTCGTCGCCCGCAGCTTGTCCAGCAGGAACTCGATGGCCCCCACCGAACCCATCGGCTGCAGGATGCGGCGCAGCACATAAGTTTTCTTCAGGATGTCCGGCTCCACCAAGAGCTCCTCCTTGCGGGTGCCGGAGCGCAGGATGTCGATGGCCGGGAACACGCGCTTGTCGGCAATCTTGCGGTCCAGCACGATCTCGGCGTTGCCGGTGCCCTTGAACTCCTCGAAGATCACCTCGTCCATGCGCGAGCCGGTGTCGATCAGCGCCGTGGCAATGATGGTCAGCGAACCACCCTCCTCGATGTTGCGCGCAGCACCAAAGAAGCGCTTCGGACGCTGCAGGGCATTGGCGTCCACGCCGCCGGTGAGCACCTTGCCGGAGGACGGCACCACGGTGTTGTAGGCACGGCCCAGGCGGGTGATGGAATCGAGCAGGATGACCACGTCGCGCTTGTGCTCCACCAGCCGTTTCGCCTTCTCGATGACCATTTCCGCCACCTGCACATGCCGCGCCGCCGGTTCGTCGAAGGTGGAGGAGACCACCTCGCCCTTCACCGAGCGCTGCATGTCGGTAACCTCCTCCGGGCGCTCGTCGATGAGCAGCACGATGAGGTAGCATTCCGGGTGATTGGCGGTGATGGAGTGCGCGATGTTCTGCAGCAGCACCGTCTTGCCGGTGCGCGGCGGCGCCACGATGAGCGCACGCTGGCCCTTGCCCAGCGGCGTTACGATGTCGATGACCCGGTGCGAGAGATCCTTGATGGTGGGATCCTCGATCTCCATGCGCAGCCGCTCGGTGGGATACAGCGGCGTGAGGTTGTCGAAGTTGACCTTGAACTTGGCCTTCTCCGGCTCCTCGAAGTTGATCTTGTTGACCTTGATCAGGGCAAAGTAGCGCTCGCCCTCCTTCGGCGAGCGGATCTCGCCCTCCACCGTATCGCCGGTGCGCAGGTTGAAGCGGCGGATCTGCGACGGGCTGACGTAGATGTCATCCGGCCCCGGCAGGTAGTTGGAGTCAGGCGAGCGCAGGAAACCGAAGCCATCCTGCAGCACCTCCACCACGCCCTCGCCGATGATGGTAACCTCCTGCTCCGCCAGCTTCTTCAGGATGGCGAACATCAGCTCCTGCTTGCGCAGGCCGGAGGCGTTTTCCACCTCAAGCTCTTCCGCCAGGCGCAACAGCTCGGTGGCAGACTGCTTCTTCAGGTCGTGCAGCCTCAGTTCCTTGTTCTTCGTAATCTCGGCAACGTCGATCATGATGGTCATGACAATCCCGATGAAATCCCGCTTGTCGTGATGAATCCGCTTTGGCCCCGAAAAGCCGGGTTGACCGGAAAGCCGCCCGTCTCCCCGCGCCGGTTCCGTGTCCCGGCCGGTCATTGTCGCATGCTGGGAGAGGTGAACGAATGATTGCGTCTTCTGGGGCTGGCGAGAGATGCCCTTGCGGGCCCTTGCCTGTGCATTCGCACTTGCTGATATACGCCATTGCGCCACAAAAAGCAATGCGCGAACCATGCAAGGCCCGAATCCTCCTGCCAGCATCACCCGAAAGTGGCAGAAAAACGGCCTTGTTCCACGGGTTGCAGCCGCGCGGGAATATCCGGCAGGCAGCCAATCCCTGTTTCTGTTCCTGCCAGGCAGAAGCCTTTTCCACCCTTTTCCGCGGCTGGCAATACGCCCCGCAAGACCCCATATTCAGCCCACGGAAGAACTGATTCGCAAAAAACTCTTCTCCTGCCCGGCAAGACATTCCACAACAGAGCATCCCGGAGAAACACCATGGCCGACACCACCAGCCAGCACCAGCCGCCACATCCCCCAAAGGCCCGCAAGCAGCCGCAACGCAGCGTGCACCACGGCATCGAACGCGTCGATGACTACGCCTGGCTGCGGGCCGACAACTGGCAGCAGGTGTTGCAGGATCCCGCCACCCTGCCCGGGGACATCCGCGCATACCTGGAAGCGGAAAACGCCTGGCACGATGCCTTCATGGCCGACACGCAGGAGCTGCAGCAGGCTCTGGTGGCGGAAATGCGCGCCCGCATGCCGGAGCGCGATGCCGGCGTGCCCATGCCGCACGGCCCATATGCCTACCAGTTTCGCTATGCCGAGGGCGCGCAACACCCCCAATATGTGCGCATGGCGCGTCAGCACGCCTTCCCGCCCGCATCTGATGCCGCCGATGTGCCGAAAACCGGCGACGTGCCCGGCCCCGGTTCATCCACCAATGACCCCGAATCGCTGGAAGTGCTGCTGGATCTCGACAGGGAAGCGCAGGGAAAGGAATATTTCGACTGGGGCACGGTGATCCATTCTCCGGACCATCGCCTGCTGGCATGGACGGCAGATGACCGCGGCTCGGAATATCATCACCTGCACATCCGCGACCTTGCCACCGGCAAGGACATCGAAACCATAGCCGACACCGCCGGCGATGTGGTGTGGGCGGCCGACAGCCAGCACCTGTTCTACACCCGGCACGACGAACACCACCGCCCCCGCTTCGTCTATCGCCACCGGCTGGGCGATGACCCGGCCAACGATGTGCTCGTGTATGAAGAACCCGACCCCGGCTTCTTCGTGCACCTGGGCAAGACGTCTTCCGATGCCTTCATCATCATCCAGGCAGGCGATCACGAAACCTCGGAAGTGCGGCTGATCGATGCCAACGACCCATTGCAGGAGCCACGGCTGGTGGCCGCACGGCGCAGTGGCGTGGAATATCATGTCGACGAGGCGCACGGCACGCTCTACATCCGCACCAACGCCGATGATGCCGAGGACTTCAAGATCGTCATCGCTCCGGTGGCAACACCATCGCCCGAGCACTGGCGCGATATCGTCGGCCACCTGCCCGGCACGCTCATCCTCGGCCACTGGCTGTTCGGCAACCACATGGTGCGCCTGCAGCGCGAAAACGCCCTGCCCTGCATCGTCATCACCGACCTGGCCACGGGCCGCGAGCACGAGATCACCTTCACCGAGGAAGCCTATGCGCTTTCCGTGCTGCCCGGCCTGGAGTTCGACACCGCGATGCTGCGCTTCACCTTTTCCTCGCCGGCCACGCCACAACAGACGTTCGATTACGACATGAACACGCGCCAGCGCATCCTGCGCAAGCAGCAGCAGGTGCCCTCGGGCCACGACCCGGCCGATTACGAGGTGCGGCGCATTCTTGCCCCGGCGCATGACGGCGAGCGCATCCCCATCACCCTGCTGTGGCACAGGAACACGCCGCTCAGGGGCGATGCCCCCCTGTGGCTCTATGGCTACGGTGCCTATGGCCATGCCGTGCCGGCCAGTTTCTCCACCGCCCGCCTGTCGCTGGTCGATCGCGGTTTCATCTTTGCCATCGCCCATGTGCGCGGCGGCCGCGAGAAAGGCCAGCGCTGGTATCTGATGGGCAAGCGCGAGCACAAGGTGAACACCTTCCGCGACTTCATTGCCGCCGCCGAGCATCTCATCGAGGAAGGCTACGTGCAGCCCGGCAACATCATCGCCCATGGTGGCTCTGCCGGCGGCATGCTGATGGGCGCGGTGGCCAACATGGCACCACACCTGTTCCGCGGCATCATTGCCGAGGTGCCCTTCGTCGATGTGCTCACCACCATGCTGGATGCCTCGCTGCCGCTCACGCCGCCGGAATGGCCCGAGTGGGGCAACCCCATCGAGAGCAAGGCGGATTACCTGAACATCGCCAGCTATTCACCCTATGACAACGTGAAGGCGCAGGCCTATCCCGCCATCTATGCGCTGGCGGGGCTGACCGATCCACGCGTTACCTACTGGGAACCGGCCAAGTGGGTGGCACGGCTGCGTGAGCTGAAAACCGATGACAACCCGCTGCTCCTGAAGACCCACATGCACGCAGGCCACGCAGGCCTGCCCGGGCGCTTTGCCCACCTTGCGGACATCGCCCGCATCTACGCCTTCGCCCTGAAGATCAGCGGCAGGCTGGCATCCGAGGCGGCCGATGCCTGAGGCCAATCCGCTGATGCAGCATCATCGTTGCCACAGACCCGCTGGATCTTCTTTGGGGACACCTTTCAGGCAAGCTCCGCCGGCGGATTGATCAGCCATTTCCACGGGCGGATCTCCACCTGCGCGAAGACCCCTGCCTTGCGGTAGGGGTCCTGTCCTGCCAGCGCTTCCGCGGCAGCACGCGATTCGGCTTCGATGATGATGAGCGAACCGGCCGGGTTGCCATCATCATCCAGGAACGGCCCGGCTGCCTTCACCGCATCGCCCAGGTCCGCCAGCCACTGCAGGTGATTGGCCCGGTTCTGCTGGCGCAGTTTCAGCCCTTCCTCCGGCTTGTCGGTGCAGATGATGGCAAACAGTGGCATGGTGCTCTCTCCGTGTTTGCAGTGTCCGAACGGAAATCCATTCCCTGATGGCAACGCCACCAAGGGTGATGCATCATCTCCTGGTGCCACATCAAGCCGTTTCGGCCCTCTCGGCGGATGTCCGGGAATCGCCTGCCATTTCCTGCACGGGTGCATAAGGCCCCGTGCGAAGGTCCTGCCATTGCCAGTAAAGCAGGATGACCCGGGCACGGTTGATGCCCAGCGCGTCATGCAATGCCATCACCGGTTGCGGCTGCTGCAGAAACGCCCAGCGTGCAGATGCATGATGCGTCCGCAGGCTTTCCAGCAGTGTGGCAAACTCCGACGAGGTCAACCCATGCGCCTTGCTCAGCACCGCCAGTGCCTCGCCCCCCTCGTCCCGCAGGATGCGCAGCAGCGTCGCCCTTTCCAGCCCCGTTGCTTCGGCCAGCATTTCAGCCGCCAGTCGTCTCCCGCCCTCGGCCAGGCCGCCCAGCGCCACATAAAGCCGCTGCAGGAAGTCCTCGCGCGATACCAGCCGCATGCCGGCAATCCGCAGCAGCTCCTTCAGCATTTCCGACTGCGTGGCGAAACGCCGCAACAAGGATGCACGCAAGGACGCATCCACCTGCCAGAACACCTCCAGCGCCAGCCACACGGGAAGATCAGCACGCCTTGCCATGGCTGCCGCCAGCTGTTGTCCCGCCTCGGGCAGCCGTTGCGCCAGCCTGCGCCAGTCCTCATGTTCCAGCACCACCCCTTCGTTGTTCAGAAGCTTCGGCAGCACCTCGGCTGGCGCATGTCGCAGCATTCTCCCCACAACGCAGGAAGACAGGCGATTGCGCCGTGCCAGGCAGCGCAACGTGGCAACATCATCCGTGGCTGCAAGCTGCATCAGCAGATCTTCCGGCAACCGCGCCTGCTGCAACAGCCGTTCGCGCTCCGCCGGCGCGCATTTCTTCAGCAGGATCTCCAGCAACTGCCGCGGCGGATGGCGCATGCTGCACACCCTGTCCACCGCCGCCAGCAACATGCTCTGCCCCACCTGTGCCAGCCGCTGGGTGAGCAGATCCAGCGCCAGCGCCCGTTCCGCCGGTGCCATGATGCTTTCCGGCCGGCTCATCACGTTCAGCAACGTCGCGGTTTCTTCCAGGAGATCGGCCGAAGGACCGGCAGAAGAAGCGGAAGATTGCCCTGATGATGCCGCCTGTTTCTCTGCAACCGCCGCCTGTGCACCTTGTAATGCCACAGGGGCAGGATCCACAAGCGCTTCTGCAGCAGCCTTCCCGGCATCAGCACCTGCCGCTTCCGTGGCGGGCGTTCCATCACCTGCAACAGCATCCGAGGCAGCTTCCAGGCCGACAGCGAGATGCTCAGGTTCCGGCGCAACCCGGGCAGGCCTGACCACCCCGCCCGGATCGGCATCGGCAGACGTGGAAGAAGAAACACCGGCATCATCCGCCTGCCCGGACGGCACGGCAGGAATATCGCTTGCGGATGATACAGGCACGGCCGTGTCCGGCATGGCGGAAGAGGCCAGCGCCGCTTTCAGCTGCTGCAGCCGGCTGCGCAACAGATCCGCTTCCGCCATCGTTTCCCGCGTCATCGAAAATCCCCGAACCACCCCGACTGCCAAAGCAGCAACCATCGAGGCCTGAAAAATCATCTTCGCCATTAATGAACACGCAAGCATGAAAGTCCGGTAAACCGGCAGAAAATTGCCAGCCCTGCCTGCAAGAACCATGAACGGGACCTCGGATCATGCCACTTGCATGATGAAAACGGCCTCTTCCATGCCTCCTTCCCATGCCATGGTGCCAAGGCGCACTTTCATCACCTTGCAGGAGAGCAGCAATGACGGAGAAGAAATTCGATCACCTCACCCCGGAGCAATATCGCGTAACCCGCCAGTGTGGCACCGAGCCTGCCTTCTCTCACCCCTACTATTTCAACAAGGCTGCCGGCATCTATCACTGCGTCTGCTGCGGCGCGCCGCTGTTTTCATCGGAGGCGAAATACGAATCCGGCACCGGCTGGCCCAGCTTCTTCAAGCCCGTGAACGATGCCGCGCTGAAGGAAATCGAGGACACCAGCCACGGCATGCGCCGCACGGAAGTACGCTGTTCGGGCTGTGATGCCCACCTGGGCCATGTGTTTGCGGACGGCCCTCCCCCCACCGGCCTGCGCTACTGCATCAACGGCCTGGCGCTGGATTTTCGCCCGGCAGAGAAAGAATGAGGAAGCGAAGGACGCTGGACACTTCCCAATCATCCAGCCTGGATGAAACCACCTCATGATGACATGCTGCAGCGCTCAGAACGGTTTTACCACCGCCATGATGACGATGATGATCATCAGCACCGTGGGAATCTCGTTCACCATGCGGAAATACCGGGACGAAGCCTGCTCCTGCTGCTGCGCGAAGCGTTTCCGGTAACGCCCCATCCACAGGTGAAACGCACTCAGCAACACCACCATCAGCAGCTTCACGTGCAGCCAGCCATGCGCCAGGCCGATGACGGCAATCAGCAGCAGCCCGAACAGCCACGAGGCGATCATCGCCGGCCACATGATGCCGCGATAAAGCCGGCGCTCCATCACCATGAACGTCTGCATCAGCTCCGTCTTGCCGCCATCGCGTGCTTCCGCATGGTAGACGAACAGCCGCGGCAGGTAGAACAGCCCGGCCATCCACGCAATCACCGAGATGATGTGCAACGCCCGCAGCCAGTCATGCCAGCCCGCCAGCAATTCCGTCAGCCCCTGCATGCCTCTCACTCCGTTGCTGCCAGCCGTTCAGGCTGCCGTTCGTCTTCGGCGCGGATCAGCGCCATCATCCGCTCCACGTTCTCCACCGGCGTTTCCGGACGAAAACCATGCCCCAGGTTGAAGATGTGCCGCTGCTTCGGCAGCCGCAGCAGCCGCTGCACCCCTTCTTCCAGCACCGCCCCACCGGCAATCACCGCCAGCGGGTCGAGATTGCCCTGCACCACCACCTCACGCGCCAGCACATCCTTCATGTAATCCACCGGCATCGAGGCCTCGCACCCCACCGCCGCCACTCCCGTGGCCTGCGCAAATGCCGGCTGTGCCGCACCAATGCCGCGCGCAAAGCCGATCACCGGCACATCCGCGCCCAGCTCCCGCAGCCGTTCGATGATGCGCCGCACCGGCGCAAACACGTATTTCTCGCGCAAGCCATCGGGCAGATCACCAGCCCAGGTATCGAAGATCTGCACCACCTGCGCACCGGCCGCCACCTGTGCCGCAAGGTAGGCGGCAGAAGCCTCCACCAGCCGCTCGATGATGATGTCGAGCCACGGCGCATTCCGCATCGCCGCCATGCGGGTGCGCAGCCGTTCCGGCGAGCCGCCCCCTTCCACCATGTAGGTGGCCACCGTCCACGGGGCACCGCAAAAGCCGATGAGCGCCACGTGCGCGGGCAGCTCCGCCCGCAGCAGCCGCACGGTCTCATAGATGGCCGAGAGATCTTCCGCCGCTTCCGCCCCGCGCAAGGCCAGTGCCGCCTGCTCGCTGCGCACCGGCTCCAGCTTCGGCCCTTCGCCGGCCTCGAAGCGCAATCCCACCCCCATCACCTGCGGCAGCAGCAGGATGTCGGCAAACAGGATGGCGGCATCCACATCAAAACGGCGAATGGGCTGCAGGGTTACCTCCGCCGCCAGCTCCGAATTGTAGCACAGGTCCAGGAAGCTGCCGGCTTCGGCCCGGGTGGCTCGATATTCATCGAGGTAACGCCCGGCCTGGCGCATGAACCACACCGGCCGTCGCCACGGTTGTCTGCCTTCCAGCACCTCCATCAGTGCCTGCCGTGCGTGGGTGTTCATGCGCACTCCCCTCTCTGGCAACATTTCGGAAATATTCTTGATGTTTGTTGTATGGCACAGGCAATGCGGGGAAAATCCCGCCATTGCACAGTTCCTTCCTTTTCCCACACTTTGCACCGCCTGCCAAATGACAGCCCGGCAATGCCGGCATGCAACCCTGCAAGCACTGCTGAATCAGGTGCTTGAGGTGTTTCACGGACATCCCCCGCATGCCGCCGTCAACAGCTTCACGAAGAACTGTTCCACATCCTTTCCCTTTCTCCCCGCATATCACAATCGGTTTCGCCACAGGGCATGGATTGGGGATGGCATGCGCAGGGTCGGCAAATCCGCAGGGCTGCAGCGTGCGGCTGTTCCACTCTTCCCCACCGTTGTCCACAGCCACCTAAGCGATTTTCAACCATTCCGGTGCGGTTGCCGGGGACAGACAGCGGTAACGATGAAACGCAAATGGTGAAATGGAACCGGAAGTGCCGGAAGTTCATGGAGCGGGCGGAAAACATGAAGCGCCAATGGCGAAAAATCGCCATTGGCGCTTCTCTTGGTCAACACTCATTAGAATGGCAAAATTACAAATAGTTGCAGTGAAACTGTCAGGTTGTCCAGGACAGTCCCGACATGAAACAGGCATCAATGCCGGAAAACCACCACGAGTGCTCTTAGGCCTGCATTCAATGACGCATGAAACTTGCCCGTGGCATCAGCCGGCCTGTTGCCGGGCCTCGCGGATGCGGGCAAGGGCAGCGGCGGCATCAAGCCTGCCATCATAGAGCGCACGGCCCGAGATTGCTCCTTCCAGGATGGCGCAGTCAGGCTCAAGCAGGCGTTCGATGTCTTCCATCCCGGCCAGGCCGCCGGAGGCAATGACGGGAATGGAGATGGCATTGGCAAGCTGCAGGGTGGCGTCGATGTTCAGTCCCTTCAGCACGCCGTCGCGGTCGATGTCGGTATGGATGATGACCGCCACCCCGGCATCCTCGAAACGCTTCGCCAGCTCGATGACGTCAAGGTCGGAAGTCTCGGCCCAGCCCTGCACCGCCACCTTGCCACCCTTGGCATCGATGCCCACTGCAATGCGTCCTTCGAAGGCCCGGCAGGCCTGCCGCACCAGCTCCGGATCACGCACCGCCACGGTGCCGAGGATGACACGACGCACCCCCTGGTCCAGCCAGTGCTCGATGGTGGCCATGTCGCGAATGCCGCCGCCCAGCTGCACCGGCAGCGAGACGGCATCGAGGATGGCGCGTACCGCATCCGCATTCACCGGCCTGCCGGCGAAAGCACCGTTCAGATCCACCAGATGCAGCCACTCGAAGCCTGCTTCCTCGAAGGCCCGCGCCTGTGCCGCCGGGTCATCATTGAATACCGTGGCGCGCTGCATTTCTCCCAGCTCCAGCCGCACGCACTGGCCATCCTTCAGGTCTATGGCGGGAAACAGGATCATCGCAGAACTCTCTTTTCGTGCCCGAGGACTGTCCTGGACAATCAAGACAACCAGGACAATCAGGCAGTCATTTTCACTTTTGCAACCCCATGCAGTTTCATCATTCAATGAATGGCGGCCGAGAAGCGCGAGCGGCACATTCCCGGCTTTCCGTTCACGGTTTCCACTGCAGGAAAGCCTCGATCAACGCCAGCCCCAGTTGCTGGCTCTTCTCCGGGTGAAACTGGAACCCCAGCAGGTTGTCGCGCCCCACCACCGCCGTCAGCGGCGCGCCATAGTCGGTAACCGCCAGCACATGGCGGCTGTCCGCCGGCACGTAGTGGTAGGAATGCACGAAATAGGCATCCGTGCCCATTGCCCCCTGCATCAACGGTGCCAGCACCGGATGCGGAAACACCGGCAGCAGCTCGTTCCAGCCCATGTGCGGCACCTTCAGCGTGTTGTCCGGCGGCGTGATGGGAGCCACATCGCCGGGAATCCACCCAAGCCCCCGATGCACGCCATGCTCCAGCCCGCGGGTGGCCATCAGCTGCATGCCCACGCAGATGCCGAGAAACGGCCGCGCACGCAACAGCGCCACTTCCTCCAGCGCATCTTCCATGCCGTCAATGGCCCTGATGCCGGCAATGCAGTCGCCAAACGCGCCCACGCCGGGCAGCACCAGCCGGTCGGCCTTCAGCACCTGCTCCGCCGTGTTGGCCAGCACCACCTCGGCATCGATGCCGGCCTGCGCGGCGGCATGCTGAAAGGCCTTCTGCGCAGAACGCAGGTTTCCCGAACCGTAATCGACAATGCTGATGCGCATGAAATCCCTCATCCCCAGTAATGAAAGCCGCTGGCTGGCCCACCTCCCTGCCAAGCAGCAGCATCGCCGCGCTGTCAAGGCCGTCCCGTGAGATCACACGCCGGCAACTGCCACCATGACGCAGGAAAACCGCTCAGGCAGTGCGGACAGCCTCGCCCGGTGGTGATGCCGGCTGTTGCAGGACAAGCGCCAGCGCCTCCTGCGCATCATGCGCCACCAGCACGCCGCGCTGCACATGGCCGCGCCGCAGCAACGCCCGCTGCCGCAGCATGTTGCCCTCCAGCCCCAGCAGCACGGACAGCAGCAGGCTGCCCACCGTTCCCGTCATCGGTGGCAGCAGCATCATCGCCAGCCACATGGTGGTAAAGACGGCAGCTTCCACCCACATGCGATGATACAGCAGCCACAGCGGGCCGAAGAGGAAGGCAAGCCACGAGAAGCCGTCGCGCAACACGATGAAATCGGCACAGGCTCCGGCATCGCCATCAGCCGCCGGCTGTTTCCTGCACAGGATGATGAAAGTGTCCATGCCAGCCTCTTCCTCCAGGCCCATTGCCGATGTGGAAATGCCGCCGGAACCGTTCCGCAACAGTTTCATGCCACCGGGGTTGCCCGCGGCAGCAACACCCTTCACAGGCTGCCCTTGGTGGAGGGCACCGTATCGCCCATGCGCGGATCGATGGCTGCTGCCGCCCGCAGCGCGCGGGCCAGCGCCTTGAAGCAGGTCTCGGCGATGTGATGGGAATTGCGCCCGTAGAGGTTCTCCACGTGCAGCGTGATGCCGGCGTTCACGGCGAAGGCGTAGAAGAACTCGTGCACCAGCTCGGTGTCGAAGGTGCCGATCTTCTCGGTCGGGAAATCCACCTTCCACACCAGCCACGGCCGCCCGGAGATGTCCACCACCACCCTGGTGAGCGCCTCGTCCAGCGGAATGGTTGCATCGGCATAGCGCACGATGCCCTTCTTCTCGCCCAGTGCCTGGCGAAAGGCCTGCCCCAGCGTGATGCCCACATCCTCGGTGGTGTGATGCGCATCGATGTGCAAATCACCCCTGGCGCTGATCTCGAGGTCCATCAGGCCGTGCCGGGCAATCTGCTCCAGCATGTGGTCGAGAAAGCCGATGCCGGTCTCGATGCGGCTGTTGCCGCTGCCGTCGATGTTGACGGAAACGCTGATCTGCGTCTCTTTGGTGTTGCGGCTGACGCTGGCCTGGCGCATGAGAGCCTCGCTTTGCTCTGTCATGGAGGATTTCCGACGGGTTCACGAATACTTCCTGCCGCATCACGGCGGCGGATGCAACGTCCAACATGCCTGCATGGTTTCCGTCATCGGAAAGAGACCGCCGGCCAGCGAGAATCGTTCCCGGGGAAAATCGGGCCGGTCAATGAAAAGGGCACCCGGTCGGGGATCCGGGTGCCCAGTGATGCGCTCTTGAAGCGCCTTACGCCGGGAGGGGACACCGGCGTGATGGCCGTTGTCGGGGCCAAGGGGGATAGAAGCGGGGGGCATTGGCCCGTAAGGGATGACAACGGCTGCTGATGACAACATAGGACGGGGCAGGGGGATTTGCAATCCGGAATCGCTCTTGATTTTGTGAAATTTTCGTAAGTCAAAAGAAAAACTTTATTGCCAAGACCGCTGGCGGGTGTCAGCCAGAAGAAAGGGCGCAAGGCGCTCACCTTGCGCCGGCAGGTGATCGGAGAAGGGAGGTGCAGCAAGACATGGCTTACTGGCTGTTCAAGTCCGAGCCCCAGACCTGGAGCTGGGAAGATCAGAAAAACCACGAGGGCCCGGCCGAGTGGGACGGCGTGCGCAACTATCAGGCGCGCAACAACATGCGGCAGATGCAGGTGGGGGATCTTGGCTTCTTCTATCACTCGGTGAAGGAGAAGAAGGTGGTGGGCATCGTGCGGGTGGCGGTGCCGGCGCATCCTGATTCCACGGCCGATGATCCACGCTGGGAATGCGTGGACGTGGAGGCGCTGTGCGACATGCCAAGGCCGGTGTCCTTGAGCGAGATCAAGGAAAACCCGAAGCTGGCGGATATGGTGCTGGTCAACAACTCGCGGCTTTCCGTGCAGCCGGTAACGGAAGAGGAATGGCGCGAGGTCTGTCGCATGGGCGGGCTGGAACCGGCACCGGAAGCCCCGTGGCCGGCCGGCAAGCCGTGCCCGTGATGATGCCCGGGCAGGGCAGGAAGGGATGTGGCAGCAGCACGGAAAGGGCAGGCCACGGCATGCGCAGGAGAGGTTGCGCGCGTTGCACAAGCGGATGATTTCTGCAACGGTGGCTGGCGATGCGGGCTGATGAACCCCGGCGGTGGATGCCGGGGATGCCTGCCCTTGGCGGCGGCAAAGAACGACGGATGAGCAAAGCATGGCCGAACTGCTGATAGCGGGCGGTGGCATTGCCGGGCTGGCGGCGGCCATTGGCGCGGCACGCGCCGGGCATCAGGTGTGCGTGCTGGAACGCCAGGCGGTGTTCAGCGAGCTGGGTGCGGGCATTCAGATCGGCCCCAATGGCCGCCGCGCGCTGGAGGAGCTGGGTGCGTGGCAATGGTTGCAGCATCACGTGGTGCACCCCCGCGCCATCCGCATTCGCCGCGCCGCCAGCGGCACGGTGCTTTCCGAGCTGCCGCTGGATGAGCCCTTTCGCCGCCGTTTTCGCACCACCTACCAGGTGGTGCACCGGGCCGATCTGCTGGCCGCCCTGCTGGCAGCTGCCGAACAGGAATCCGCCATAACCCTGCACACCGACCGCATGGTCATGGACTGGCACCAGCAGCAGGGACGGGTCGTCGTTTCCCTGCAGGATGGCGAGGAACGCGGTGCCGATGCCCTCATCGGTGCCGATGGCATCTTCTCGCGCGTGCGTGCGCGGCTGCTGGGCGAACAGCCGCCGCGCCCCAATGGCCATGTGCTCTATCGCGCCCTGGTGCCGCGTGATGAGGTGCCGTCAACCGTCGACATGCAAACGGTGCAGCTGTGGCTGCACCCCGGTGGCCATGTAGTGCATTATCCGGTGAAGGGCGGGCAGGCGTTCAACATCATCGCCGCCATCAACCAGAAGATGCCTTCCATCGATGAAGCCTGGGGCCGCAAGACCGATGCCTCTGCCCTGCATCGCGTCTTCTCCAATGTTTGCGATGAACTGCACACGGTGCTGGAGGTCCCGCGCCAGTGGATGTGCTGGGCCGGAGTCGATCGCCCGCCGGCACCACGCTGGAGCCGCGGCAATGTAACGCTCATCGGCGATGCGGCCCATCCCATGCTGCCCTATCTCGCTTCCGGCGCGGTGATGGCGCTGGAAGATGCCGTGGTGCTGATGCGCCACCTGGCCATGCATGCCGAGCCTGCACAGGCCTTCGCCGCCTATGAGCGCGAGCGTCGCCCGCGCACCACCCGGGTGGTGCGTGCGGCGCGGCGCATGGGGCACATCTACCATGCCCCCGCGCCGCTGGCACTGGCCCGCGACGCCGTGCTGCGCGCTTCCACCCCTGCGCGCGACCTGCAGCGCATGGCCTGGCTCTACGACTGGCGGCCATGAACCGCCTATACCCGTCGGGGCTGTCCTGGATACCCTGACAGTTTACACTGCAACCATTTGTAATTTTGCCATTTTAATGAAGATTGGCCAAGGGGGCGCCATTGGCGATTTTTCGCCATCCCTACCCGTCAACACGGCGATGAAGTATTCCTGACAGCTACAGTCCTGCGTAAAAACAGCCCTGTCCGGGACAGCCACTGAAATCGGGCCGGAGCAGGGTGTTTTCATGCAATGTCAGCTCTGCCAGCACGGCATCAGGGTGGGATCAGCCGTGGCTGGCGGTATCAGGCCGGGGCCTCGGTGGACACCAGCCGCCAGTTGGGATCCCTCGAGGTGAGGTCGCGCTCGAACGTCCACACGTCCTTCACCGTTGTCAGCTTCTCCGGGTTGCCCTGCACCACGTTGCCTTCGGCATCGCGCACCGCGGTGATGACCTTGGAGGTGAACTGCACGGTAAGCTGCCCCACCTTGCCATCCAGCGCCGCCTTCACCAGCTTCGCATCATCCAGGCCGACGAATTCCAGCTCCTGTGTCAGGCCTTGCTGGCGGCGTTCGTCGATAACGGCAGAGAAACGCTCGAACACCTCCGCATCCAGCAGCGGCTTCAACGTCTTCTTGTCTCCTTCGGCGAAGGCGGTAACGATCATCTCGTAGGCCATCTTCGCCCCTTCCAGGAACTGGCGGGCGTCGAAGGCGGGATCGACCTCGCGGAAGCGCTGAAGCATGCGCGCCAGCAGGCTGTTCTCTTCCGCCACGCCCTCCCATACCGGCTTCTGTTCTTCCGGCAATCCGTAGCGCACCTCGTCGTCTTCATCTGCGCCGGTCGCGGCTTCATCCGCACGCCTTTGTGCCGGTGCGGGAGCATCCGCCTGCCCGGGCAGCGGCAGGTCGATGCGTTTTTCGTGCCCCGTGCGCGTGCCCAGTACCGAGCGCAGCTTCCACGCCACGATGATGGCCACCACCAGCAGAATGATGTTGAACGGATCGAACACCGTGTTGTTCATCTCGGCCAGCTCCCGCGCTGTTCAGCCAGGCACGCGCCTTTGCGGCACGCCGTCATCACGCCATCACGAAAAGGGGTTGCTCCGGATCACCGAAAGACCAGCCGTTCGCAACCATTCCCTTGTCATTCCTCATACCATGCCTTCCGGGCAAAAGGGAGACAACCTGCATGAAGTTCCCTTCATGCAGGCACTGCCGCGTCGCGACAATGGCGAAAAAGGCCACCATCATCACGCGCCGGAGCAGCGGCGCTGATACGCCAGGTGGCAGATTGCGACAATCAGGGGACGTTTCAGGAAACGCCCAGAGCGTTGTTGATCCACGCCACCAGCGAATTCTTCGGTGCCGCGCCGGTCTGCTGCGCCACCACCTGCCCGTCCTTCACCAGCAGCAGGGTGGGAATGCCGCGCACGCCATACTGTGCCGGGGCATTGGGGTTTTCGTCCACGTTCAGCTTGACGACCTTCAGCCGGCCATCCATTTCGCTGGCGATCTCGTCCAGCACCGGGGCGATCATGCGGCACGGTGCGCACCACTCCGCCCAGAAATCAACCAGCACCGGCACATCGGACTTCAGCACCTTCTCCTCGAAATCCGCATCGGTAACGTGATCGACCATGTCCCATCTCCTGAAAAGGCGTGCAAATCATCCCGTGATCCCGTGGCAGTGCAGGCCCGCCATTCGCCATGCACCCTAAATAGGGTAGTGCGCATGGTCAAGGTGCATGGCGTGGGAAGGCGCAACCGTTACGCCCCGCCTATGAACAGCCCCACCAGCAGCACGATGAAACCACCCACCACGATCTGCACGAAGGCGCGGGAGAATGGCGTGTCCATGAAGCGGTAGCGGATCCAGGCAATCAGGATCAGCTCGATGACGACCATGACGATGGCCACCTTGAAGGCCGTCCAGAAGTCGGCGATGAGAAACGGCCAGGTGAAGCCCAGCCCCCCCAGCGTGGTCATGATGCCCGACGCCAGCCCGCGGATCATCGGGTGCCCGCGCCCCGTCAGCTCGCCATCGTCGCTCATCGCCTCGGCCAGCCCCATGGAGATGCCCGACCCCACCGACATTGCCGCACCGACGAGGAAGGTCTGCCACGAATCCTGGGTGGCCAGCGCCGCGGCGAAGATCGGTGCCACGGAAGACACCGCGCCATCCATCAGCCCCATCAGCCCGGGCTGCACCACCTGCAGCGCGAACAACCGCCGTGCCGCCTCCTGTTCTTCCAGCCGCGCATCGGCATCCACGTGCTGAAGCTCCAGCTTCGCCGCCAGCGATTCGTGGTGTTTCTCCTGCTCCGCCAGCCATTGCAGCAGCTCGCGCACGTTCTCGTCCTTCGCCCGCTCCGCTGCACGCCTGTAGAAGCGGTAGGTCTCAAGCTCCATCACCAGCGCCAGCCGCCGCGCCTTCTCGATGTCGAAGTCCGGCAGCAGCCACTGCGGGGAATGGCGCACGAAACCGGCCACGTCCTCCTTGCGGATGAGGGGGATGATGTCGCCGAACTTCTTGCGATACAGCGTCTCCAGCCGCTGCTTGTGCTCAAGCTCCTCCTCCGCCATCTCCATGAACACCCGCGCCGAATGCGGGTAGTTTTCCGCCAGTCGGTTGGCGATGGACATGTAGATGCGCGCATCATCCTCCTCGCCGGCGATGGCCAGCGCCAGGATTTCCTGCTCGCTGAGCTCGGAGAATTTCTTCCTCGCGGTGATTCGTGGCAGTGCCATTGAAGTGGTTTCCCTGATCTGGCCGGGCATGCCCGGGGTTTCACGTGAAAACCACCGCTCTCCCCGCCGGTGGCAGCTTGACGCCGGCCTCGGGCCGTGTCATTGGCCGCAAGCATGACAGAGCAACGAAACATACGCAACTTCTCCATCATCGCCCACATCGACCACGGCAAGTCGACACTGGCCGACCGGCTGATCCAGGTCTGCGGCGGGCTGTCCGAGCGCGAGATGCAGGAGCAGGTGCTCGACAACATGGAGCTGGAGCGCGAGCGCGGCATCACCATCAAGGCGCAGACGGTGCGGCTGGAATACACCGCGCGCGATGGACAGCGCTACGTGCTCAACCTCATCGACACCCCGGGGCACGTGGACTTCGCCTACGAGGTCTCCCGCTCGCTCTCCGCGGTGGAAGGCTCGCTGCTGGTGGTGGATGCCTCGCAAGGGGTGGAGGCGCAGACACTGGCCAACGTCTATCAGGCCATCGACAACGATCACGAGATCATCCCCGTGCTCAACAAGATCGACCTGCCGGCGGCAGAGCCTGACCGGGTGCGGGCGCAGATCGAGGAGGTCATTGGCCTGGATGCTTCGGATGCCATCGAGGTCTCGGCCAAGACCGGGCAGGGCATCGAGGAGGTATTGGAAGCCATCGTCAACCGCCTGCCCGCCCCTGAAGGAGATCCGGACGCGCCGCTGAAGGCACTGCTGGTGGATTCCTGGTATGATCCCTACCTTGGCGTCGTGGTGCTGGTGCGGGTGTTCGATGGCCGGGTGAAGAAGGGCCAGAAGATCCGCCTGATGTCATCGGGCGCGGAATACGTCATCGACCGGGTGGGCATCTTCACCCCGAAGAAGGAGACGGTGGAAAGCCTCGGCCCCGGCGAGATCGGCTTCATCACCGCCGCCATCAAGGAGGTGGCCGATACCCGCGTCGGCGATACCATCACGGAGGCGAAACGGCCTACCGAGGAGCCCCTGCCCGGCTTCAAGCCGGCGCAGCCGGTGGTGTTTGCCGGCTTCTTCCCCGTCGATTCGGCGGAGTTCGAGGACCTGCGCGAGGCCATGGCCAAGCTCCGGCTCAACGACGCCAGCTTCGAGTTCGAGATGGAGACCTCCGCCGCACTGGGCTTCGGCTTTCGCTGCGGCTTCCTGGGGCTTCTGCACCTGGAGATCATCCGCGAGCGCATCGAGCGCGAGTTCGGCATCGAGATCATCACCACCGCGCCGTCGGTGGTCTATCACGTGCACCTCACCGACGGCACGATGCTGGAGCTGCACAACCCCGCCGACATGCCCGAGCCGGTGAAGATCGACCGCATCGAGGAGCCGTGGATCAAGGCCACCATCCTGGTGCCGGACGAATACCTCGGCGACGTGCTGAAGCTGTGCCAGGATCGCCGCGGCATCCAGCAGGACCTGACCTATGCCGGCAGCCGCGCCATGGTGGTCTATGAGCTGCCGCTGAACGAGGTGGTGTTCGACTTCTACGACCGGCTGAAGTCGGTAACCCGTGGCTATGCCAGCTTCGACTACGAGCCCATCGGCTATCGCGAAGGCGACCTGGTGAAGATGCAGATCCTGGTCAATGGCGAGCCGGTGGATGCGCTTTCCGTCATCGTGCATCGCGAGCGCGCGCAGGCCCGCGGGCGCGCCATGTGCGAGAAACTGAAGGATCTGATCCCGCGCCACCTGTTCAAGATCCCCATCCAGGCGGCCATCGGCGGCAAGATCATTGCGCGCGAGACCATCGGCGCGCTGCGCAAGGACGTAACCGCAAAGTGCTACGGCGGCGACGTCAGCCGCAAGCGCAAGCTGCTGGAGAAGCAGAAGGAAGGCAAGAAGAAGCTGCGCCAGTTCGGCAAGGTGAACATCCCGCAGGATGCCTTCATCAAGGCGCTGAAAATGGACGACTGACGGGGTTGCTGCTTTCGTGGATCTGGCTGAGAGAAGCGCCAATGACGAATTCCCGCCATTGGCGCTTCTTGTCGATGCTGAGAGCTTCCGTGTGATTGTCAAGGATCTTCGACCGCCTTCGGCAGCGGCCCGAAGAGCCGTCCTTGACAATCACACGGAAGCAGCAAGAATGACGATCAGGCGCTGACGGGCACACTGCCCCGTCAGCGCCGTTCTCAGCCACACTTCATTCCATATCCGAATCGATGGCCTGATCTTCATTTTCGCACGCTGTCGCCTGTGCTGCCGCCAGCCGGGCAATGGGCAGGCGAAAGGGCGAGCAGGAGATGTAGTCCAGCCCCGCTGCCGCCAGCAGGCGGATGGAGCGTGGCTCTCCCGCCTGCTCGCCGCAGGCACCGATTTCCACCGCCTCGTTGCCGGTGCGCCCGCGTTCTGTCGCCATGCCGATGAACGGCAGCACCGACTGGCGCTCCAGCGTAACGAAGGGATCGTCTTCCAGCAGCCCCTCGCGCAGGTAGGCATGCAGGAAGCGCCCGGAATCGTCGCGCGAAAGCCCCAGCACGGTTTGCGTCAGGTCATTGGTGCCGAAGGAAAGGAAATCGGCATGCCGGGCGATCTCGTCTGCCTTCAGGCAGGCCGAGGGCAGCTCGATCATGCAGCCGATGTGAAACGGCGGCAATTGCCCCAGTTCATTCTGCAGCGTCTGGGCAATGTCGAGGATCTGCTGGCGCATGCGGGCCATTTCGCTGGCGCTCATGATGAACGGCACCATGATCTCAAGCCTCGATGGTGCCTGCCTGCGCAAGGCCAGCGTGTGCATGGCCTGCAGCATGGCACGCACCTGCATCTGCAGCAGACCGGGCAGGGTGATGATGAGCCGCACCCCGCGGTGCCCCAGCATCGGGTTGTATTCGCGCAAGGAATCCACGCGCGCCTGCAGGTGCTCCACGGTCGTGCCCAGTTTTCCGGCCAGGGGTTCCAGCTCCACCGCGCTGCGCGGCAGGAATTCATGCACCGGCGGATCCAGCAGCCGCACGCATACCGGCTTGCCGGCCATCACCGCGAACAGCTGCAGGAAGTCCTCGCCATGGGTCTGCACCAGTTGTGCCAGCACCCGCTGCCGCTGTGCATCGCTCTCCGCCAGGATCAGCTCCTGCAACAGCTCCAGCCGCTCGCTGCCGAAGAACATGTGCTCGGAGCGGCAAAGCCCGATGCCTTCCGCACCAAAGGCAAGGGCGGCCTCGGCATCGCGCGGGGTGTCGGCATTGGCCCGCACGGCAATGCGGCGCAATTCATCGGCCCATTGCAGCAGGGTGTGAAAGCTTTCCGGCAGTTGCGGCTGACGCGTGGGCATGCGCCCGCGGAACACCTCGCCGCTGGCACCATCAATGGTGATCCACTCGTTGGCCCGCACCTCCGCCTTGCCGATGCGCAGCCGCCCGGCCCCGGCCTCGATCTCCATGGTCCCGACCCCGGCCACGCACGGAATGCCCAGCCCCCGCGCAATGACCGCGGCATGCGAGGTCATGCCGCCGCGCGCGGTAAGCACGCCGCGCACCTGGTGCATGGCCGGAATGTCTTCCGGCGTGGTTTCCGGCCGCACCAGGATCACCGAACGCCCGGCAGCGGCCAGGCGCATGGCCTCTTCCGCATCCGTAACGACTTCGCCGCTGGCTGCGCCCGGCGATGCGCCCAGGCCCCGCGCCAGCAGCCGTGAAGCACCGCCACTGCGCTCCAGCACCGGATGCAGCAGCTTTTCCAGCCGCTGCGGGTCGATGTCGCAAATGGCCTGCCGGCGCGACTTGATGCCCTCCCGCACCATGTCCACCGCCGCCTGCAGCGCGGCTTCGGTGCCAAGCCGTGCATCGAAGGTCTGCAACAGCCACAATTGTCCGTCATCGATGCAGAACTCGATGTTCTGCACGCGCCGGAAATGCCGTTCCAGCACGTCTGCGGTTTCCAGCAGCGCCGCGTGGGCCTGCGGCAGCGCCGTTTCCAGCGACGGCACGTCAAGCCCGCTCAGTCGCCGTTCGTCTTCCGATATGGGCCACGGCGTGCGCAGGCCGGCAACGATGTCCTCACCCTGCGCCTGCCCCAGCCATTCGCCGCTTGGTGGTTTGCGGCCGGTGAGCGGATCGCGGCTGATGATTACCCCGGCACCGGAACGTTCATTGCGATTGCCGAATACCATGGCCTGCACCACGATGGCCGGCCGCCAGCCATCGGGCAACTGGTGCACGGTTCGCGCCCGGCGCATGGAAGGAGAATCCCAGGCGCGCATCATCGCCACCAGCATCGAAAACAGCTGTTCCAGCGGCTCGGCAGGGATCTCCAGCGCTGCTTCCTCGTGAATGAATGCGGCATGGCGTTGCGCGATTTCCTGCCAGTGCCCGGCCTCGAGCATGGTGTCATCAACAAGCCCCAGGCTTTCCTTGTGGTCTTCCAGCAGGTGCTCGAAGTCCTCGAACGCCATTCCCCCCGCGTGCACGCCGAAATCCCGCAGGAACCGGCGGTAGCAATCCCACAGAAAGGCAGCGTCTTGCCCATGCTTCACGGCCTGCTCGATGATCTCGGGCGAAAGGCCGATGTTGAGCACCGTCGGCAGCAGGCCCGGCATTGGCCTCGGCAGGCCGGCGCGCAGTGCAACCAGCAGCGGTTGACGCCCGTCGCCAAACCCCTGCCCCGTTTCCTCCTGCAGCACTTCCAGCGCGGCAAGGATGCTCGCCCTGACATCTTCCGGCAGCGACGCCTCGGCGGCAATGCGTGCACACACTTGCGCATCAAGCACGAAGCCCGGCGGCACCGGCAGCCCCAGCCGCCGCATGCGGATCAGTTGTGCTCCCTTGTGCCCCAGCGTGGTGGTGTCAAGGGTTTCGGCAGCATCGCCTTTTCCGTCATGGCAGCAGAACAGATGCACGCCTGTATCCGTTGTCATCGTCTTTGCCTTGGCTCCGTCTGTTCTGGCACCACCTTCATCGGCATGCCTGCCTGCAAAGGCGTGCACCCATGCCAACCGGCCAGGTGCCGGCAGGAACCTGTTCACAACACGATTTTCACCGATACCACAGCAGCCGCCGGACTGATAGCATCGAGACAACACTATCACCATGCAGCAGGCACGGGCATTGCCTCTCCTGCACGCAAGCAGGAAATCAGGTCATGCGAAAGGAGCTGCAGACACGTCCGTCAGCGCGGCACAAGATGCATCGCCACGGCCAGTGGGCGGAAACGCTGGCCTGCTGGTGGCTGCGGCTGAAGGGCTGGCGCATCCTTGCCCGGCGCGTGCGCACGCCGCCGGGAGAGATCGACATCATTGCCCGCCGTGGCCGTGTGCTGGCCTTCGTCGAGGTGAAACTGCGCCAGGATGTAAAGGCGGCGCTTGCAGCCCTGCATCGACGCCAGCAGCAGCGCATCGTGCGCGCCGCACACTGCTGGCTGGGGCAGCATCCGCAATATGCCGATTGCGATATGCGGTTCGATTTCATTGCCATCGGCCGCCGTGGCCTGCCACGGCATCTGGCGGATGCCTTTCGTCCGGATGAGGTGTTGTCCGAATCCTTCCATCGGTGGTGATTCGCAATGATTCCTGAATGTTCCGCATCCGTGTCAATATGGGTGAGTCAATGCGCCGCATCGACCGTATCGTTAATGCCGCGTTAACCTTGCCTGGCGTTGGCGGGCCTCTTTTCTGGGGAAAACGCCCAAGCGTGTGTTGAGCCAGTTGCGCCTGATATTGTAGCGTTCAGCACATCAGGCGCGAGATGTAGATATCCATCATCCGGGGCAAGGCATATTCCGCATCCGTAACGGATTTGCGGAAGCGATGAGGGATTCTCCGCCCGGAAGTGGAGAAGACGTGTGTCAAGGCAAAATCGTCAGCCAGCCAGCAACAGGGGGCAAGGCATCATGAGCACGGAAAAAACACGGGAGAAAAAGGGCAAGGGCCGTCAGTCGGTGTGGACGGATGAATTGATCCAGCAGCTCCTGCAGTTGTGGCAGGAAGGGGTCAGCGCCTCGGAAATCGCCCGCCAGCTGGGCCATGGCCTCAGCCGCAATGCGGTCATCGGCAAGATCCATCGCCTGCGCAAGAGCGGCAAGGCTCCGGCGCGCCGCGACGAGCCGCAGCAGGCCACTGACAGGCAGCAGCGCGAAAAGCCGGAGCAGGGCAGTGCATCCAACCGTGGTGCTGCAGCTGCTGCGGCCAGCGCCAACAGGGCTTCTGTCGCGCGCCAGGCGCAGGCAGTAGCGGTGCAGATGGAAGCCGCCCCGGCCCCGGCACCACAGGCAAGGCAGAGCCTGACGGTGGCACACGAGGAAACGGGGCTGGTGAAGGATATCATGGATCTGGGCCATCGTTCCTGCCGCTGGCCCATTGGCACCCCGGGCGAGGAGGGCTTTGCCTATTGTGGCCGCCGCGCCGAGGATGGCGGCCCCTATTGCCAGCACCACGCCGAGATTGCCTATACTTCCCATCACAAGCGGGCTGCCGGCTGACAGCGATCACGCTGGTTGCAAGGGAATGAGCCGCAAGAACAGGCTGCTTTCTGCAAGCGTGAAAACCCGCCACGGCCTGCGCCGTGGCGTTTTCACTTTCCCGCGATGCGTGTTGGTGCATGTTGCGGAACGGCCTATATCCATCATCAGGCATTTGCCCTGCCCGGCATCTGCAGCAATTGGCAATGATGAACAGGGAGGTCGTCCACATGCAGGAACACGCAGGCTGCTGCAGCGGCAACGCGCAAGCCCATGCCCATGCCGCGGAACACGCAAATGCGGGAGAGTTCTTCCGCGATCCTGTCTGCGGCATGACGGTGGATCCTGCCAACCCGGACAAGCCGTGGATAGAATACGAAGGCCGCGTCATCCGCTTCTGCAACCCGAAGTGCAAGGAGAAGTTCATTGCCGCACCGGGTGCCTACCTGCGCACGCTCGACCCTGTCTCCGGTGCGGTGGTGGACAAGGCTGCCGCCCGTCATTTCCTGAAGCATGAGGGCTTGCGGCTCTATTTCGCGTCGGAAGAGACCATGCAGGCCTTTCAGGCCAACCCGCAAGCCTACCTGGAAAAGGCCCGGGAGTTGCAGCCTGCACAGCCTGTTACGGCCTCGAAATGGGTATGTGCCTGCCATCCCGAGGTGGTGTCCGATCAGCCCGGAGACTGCCCCATCTGCGGCATGGCGCTGGAGCCGGTGGTGGAAAGCGCGGATGCCGAACCCGATGACGAGGAGAAGGACTTCACTCGCCGTCTCGTTGTCGGTACCGTCTTCACCGTGCCACTGCTGCTGCTGGCCATGGGGCCATTGCTTGGGCTGCCGCTGCCGGACGTGCTGCAAGGGCGCAGCGGTGCCTTCATCCAGCTGCTGCTGGCCACGCCGGTGGTGCTCTATTCCGCCCTGCCGTTCTTTCGCCGTGCGTGGGAATCCATCCTGCGCCGCAGTTACAACATGTGGACGCTCATCGGCATAGGTGTTGGCGCGGCTTATGCCTTCTCTGCCGCTGCCACGCTGTTTCCCGGTTTCCTGCCCGAGCGGCTGCGCGGTGAAGGTGGCGAGCTGCCCATCTATTTCGAGACTGCGGCGGTGATCATCGTGCTGGTGCTGGTGGGGCAGATCCTGGAAATGCGTGCCCGGCGCAAGGCCGGTGATGCCATTCGCGCGCTCGTCTCCCTGCTGCCGCCCATCGCCCACCGGCTGCGCGAGGATGGAACGGAAGAGGACGTGTCGGTGGATGCCGTTGCCATCGGCGACCGGCTGCGGGTGCGTGCCCACGAGAACGTGCCGGTGGATGGCATTATCGTCGAGGGACGCACCAGCATCGATGAATCGCTGCTCACCGGCGAACCGATTCCGGTGGAGAAGGGGCCGGGCGACGAAGTGGTGGGCGGCACCCGCAACCTGGCGGGCAGCTTCGTGATGGAGGCCCGCAGGGTGGGCACCGGCACGGTGCTGGCGCAGATTGTCGAGATGGTCAGCCAGGCACGTCGTTCCCGCGCCCCCATCCAGTCGCTGGCCGATCGTTTCTCCGGCTGGTTCGTGCCGGCGGTGGTGGCGGTGGCGGTGGCGGCCTTCGTCCTGTGGATGCTGTTCGGGCCCGAACCGCGTTTCGCCTATGCCATTGTTGCCGCCATTTCCGTGCTCATCATTGCCTGTCCCTGCGCGTTGGGGCTGGCCACGCCCATGTCCATCACCGTGGCCACCGGGCGCGGGGCGAAGATGGGTATCCTGGTGCGCGATGCCGCCCACCTGCAGCGGCTGGCCGAGGCTGACGTGCTGGTCATCGACAAGACCGGCACCATCACCCAGGGCAAGCCGCAGGTGGTGGAGATCATCAGCCTTGATGACAAGGGGCGGCAGGACGATACCGCCACCGAACGGCTGCTGGCCGAGGCGGCAGCGGTGGAAGCCGGGGCCACCCATCCGCTGGCCGAGGCGGTGCTGCGTGCCGCCGAAGAACGCGGCATCAGGCCGCCATCGGCAGAGGGGTTCCGCGCGCTCACCGGCATGGGTGCCACGGCCCGCGTGAAGGGCGAAGTGGTGGCGCTGGGCAATGCGGCGCTGATGCAGGAGCTGGGCGTGGATACCACAGCACTGCAACAGCAGGCCGACGCCATGCGTGCGAAGGGGCACACGGTGGTGTTCATTGCGCGTGGCAACAGGCTGGCCGGGCTGCTGGCCATTGCCGATCCGCTGAAGGAGAACGCCAGGGCGGCCCTGGACGAGCTGCACCGGCTTGGCTTGCGCATCATCATGGCCACTGGCGATGAAGAACGCACCGCCCGTGCCATTGCCGACCAGGTAGGGGTGGACGAGGTGCATGCCAGGTGCACCCCGGCCGACAAGCAGGCGCTGGTGCGGCGGTTGAAGCAGCAGGGGCATGTCGTTGCCTTCGCCGGTGATGGCGTGAACGATGCCCCGGCCATGGCCGAGGCCGATGCCGCCATTGCCATGGCCACCGGCGCGCAGGTGGCGGTGGAAAGCGCAGGGCTGACCCTGCTGAAGGGTGATCTGGCCAAGCTGGTGAAGGCCCGCCACCTGGCCGAGGCCACCCTGCGCAACATCCGCCAGAACCTGTTCTTTGCCGTCATCTACAACGCCACGGGCATTCCCATCGCCGCCGGCGTGCTCTATCCCGTGCTGGGCATTCTGCTCTCGCCCATCGTTGCCGCCGTGGCCATGAGCCTGTCCTCCGTTTCCGTCATCGGCAACGCGCTGCGGCTTGCCCGCGCGAAGCTGTAGGCACAGCCCTTGCGGCCTTGTGGCCGCAGGCTCGATCATCTCTTGCAGCCTCATGAAGAAAGGCGGTGGCCCGGCCACCGCCTTCACCGTTCGTCATTGCCGTTCAAGCCTTTGGCAGGGCAGGATCATCAGCTGCAATCACTGCATTCCACACGCAGTTGCTGGCGTGGCCGCAGGCTGATGTCGTCGCTCATGTCCACCGTGGTGCTGCTCAGGGCAAAGCTGCCAAAGGTAACCTGATAACGATAGCAACCCGTGGTAACCACCAGGTCGTTGCCATCCTGCATGGCGGCACGCTGTTCAGGCGTGAGCTCCGGTTCATCGCTTCGACAGACAAAGTTTCCCAGATGGTGTTGCCAATCCAGCACAGGCTCGTTTTTCCTGCTGTCCCAGCGGAAGGTATGCACGGACACCGCCAGCCTGTCGGTGGGAAACTGCCCCATGATGTAGCGCGCTGCCTTGTAATATCCCTCGATGTCGGCCTGTGTCAGCGTGCCCCGGGCCTGGGTGATGAGATCGCCCACCGTGCTGGTTACACGCGTCATCTTGCGCGATGCCATGTGCATCAGGAACAACTCCGTCGCCCCCAGCATCAGGATCAGCAGGATGGGCAGGATGAAGGCGAACTCGATGGCCGCCACGCCCTGTTCATCCCGCACATGCCGCCGGGTGGTGCGCATGAACAGTTTCCGCATGCGGCGAATGATGCCGCGGTGCCGTGCATCTTCACGGCGCTGAAGCCAGGTGCTGCAGGTCATCTTTCCGGCTCCTTCAATAATTGGCGTAAGGTTCGTTGCGGAAGGTGGTGGCCGCTCCCACCAGGAACGTGTTGCGTCCCGTGTTGTCCAGCAGCGCTCCAAGCATGGGCGTGAAGAACTTCCACTCGTAATAGGTGCGCACGACCACCACCTCGCGCGGCCCACCAGGGTCGAACCGCTCATTCAGGGTCATGTCCTGGCTACCGTCAGACGTCGGACTTTCCAGTCCGGAAATGCTGGCGAAGTCAGGGAAACGCCGCACGTCCAGCAGCAGCCCGCTGCTGCAGTTGCTGCTGATCATCACGCGCTTGCACACTTCCGTGCGAAAGGCACCTGCATCCAGGCCCATGGTTTGTGCCTGTCCGGTGCGGATGAGACGGCCTGCGCTTTCCACGCCATGCTCCAGGCCGTTGTTGAACAGCATCAGCATCGCCAGCTCGATGATGCCCATGAACACCCAGAAGAAGGGCAGGGCGACGAGTGCGAACTCTACTGCTGCCGCTCCCTCCTGCCGTCGCCGCCAGCGCCGGCGGCCAATGGCAAGACGCCTGATGAAGCGATGCATGGCCACTGTCTCCCGCTTGCATTTCTACTTGTCCGATGAGCTG
>JALSGQ010000077.1 GCA_026982665.1 Hyphomicrobiales bacterium | reverse complement strand
TCCTTCTCGGCCAGCGCCGCCTTCAGGATGTCGCCGAGCGAGGCACCGGCGGCGGTGGAGCCGAACTCCTTCAGCGCCTTCTTCTCCTCGGCGATCTCCAGCGCCTTGATGGACAGCGACACCTTGCCGGAAGAGCGGTCGATGCTGGTTACCATGGCATCCACCTTCTCGCCCTCGGCAAAGCGTTCCGGCCGCTGCTCGGCGCGATCCTTGGCCAGGTCGGAGCGCTTGATGAAGGTGGTGATGTCGGTGCCGGCGATCTTCACCTCGATGCCGTTCTCCTGCACCGCGGTAACCTCGGCCGTTACCGTGGCTCCCTTCTTCAGGCCGGCCTGCGCCAGCGGATCTTCGGAGAGCTGCTTGATGCCCAGCGAGATGCGCTCCTTCTCCGGGTTCACGTCCAGCACCACGGCCTTCACCGTCTGGCCCTTCTGGTAGTCCTTGATGGCCTCCTCGCCAGGCCGTGTCCAGTCGATGTCGGAGAGGTGCACCATGCCGTCGATGTCGTCTTCCAGGCCGATGAAGATGCCGAACTCGGTAACGTTCTTCACCTCGCCCTCCACCTCGGAGCCCACCGGATACTTCTCGGCGATGGTCTCCCACGGGTTTTCCATGGTCTGCTTCAGGCCCAGCGAGATGCGGCGGCGCTCCGGGTTCACGTCCAGCACCTGCACCTCCACTTCATCACCAACGGAAAGGATGCGCGAGGGATGAACGTTGCGCTTCGTCCAGCTCATCTCGGAGACATGCACCAGGCCCTCGACGCCATCCTCCAGCTCGATGAAGGCACCATAGTCGGTGATGTTGGTAACCTTGCCCTTCACCCGGCTGCCGACGGTGTATTTCTCCGTAACGTTCTTCCACGGGTCGTCGGAGAGCTGCTTGATGCCCAGCGAGATGCGCTGCGTCTCCGGATTGATGCGGATGACCTTCACCTGCACCGTATCGCCGACGCTGAGCATGTCGGAAGGATGAGAGACACGCTTCCAGCTCATGTCGGTTACATGCAGCAGGCCGTCGATGCCGCCAAGGTCGATGAAGGCACCGTAATCGGTGATGTTCTTCACCACGCCTTCCACCACCAGGCCCTCTTCCAGCTTGGCCAGCATCTCCTGGCGCTGCTCCGCACGGCTCTCCTCCAGGATGGCACGGCGTGAGACCACCACGTTGCCGCGGCGGCGATCCATCTTCAGGATCTTGAACGGCTGATCGACATTGAGCAGCGGGGTGATGTCGTGAATGGGGCGGATGTCGGCCTGCGAGCCGGGCAGGAAGGCCACCACGCCGCCGAGATCGACGGTGAAGCCGCCCTTCACGCGGCCGAAGATCTGTCCTGTTACCGGCTCTTCCTTGTTGAAGGCCTCTTCCAGCTTCTCCCACACTTCCTCGCGCCGCGCCTTGTCGCGGGAGATGACGGCCTCGCCCAGCGCATTCTCGATGCGCTCCAGATAGACTTCCACCTCATCGCCCACCTTCACTTCCTCGCCGGCCACCTCGAACTCGCGCAGCGGCACGCGGCCTTCCGTCTTCAGGCCCAGGTCGATGATGGCGAAGTCGTTCTCGATGCCGATCACCCGGCCCTTCACCACCTGCCCTTCCTTCGGCATGTGAGCCAGGAAGCTTTCTTCCAGCAGGGCGGCAAATTCATCACGGGTGGGGTTCTGTGTCTCGTTCATGGGTGCGTTGTCCTTGCCTGATCAAACGAATGGGGGTTGGCCCACGGCCTATGTTTCCGCAGGTCATCCTGCCCGGCGGCTTGGCGTTGCGTGCAATCGCCGGCCCGGGCAGGCAGTTGCCCTCTCTTCGTTTCGTGTCCGTTTCCTGCACTCGTGAAGGGGAGGAAGCGGACGGGTTGCTGCCATGCAATGCGCCCGCCACGGGGGCAGACACATCGCGCCAAAAAACGAAACCGGGCCGTGCGGCAGGCCACACCGGCCCCGATGCCCGGCGGACATCAGCGCCATGCTCAACCTGCCGTGCCCCGGTTCAGGAGTTCAGGCGGGCGTCGATGATCCGCCGCGCCGCCTGAAACGCCGCATCTATATCCAATTCCGTGGTATCCAGCAAGTGCGCATCCGCCGCCGGCTTCATCGGCGCGGTGCTGCGCTCGGCGTCGCGAGCATCGCGCTCCAGCACCTGCTGCAGGACTTCCTCGAAGGGCACGCCGGAAGCCTCGCCTCCCAGTTCCAGCCAGCGCCGCCGCGCACGCACCTCCGCGCTGGCGGTGATGAACAGCTTCACGTCCGCCTCCGGCAGCACCACGGTGCCGATGTCGCGCCCGTCCAGCACCGCGCCGGTGGGGGCATTGGCGGCGAAGCAGCGCTGAAAGTCCAGCAGTGCGGCGCGCACCGACGGGTGCCGCGCCACCTTCGATGCTGCCTCTCCGGTGGTCAGCTCGCGCAGCGCCGGATCCTCCAGCAGCGTGATGTCCAGATTGCGCGCCATCTGCGCCGCTGCCTCGGCGTCATCGGGGTCCAGCCCCTGCTGCAGCATGGCCAGCGCCACGGCCCGATACAGCGCCCCGGTATCCAGGAACCGCAGCCCGTAATGCTGCGCGATGCGCCGCGCCAGCGTGCCCTTGCCGGCAGCCGCCGGCCCGTCGATGGCGATGACGAGCTTGTCCTTTTTGCTGTTCGGGTCGTTCATCAGGCCTTGTCCGGGTTTGCCATCCTGTTGCCGCTGTCAAGAACGAAGCCGCCATAGGCGGTGGCCCTTCGGGCCATCCTTGACAACGGCGGCAGAATGGCCAGCCTCGAGGTTGTCCCCTTCCCCGGAAGGAAAAGATCAACGGCCCTTTTCCCTCCGGGAAGGGGGATCAATGACAGGTTTCACGAATTCAACTGCCCGCGTCGCCATTGGCATCATGCACCGCCTCGATCTCCGCTCCCAGCGCGCGCATCAGCTGCGTGAAGCCGGGAAACGAGGTGGCGATCATCTCCGCGCCCTGCACCGTAACCGGTTCCTGCGCCGCCAGCCCCAGCACCAGGAAGCTCATGGCAATGCGGTGATCATGATGGCTGTCGATGACCGCCCCTCCCTTCACCGGCGCGCCACCGCTGCCCGTTACCTCCATCCAGTCCTCACCGGTTTTCACCTCCACGCCGCAGGCCTTGAGCGCCTGCGCCGTAACGCTCAGGCGGTCGCATTCCTTCACCCGCAGCTCCGCCAGCCCCTCCATGCGCGTGGTGCCGTGCGCAAACGCCGCCAGCACGGCAAGGACAGGATATTCGTCGATCATCGCCGGAGCACGCTGCGCCGGCACGGTGATGCCGCGCAGCTCGGAGGTTTCCACTGCCAGATCACCGATGATCTCGCCGCCCGACTGCCGCGGATTGAGGATGCGAATCTCCGCCCCCATCTCGTGCAGCGTCTCGATCAGCCCCGTGCGGGTGGGGTTCAGCAGCACGTTTTCCACCACCACCCGGCTGTCTGCACACAGCAGCGCGGCGGCCAGCGGAAAGGCGGCGGATGAGGGATCGCCCGGCACCTCCACCTCCTGCGCGGAGAGTTCCTGCATGCCGGTTACATGAATGTGCCGGGCACCGTCGTGCATCTCTTCCTCGATGCCGGCACCGAAGGCCTTGAGCATGCGCTCGGTGTGATCACGACAGGCAACGGGTTCGACCACCGTGGTGGTGCCCGGTGCACCAAGGCCCGCCAGCAGCACCGCCGATTTCACCTGGGCGGAGGGCACGGGCAATGTGTAGCTCACCGGCACCGGCTCTTCGGCACCGATGACACGCATCGGCAGCGTGCCGCCGGGTGCGGTGTCGATGCGCGCGCCAAACAGCGAGAGCGGTTGCGTGATGCGCTGCATGGGGCGCCTGGAGAGCGACTCATCACCGGTGAAGATCACCTTCACCGGCGTGGTGGCCACCAGCCCGGCGGCAAGCCGCACGCCGGTGCCGGAGTTGCCGAAGTCGATGGTCTGCTCAGGTTCGCGCCAGCCGCGCACGCCCACGCCGCTGATGTGCCATGTGCCATCGGCATGACGTTCCAGCGAGGCACCGAGCGCTGCCATGGCCTGCACCGTGCGCAGCACGTCCGCGGCTTCCAGCAGCCCCTTCACCCGCGTGGTGCCAATGGCCATCGCGCCCAGCATCACCGCCCGGTGCGATACCGACTTGTCGCCCGGCACCGCCACCGTGCCGGCAAGACCACGGGAGGGAATGGCGCGCAACACCCGCTGCTGCGTGTCTCCACCTGTGCCGTGTTCGTGCATGAAAGGGGCCGCCCTGCTCAGAATTCCCACTCGCGCGCCTGCGCCACGATGAAGTCGCGAAACACCTTCACCCGCTTGGAATTGCGCAGCTCTTCCGGATAGACGAGATAGGTGTCGAAGGTCGGCATCTTCACGTCCGGCAGATCTATCTGCACCAGCCGCGTGTCGGGGCCGATGATGTAGTCGGGCAGGGCGGCGATGCCGATGCCGGTTTCGGTGGCCCGCGTCAGGCCATAGACGTTGTTCACCGTCAGCACCGCCTTGCGCGGCCGGTCGTTGGGCCGGCCCACGTGCTGCAGCCAGTTCAGCGCCGCCAGGTAACCCGGTGCCGGGCCGAAGGAGATGATGCGGTGCTGATCCAGCTCCTCCACCGTGCGCGGAATGCCATGCTCCTGGATGTAGGAGGGAGCGGCATAGACGTGGTAGTGCACCGTGAACAGCTTGCGCTGGATGAGATCCGGCTGCACCGGCTGGCGCAGGCGAATGGCGACATCGGCCTGCCGCCGCGAAAGATCCAGCTCCTCGTCCTCCAGCAGCAGGGTGGTGCGAATGTCCGGATACAGCCGCACGAACTCTTCCATGCGCGGCGTCAGCCAGATGGTTCCCAGGCCCACCGTGGTGGTGATGGTCAGCGGCCCGGAGGGCTTTTCGCGTGCGTCCATCAGCTGCGTGCGGGCGCTGGCCAGCTGCTGCTCCATCTCGTGGGTGGCGCGAAACAGCATTTCGCCCGCTTCCGTCAGCACCACACCGCGCGCATGGCGGTGAAACAGCGCCGTGTTGAGATCGCCCTCCAGCGTGGCGATATGGCGCGACAGCGTCGACTGCGTCAGCCCCAGGTTTTCTGCCGCCTTGCTGAAGCTGCCGGCCCGTGCCACCTCATGAAAGATGCGCAACTTGTCCCAGTCCATCGCCACCTTCCCGAAAGATCATGCGGATTTCCCCCTCCCGCGCGCCATGAGCCAAAGACGCCGCCCATGCGCAAGGTTCTTGCGCGGTGATGCACCAGACAGGCCGGCTTGTCAAAAGTCCAGTGCCGCATAAATGGCCGGCGGGGGCAGATTTTTCACCCTGTCCGCCAGCAGCGGCCGGAAGGCCGGGCGCGACTTGATGCGCTGATACCATGTCTTGGCCGCCTCGTTGTCGTGAAAACGCAAGGCATCGAGGTATTCAAGCACCGAAAGGTGTGCCGCCGCCGCAAGGTCGGCCAGCGTCAGTTGCGGCCCGCCCAGCAGGCCACGCTCCTCTGCCAGTCGGCCGATCAGGTCCAGGTGCTGCGCCAGTCGCTCGGCCGCCGTGCGCAGGACACGGGTATCCGGAGCCCCGCCACCCATCCCTTGCGGCAGCAGGCGCTTGATGCCCTTTTCCATCAGCACCGGTGCGCTCACTTCCATGTAGAAGCGCCCGTCGAACCAGCTCAGCAGCCGCCGCACCTCCGCCCGCTGTGCAGGATGCGTGCCCAGCAGCGATGTGGCGGCTTCCGTGCGCGTTTCCTCGATGTGCTCCGTTACCGCGTAGATGCCGGCAGCCAGCGTGCCGTCCGGCTCCACCCACACCGGCACCTCGCCCGCCGGATTGAGCGCCAGCAGCCGTTCCTCCTGCAGCCATGGTGATTCGTCCACCAGTTCGTGCGCCACGCCCAGCTCGGCCAGCGTCAGGCGCACCCGCCGGCAGAACGGATCGAGGCTGAAATGATGCAGCCGCGGCAGCGCGCCAGCCTGCTCCTGTGGCAATTGCACGTGATGGTCATTGCCCGTGTTGCTCATGCCGTGGCAAGCTCCCTGACGAGATGGAACACCAGCCGCGCCGCCTGCACCTCGCCCCCCTTCGGCCGCGCCGGGCGCGCCGTCGGGTTCCAGCCGTAGATGTCGAAATGCAGCCAGCGCCGGGCCTGTTTCACGAAACGTGAAAGGAACAGCGCGGCGGTGATGGATCCGGCAAAACCGTCGTTGGTGATGTTGCTGATGTCGGCAACATCGCTCTTCAGCCCTTCCATGTAGGGGCGGTGAAGCGGCAGCGGCCACACCGGGTCGGCCACGCGCCGGCCCGTCTTGCGCGCCTGTTCGGCCAGGGATTCATCGGGCGAGAAGACAGGCGGCAGGTCAGGCCCCAGCGCCACCCTTGCCGCGCCGGTCAGGGTGGCGAAATCCACCAGCAGGTCGGGTTTTTCCTCATCGGCCAGGCTCAGGGCATCGGCCAGCACCAGCCGGCCTTCGGCATCGGTATTGCCGATCTCCACGCTCAGCCCGCCGCGCGAGGGCCACACGTCGCCGGGGCGGAAAGCCCTGCCGGAGACGGCGTTTTCCACTGCCGGGATCAGCACCCGCAAACGCACGGGCAGCCCGCTGGCCATGATCATGCGCGCGCAGGCCAGTGCCGTTGCCGCGCCTCCCATGTCCTTCTTCATCAGCCGCATGGCCGATGCCGGCTTGATGTCCAGCCCGCCGGTGTCGAAACACACGCCCTTGCCCACCAGCGTGATGCGCGGGCCTGCATCGTCTCCGTTCCATGCAAGGTCGATGAGCCGCGGTGCCCGCGCTTCTTCCGCTCCCCGCCCCACGGCGTGAATCAGCGGAAAGTCCCGTGCCAGCTCATCTCCCGTGATCTCCCGCAAGGCAGCGCCATGTGCCTCGGCCAGGTCCCGCGCCCGCGCCGCCAGCTCCGCCGGGCCCAGCCGGTTGGCCGGCGTGTTGACGAGATCCCGCCCCATCCAGATGGCCGCCGCCTGTTGCCCGAGCAATGGCACATCCACGCCTGGCGGCGGTGCCAGGCGGGCCTTCTTCCTTTCCGTATCGGCAACTTCTTGCGAGCTGGCAGGACACAACGCGCGATCGGGACGATAGGCGGACAGCAGCCAGCCCAGCACCATCAGTCCGGCATCGAGATCGGCGGCGTGTGCAAGGTCGAGGTGGTAGTCTCCCGCCGGCAGCCGCCGCGCCAGCGCACCGGCCTGCAGCGCGGTGGTGGCGGTGTCCGTTTCGTCATCCCCCAGCCCCGCCAGCACCCGCGCCGGATTGCCGCGTGCATCAGGCAGCAGCAGCAGTTCACCGGCACGGCCTGCGAAATCCTGCGCACGCGCCCACGTGGCCTGTGCGGCGGGCAGGGCTTCCAGCACCTGTGGCACCGCATCCGGGCGCACCGGCACGATGGGAATGGCTGCCGCATCAGCGCTGCACAGCAGGTCCTCGATAGCTTCCATGGTCATGTCGGATGTTCCTGAACGCATGGCCGAGTGCAAGTGCATGAATCCCGTTATCCAGTCAACGCCGGCATGGTTAACAGTTTGTTGACGAGTTGTCTGCAAGCTCGTGAAGCAGCAACGAATCAGTCGCGGCCCAAGCTGCCTGGCAAGTGGGGCATGCGTTAGCCGCAAGCGGATCAGGAGAGGCCGGGTCATGCCGGGATCAACCAGGATGCACACGAGGCTCAGGATGCAGGAAGGCAGGCACCGCTGGCCACTGCTGGCGCTGGTATTGACGGCCGCCCTGGCCCTGACGGGCTGCAAGACGACGAAACAGGCCGCCAGCACCGACATCACCACCGGCTCCATCACGCAGGCCGGTGAAGCGCCCTCGCTGCGTGATACCATGAAGCTGCAGGAGGCCTGGAAGAAGCGTCCCGGTGATCCGAACATCGGCCTGCCGCTGGCCCGCAACCTGAAGGGACTGGGGCAGCGCCAGCAGCAGCTGGAGGTGCTGAAGACCCTCGTGGAATACAATCCCGGGCGGCAGGACATCCGTCATCTTTATGCCGTGGAGCTGCTGAAGGCCTCGCGCCCGGTGCAGGCAGAGGAGCAGTTCCGCCGCCTGCTGGCGGAAGGCCGGCGCGACTGGCGCACCTTCAACGGCCTGGGTTCGGCGCTGGCGGCGCAGAACCGCCATGACGAGGCACGACGCAACTACCAGCTGGCGCTGAAGCTTTCGCCCGGCAATCCGAAGGTGATGAACAACCTGGCCATGAGCCATATTCTGGCCGGCGATCCCGCCCGTGCCGAACAGCTGCTGCGGCAGGCCCTGGGCAGCGCCCGCGGATCCATCGTTGCGCGGCTGCGCCAGAACCTGGCGCTGGCGCTGGGCCTGCAGGGGCGCTTCAGGGAAGCGCGCTACGTGGCCAGCCATGAACTGCCGCCAGCCCAGGTCGAGGCCAACATGGCCTATCTGCGCAAGATGCTGGGCTCCGGCCAGACATGGGATCGCATTGCCAACGCCGATGCCAGCACGCAACAGGGTGCCGCGCCATCACCGGCCGGCCCGATACCCCTGCAGCGCAGGCAATGAGTCAGCTGCAAGCGGCCTTGGCGAGAGAGGCGAGCAAAGTGCCGATCACCGCTGTTTCATCTTGCCCCATGCACGGGCGTGAGAGGATGAAAAGAGAGGCGGCCACAAGCACCCTTGGTGTGAGAAAGTAAAGCACACACGCCAGCACTTCACTTCTCCTTGTGCACAGGCGCGCAAGGATAAAGAGAGAGGCGGCCACAAGCACCCTTGGTGTGAGAAAGTAAAGCACACACGCCAGCACTTCACTTCTCCTTGTGCACAGGCGCGCAAGGATGAAGAGAGAGGCGGCCACAAGCACCCTTGGTGTGAGAAAGTAAAGCACACACATGTGTGTGGCGCACCCGGGAGGATTCGAACCTCCGGCCTCTGCCTTCGGAGGGCAGCGCTCTAT
>JALSGQ010000076.1 GCA_026982665.1 Hyphomicrobiales bacterium | reverse complement strand
GCGCAAGGATGAAGAGAGAGGCGGCCACAAGCACCCTTGGTGTGAGAAAGTAAAGCACACACATGTGTGTGGCGCACCCGGGAGGATTCGAACCTCCGGCCTCTGCCTTCGGAGGGCAGCGCTCTATCCAGCTGAGCTACGGGTGCCTTGGTTGGTGGCCATGCCGACAGATGTAACGCAAAACGTCCGGCAAGCCAATGCTCCCACCATGCCGGAAGGCAGGAGCGACGCGGTCATTCCTCGTCGTTCTTGTCCATCTTGGTGGGAATGATGTCGTCCACCGGCGTGTCGTCGTCCTCCAGCAGGGTGTCATCGGCCGGGGCGGCGGCCACATCGTCGGCATCTTCCAGCGGCACTTCCGGCACGTCGGCGGCCTCATCGGCCACGTCATCGATGACATCCTCCACCGCCGGAGCCACGTCATCCACCACCGCCACCTCTTCCGGCTTGGCGGCCTCGCCCTGCGTGGCGGCTTCCACCTGATCCTGCTTCGACGGCAGGATGGGCTTGGGCACGAACTCTTCCTCGCACTTCGGGCATTTCGCCGGAGTGCGGTTGAGGTCGTAGAACTTCGCGTGGCAGGCGGGGCAAAGCCGCTTGGTGCCCAATTCCTTGCTGATCACCACTGCTGGCTCCCTGAAGAAGCATTGCTTCGTGAAAACGATCTCTTGCCGCGCGTTTGCTCTCACGCGCGGCGCATCTGGCGCATCCCTAACCAGCAAGCAGGCGTCTTGTCAAAGGGAAAAAGGGATGCAGCGTGCATGCATGCGCTGCATCCCTCCCTTTTCATGTGATGGCAGGCTGTTCGCTGCGTTTCTGTTGTGCCAGCCCCCCGGCTGTCAGCCCACCTGCGGCAGCTTCTCCAGCGCCTCCTTCAGCAGCGCCGGGTCGTAGTCGCGGTCTTCCAGCTTGCCGGAGAGGTAGTCGGCATAGGCCGAGAGGTCGAGGAAGCCGTGGCCGGAGAGGTTGAACAGGATGACACGCTCCTCGCCCGCATCCTTCGCATCCAGCGCCTCGTCGATGGCGGCGCGCACCGCATGGGTGCTCTCCGGTGCCGGCACGATGCCCTCGGCGCGGGCAAAGATGACGCCGGCCTCGAAGCTGGGGTTCTGGTGCACGGCGATGGGCATGACCTCGCCCAGCTCGACGAGGTGGGAGACCAGCGGCGCCATGCCGTGATAGCGCAGGCCCCCGGCATGAAAGCCCGGCGGCATGAAGGTGTGGCCCAGCGTGTGCATCTTCACCAATGGGGTGAGCTGCTGGGTGTCGCCGAAGTCATAAGCATAGGTGCCCCTGGTCATGGTCGGGCAGGCGGCAGGCTCCACGGCCACGGCGCGCACCTTCGGGGCATCGCCGCGCAGGGCCGCGCCGATGAAGGGAAAGGCAAGGCCGGCGAAGTTCGAGCCGCCACCGGCGCAGCCGATGACCACGTCCGGGTAATCACCGGCCATCTCCATCTGTTTCATCGCCTCCTGGCCGATGACCGTCTGGTGCAGCAGCACGTGGTTCAGCACGCTGCCCAGGGCATACTTGGTGTCCTCGTTCTTCGCCGCCACTTCCACCGCTTCCGATATGGCGATGCCAAGCGAGCCGGGGCTGTCCGGGTCCTCGGCCAGCACGGCGCGGCCCGCCTCGGTGGTGTCGGTGGGCGAGGCCAGGCACTTCGCGCCGTAGGTCTCCATCAGCGTGCGGCGGTAGGGCTTCTGGTGATAGGAGACCTTCACCATGTAAACCAGCACCTCCAGCCCGAACAGCGCGCCGGCGAAGGCCAGCGAGGAGCCCCACTGCCCGGCCCCGGTCTCGGTGGAGAGCTTGCGGATGCCGGCCTCGCGGTTGTAGAAGGCCTGCGCCACGGCGGTATTGGGCTTGTGCGAACCGGCCGGAGAAACACCCTCGTACTTGTAGTAGATGCGGGCCGGGGTATCGAGCACCTGCTCCAGCCGCCGCGCGCGAAACAGCGGCGAGGGCCGCCACAGCCGGTAGGCGTCGCGCACCGGTTCGGGGATCTCGATCTCGCGCTCGGTGCTGACCTCCTGCTCGATCAGCGCCATGGGGAAGATGGGTGCCAGCGCGTCAGGCCCCAGCGGCTCGCCGGTGGCCGGGTTCAGCGGCGGCGCCAGCGGTTCAGGCAGATCGGCGGCGATGTTGTACCAGAAGCGCGGGATGTGCTCTTCCTCGAGCAGGAACTTCGTCTGATCGGCCATGGCCCATGCTCCCCTTGCCTGATGTGATTGAAATGCACCGGCCCCGGACGGGGCGCGGCAGGCGGGTTGTTCTCGTTGGCGTTCCCCCGAATGCATTTCTGCACGAATTGCGAAGGCAGGCAAGGGGGAGCCGGGTGCGCGGGCGGGTGTCGCAGGTGGTGGGCCTTGTCAAGGATCTGCGACCACCTCCGGCGGTGGCCCGAAGGGCCGTCCTTGACAAGGCCCGCCACCTGCAAAGAATGCCATGACAAGCGCCAATGGCGAGAAATCGCCATTGGCGCTTGTCTTTGCCAAAGAAAAATGCAGGCAGCTCTAAGCGCGAAATGGCGTTTCAGCCCAGCTTGCCGAAGCAATGGAGCAGGATGGCCTTCTGCGCGTGCAGGCGGTTTTCGGCCTCGTCGAATACCACCGAGGCCGGCCCGTCGATGACCTCCGCCGCCACTTCCTCGCCGCGATGGGCCGGCAGGCAGTGCATGAAGATGGCGTCTTCCTTCGCCTGCGCCATCAGCTCCGGCGTTACCTGGTAGGGGCTGAGGTCGGCGATGCGTTTCGCCTTCTCCTCCTCCTTGTGGTGCATGGAGATCCAGGTGTCGGTCATCACGCAGTCCGCGCCCTGCACCGCCTCCGCCGCATCCTCGGTGATGAACACCTCCGCCCCGTTTTCTTTCGCCCAGGCGAGCACGTCCTCTTCCGGCCGATAACCCTCCGGCGCGCCGATGCGAAAATGCATGCCCAGCAGCGTCGCGGCCTCGATCCACGAGCGGGTAACGTTGGCGCAGTCTCCCACCCAGGCGACGGTGAGGCCTTCCAATGCGCCCTTGTGCTCTTCCAGCGTCTGCAGATCGGCCATGATCTGGCAGGGATGGGAGAGGTCGGTCAGCCCGTTGATCACCGGCATGCCGGCATGCTCGGCCAGCGCCTCGATCTTGTCATGCCCGTGCACCCGGGCCATGACGCCATCCACCATGCGGCCCAGCACATGCGCGGTGTCCTCGATGCTCTCGCCGCGGCCCAGTTGCATGTCGCCGGCATTCATGATGACGGTGGCACCGCCCAGTTGGCGCATGGCCATGTCGAAGGACAGGCGCGTGCGGGTGGAGGGCTTTTCGAACAGCAGCGCCAGCACGTGATCGGTGAGCGGCGCATCGGCATCCACGCGGCCCTTCGGCCAGCCGGCGCGCGCGACCTTGCGGCGCCTTGCCTCCTTGAGCATGGCCAGCAGCGCTTCCTTCGAGAAATCGGCGATGTCGATGAAATGCGGCATTCGCATTCTCCCTGATCTGTTGCGGGGCCTGCCGTTCAGGCCGCCCGCAGCCGCGCCACGGCGCGCTCAAGCCGCGCCATGCCCTCGTCCAGTTCCGCCGTGCCGATGGTCAGCGGCGGCAGCAGGCGCACCACGTTGGCCCCGGCGCCGCACACCAGCACCCGTTCCTCGCGCGCCAGTGCCACCAGCTCGGTATTGGCGAAACGCTCGTGCAATTGCAGCCCGCGCATCAGCCCGCGCCCGCGCAAGGCGGTGATGACCTCTTCGTGCGCCGCCGCCAGCGCCCGCAGTTCGGCATCGAGATGCCCGGCGGTGGCATTCACCTGCTGCAGGAAATCCGGCTCTTCCATCACGTCCAGCACGGCGTTGACCACGCTCATGGCCAGCGGGTTGCCGCCGAAGGTGGAGCCGTGCGTGCCCGCCGTCATGCCGTCCGCCGCTTCTGCCGTGGCCAGGCAAGCACCGACGGGAAAGCCGCCGCCCAGCCCCTTGGCCAGCGCCATGATGTCCGGTCTGATGCCTGCATGCTCATGGGCGAACATGCG
>JALSGQ010000075.1 GCA_026982665.1 Hyphomicrobiales bacterium | reverse complement strand
AGGTGCGGGTGGCAGTGGCCAAGGCTGATGACGCCGATGCCGGCCAGCAGATCGATGAAGTCGTTGCCCGCTTCGTCGAACAGGCGCGCGCCCTCGCCGCGCACGAATGCGACATCGGCCCTGGCATAGGTGGGCATGAGGTGATTGCTCATCGCCTGTTCTCCGACAATCCGCTGGCAAAGGTGGCGACGACCACCCGATGAAAAGCGAAAACCGCGCCGAGGCCCCGGCGCGGTTTGTAAATCCTGCAACAATCCTTGCGCCGTCAGGCCCCCGCGCCCGTTTCCAGCGCCTTCAGGCGCTGATGCAGGCGGGAGATTTTTCGCGCCGCGGTGCGCTTGTGCATGATGCCCTTCTGCGCGCCCTTCATGATCTCCGGCTGGGCGGCGCGGAAGGCTTCCTTCGCCGCCTCCAGATCACCGGCCTGCAGCGCCCGCTCCACCTTGCGGATGAAGGTGCGCACGCGCGACTTGCGCGCCTTGTTGATGATGGTGCGCCGCTGCGCCACGCGCAGGGCCTTCTTTGCCGCCTTGGTATTGGGCATGGCGTCCTCGTCCTGTCTTGCTCGTGAATGGCGTTCACAAAAACCGAAAGGCAGGCACCACCCGAAAAGGGCAGTGCCTGCACCATTGATGACGGGCTTATAGGGCGAAAACGCCAGCGGCGTCAACCATCACGCCGAATGGAATGCATGAGCGTTTTTGCTCCCATCCCCCACGCTCACCGCATCACTCGCCGTAAAACTGGCGAAGCTAGTTCATGCGGTGGGCTTCGGCCTGGGTCCTGGCGCGGGCATCGGCGCGCACGCACAGGGATTCCACCGTCTCGCCCAGCAGCATCAGGCTGTTGGGGTCGGAGAGGCGATGATCGGCACCCTTGACGAGGGTGAAGGTGATGTCCTCGCCCTTCAGCGCCTCATAGGTCTTCAGCGCATGCTGCCAGGGCACGTCCGTATCGGCATCGCCCTGCAGGATGCGCAGCGGGCAGGCAACTTCAAGCCCTTCTTCCAGCAACAGGTGGTTGCGCCCCTCCTCGATCAGCGCGCGGGTGATGATGTAGGGTTCATCACCATACTGGCTGGGGATCTCGATGCGGCCCTTCTCCATCAGCTCCTTGCGGGCGGCTTCCGGGAACTCCTTCCACATCAGCTCTTCCGTCATGTCGGCGGCCGGCGCCAGCAGCACCAGCCCCTTGATGCGCTCTGCCTCTTCAGGTGCCTGCTGCTTCAGGCGGCGGTAGAGCAGCAGGGCGATCCAGCCGCCCATGGAGGAGCCGATGAGCACGCGGGGGCCTTTCGCCACCTCGCGGAAGATCATCTCCGCCTCGCCCAGCCACTTGCCGATGGTGCCCTCGGCCAGCGCGCCGGAAGATGCACCATGCCCGGAATAGTCGAAGCGCACCGCCGAGCGCCCGCGTCGCTCGGCCAGGTGGCCCAGGGCGGTGGCCTTGCCGCCGCGCATGTCGGACATGAAGCCGCCGAGCCAGAAGAATCCGCATTTCTCGCCCGCGTCGGCGGCTGCGCCATCGTTGATCCAGGCGATGTCCTCTCCCTCGGCGCTTTTCAGGAAGGACGGTTCCGGCATGGGCGTGTCCATGTTTCCTCCTGTTTCTGCATTTGCAGCGATTTTTCGCGCATCTGAGCGCGTTTCATGCTTGACTTGCCATACACCTTGCGAATCTATATGGCCAGAGCGGTGCGGGACAATGCGGATTGATCCCGCATCCCGAACAGATGGCGGCAACGGTGCCGCATGTCCGTGGACAAGTCGAGGGAGATACAGCCATTCGCAGGCCGCACAGAAGCACCCAGCGCCCCCGTGATGACGGGCCGAGGGTGAACGACAGGATCAGGGCGCGGGAAGTCCTGGTGATTGACGAGAACGGCGAGAAGCGTGGCGTGATGCCGGTGGAAGAGGCGCTGGCCCTGGCCGAGGAGGCGGGGCTGGATCTGGTGGAGGTTGCGCCCAACGCCGAGCCGCCGGTGTGCAAGATCCTCGACTATGGCAAATACAAGTACGAGGCCCAGAAGCGGGCAGCGGAGGCGCGCAAGAAGCAGAAGACCATCGAGGTCAAGGAAGTGAAGATGCGCCCCACCATCGACACCCATGACTACGAGGTGAAGATGCGCAACCTGCGCAAGTTCATCTCCAAGGGCGACAAGGTGAAGGTAACCATCCGCTTCCGTGGCCGCGAGCTGGCGCACACCGAGCTGGGCCGCGCGCTGATGGAGCGTGTGCTCGATGATGCCGGCGACGACGTGAAGGTGGAGCTGCGCCCGAAGATGGAAGGCCGGCAGATGGTGATGATCCTGGCACCGGACAAATGACCTTGGGGCTGCTCCGGGCAGGGCTGTCTTTCCGGATTGTGCAAGGCAGTGCCTTTTGCCTTCCATGCGTCTTCATCAGCCACGCTGACGCAAGGCGGGATCGGCTGCAAGCAATGCCCGCAGGCCCTCGCGGTAGGTGGGAAATTGCGGCTGCCAGCCCAGTTCGCGCTTCAGCCGGGCATTGGAGACGCGCTTCGATTCGCCATAGAAGGAACGCGCCATCTCCGACATCTCCACCTCTTCGAACGGCTTCAGCGGTGGCGGTTCCAGCCCCAGCAGCTCATGGGCGAACAGCGCCACCTCGTGCGGCGGGGCCGGTTCATCGTCCACCACGTTGTAGATGCGCCCCGGATACGGCCGGTTCATGGAGGCGATGAGCGCGCTTGCCAGATCCTCCACGTGAATGCGCGAAAACACCTGCCCTTCCTTCACCACCAATGCCTTGCGCACACCCTGCCGTGCCTTGATCAGCGGGTTGCGCCCGGGGCCGTAGATGCCGGGCAGGCGGAAGATGTGCACCGGCAGGCCATGGGCCGCATGCAGTGCCAGCCATGCCTGCTCTGCCGCCCGCCGCCGCTGGCCGCGTCCGCTCACCGGACGGCAGGGTGTTTCCTCGTCCACCCACGCCCCGGCATGGTCGCCATACACGCCGACGGTGGAAAGATAGCCGACCCACTGCAATTGCCGCGCCCGCGCCGCAAGGTCATCGCTCAGCCACCGCAGTGCCGGATCGCCGGCATCATCGGGCGGAATGGAGGAGAGCACGTGGCTGATGCCGTCCCATGCCTTCTTCGGCAACGGGTTGCCGGCATCGAAGAGAAAGGCGCGTCCGCCCGTGGTTTCGATGTGCGTCAGTGTTTCCGCATCGCGCCCGGTGGCGGTGATGCGCCATCCCCGTTCGCGCAGCCGTGCTGCGAGATGGCCGGCAACGTACCCGAAGCCGAGCAGCAGGATGTGGGGTTTGCGAGCCTGTTCCATCGATGCGCCTTTCCATCGGGTGAGGGGAGCACGCCCTTGAAATTGGCCGGAAAATGCCCATCTGGCAAGCATGCGGGAAGGGTTTTCCCGCCAACGACAGCCAACCGGGAAAGAGGACGATGCCCGAACGCAAGCGCAGGAAGGAAACCACGGCGATGGCAAGGACCGTCAGCCCGCTGGAGCTGGCGCGCATGGGTGGCGGGCGGCTGGCCTACATTCGCCCCATTCGGGTGGAAGAGGCCATGCGCATCCTCGGCGCGCCCATCGAGGCACCGCCGGGCGTGCGGCTGTATGCGGCCTTCCATGCCGACGGCCAGCCCCTGGCCATTGCCGACAGCCGCGCCGCGGCGCTGGCCAACGCACTGGAGCATGACCTGGAGCCGGCCAGCGTGCATTGAGCGGCTGTGCGGGCCGATTGCCATCAGGCCGTCAGCAACAGGTTCCGGCCGCATGTCATGGTGGATGATGCAGCCGGTCATGCATCATGAATCCGGCAGGGTGTGCCGTCATCGGGCTGGCCGTGGGGCTGGTCGTGGCGGATGATGTCATCCTCGCCCAGGTAGCTGCCGCTCTGCACTTCCACCACCACCAGCGGCGCATCATGCGGGTTGGCCAGCCGGTGGCGCACGCCCACCGGCACGAATGCCGATTCGTTCACTCCCACTTCCACCACCTCATCGCCAATGGTGGCCCGTGCGCGGCCCGAGAGCACGATCCAGTGCTCGGCCCGGTAGCGGTGGCTCTGCAGGCTGAGCGATGCATGCGGCTTCACCAGCAGCCGCTTCACCTGAAAACCCGGCCCGCGCGCAAGGCATTCGTACCAGCCCCACGGGCGGTGCACGCGCACGCCGCACGGCGGCAGGTGCGCATGTGCCGACTGCCGTTCCCGCTGCGCCAGGAGAGCCGCCACCGTGCGCACTTCCTGTGCGCGCTTTCTATCCGCCACCAGCACTGCATGTGGCGTGGCGGCGATGACCAGCTCCTGCAGTCCCAGCCCCACCACCTGCATCTGCCCGCCTGCCGCGTGCAGCAGGCAGTCCTGGCAGTCCAGCGCCAGTGCATCGCCTTGCAGGGCATTGCCGTTCTCGTCGTGCCCGGCCATGCGCCACACGGCGTTCCAGTCGCCGACATCATCCCACGAAGTGTGCAGCACCACGGCGCAGACATTGCCGGCACGCTCCATCACCGCGTGATCGAAGGAGATGCGCCGTGCCTGTGCCAGGCTGCCTGCATCGAGCTTCAGCATGCCCGCTGCATTGCCCGCCCGCGTCAGCATGCGCGCCTGCGCCAATGCCGCGCGCACGGGTGGCAGCAGGTCGGCAGCATGGGTCGAGAAGGCCTCGATCACGGCCCGCGCCGAGAACAGGAACATGCCGGCATTCCACAGCACCCTTCCGCCTTTCAGCAGGCGCTGCGCCGTTGCCGCATCGGGTTTTTCGATGAAACGGCGCACGGCCAGCACGTCTGATGTGCGGGCAGGCGGATCCAGTGTCATGACCTGAGCGGAAGCGTGGGCAGATGTTTTCGCTGCCTGCGCCATGCCGGATGTGGAGGGCAATGGCTGTTCCGGTTCCAATGGCTGTTCCAGTTCCAGGTACCCGTAGCCGGTTTCCGCCCGCGTTGGCGGCACGCCAAGGGCCACCAGCCGGCCCTTGCGCGCAGCCGGCACGGCCTGCCGGATGGCGTCGAGAAGGGCGCGAGGATCGGCCATCACGTGATCGGCCGGGCAGACCAGCATCAATGCATCGGCATCTTGCGCATGCAGGTGCAGTGCCGCTGCCAGCACTGCTGCTGCCGTATCGCGCGGCACCGGTTCCAGCAGTATCGTCTGCGGTGCGGGCCGGATGTCATCGAGTTGATTCAGCAGGGTGAAGCGCTGGGCATCATCGGCAACGATCAGCGGCGGAGCGAAGAGTTCTCCGCGCAACCGGCGCAGGGTCTGGCGAAACAGGCTCTCGCCACCAGCGCCCAGCGGCAGGAACGGCTTTGCCTGCCCCGGGCGCGACAACGGCCACAATCGCCGCCCCGCCCCGCCACAAAGGATGACAGGATGAACGCGCTCCTCATGAGCGCAGCTGCGCGCCCCCGGCATCGTTTCCCCCGTGTGCGGTCTCCCTCCATGTCATCCGGCAGGGATGACAATCGCTACCATGACACAACCAGCGCAGGTTGCCAAACGCAGGCAGCGTTACAATGCGGGAAAAAGGGTGCGCGATCGCATGAAAACACGCAAAAGACGCCACCTCCGTGGCGGGAAGTGGCGTCTTCGGGTAAAGCGTGTCGTTTGTGCCGACTGCCCGGAATCCTGAGGAAAACGGTCAGCTGGCCTGCTGATCCCCCTCCTCGCCGCCGACGCTGGCCTGCGCCTGCTGCATGCGCTGGGCATACATGGCGGCGAAGTCGATGGGATCGAGCATCAGCGGCGGGAATCCGCCATCGCGCGTGGCATCCGCCAGAATGCGCCGGGCGAAGGGGAACAGCATGCGCGGGCATTCGATGAGCACTGCCGGGCCCATCATCTCTTCCGGGATGTTGACCAGGCGGAAGACGCCGGCATAGACCAGCTCCACGTGAAACACCACCTGCCCCTCGTGCTCGGCATGGGCTTCCAGCTCCAGCGTAACCTCGTAGTCGGTATCGCCCATCTGGTTGGCATTGACGTTGACGCTGATGTTGATCTGCGGCTGGCCCTGGATGGTCATGGACTGCGGCGCGTTGGGGTTCTCGAAGGAGAGATCCTTCAGGTATTGCGCCAGAATGCCCAGTTGCGGCTCGCCGCCCTGCTGTTCCGTGGCCGCACCCTGGCCGTTGCCGGATTCGTTCTCTGCCATGGCTTGCATTCCTCTTGGTTGCATGGAAACTGATGGAATCACCCGCTTTCCACGCACCGGTATCACGAAGCGGCGCGTCTCACAATGGGCAAGCGGGATGAATTGCGCAAGGCCAATGGGCGGAAGGGCAGGGGCGAGATGGTGCCTGGGGGCGGAATCGAACCACCGACACGCGGATTTTCAGTCCGCTGCTCTACCAACTGAGCTACCCAGGCCCGTCATGGGGGATGACCGGATATGCCGCCAGCCACCCCGGCGGCCCTTATATCGGAAGCGCATGGCGGCTGGCAAGGGTTTTCATGCATCGGCTTCATGCATGACCCGGAACCCGTCCCGATGCACCATTCACTTCCAGTTGCCGCGCCAGCCGTGCCAGATCGGCCCGCTTGACCAGGTCATCGGCCGCCCGCACCAGATACACCCGCTGGGTGTTGAAGATGTAGTCCTCGTCCGGTGCCTTGAGGTCGGGATGGATGGGAATGGCGGCGAACACCTCCGCCGTGCGCGCCCGTGCAATGTCCTTCACCGGCATTGGCGGGCGTTCGGCCAGTGTCGCCAGCAGGGCATCGAGGCGCTGGCGGGCATGGTCGGCGAAATCCGCCGGCAGCACCGAGGGCAGCGTTTGCCGCGTGGTTTCCTCGGCAATGATCTCCGCACCTGCCTGCCGCAGCCATCCATGCAGTGCTGCCATGTCCGCGGTTTCGCTGCGCAGTGTCGCATCGAGCATCTCTGCCACATCCAGCAGGGTGATGCGCCATGCCCGCCAGCTGGCGGCATGCACGGCCTGCTGGAACGAGGCCTCGGAGAACAGGCGCTGCCAGTTCAGCCCGGCCCGCGCCCGGCAGTATTCGATGACGCACTTCTGTGCGATGAAGGCGCTGCGCGCTGCCCAGAAGCGTTGCAGGTCCTGCGCCGAATCGATGCGCTCGCGCTGCAGCAGCCGCTTCAGGAAGCTGCCGAAACCAGCCATGTCAGACACCTCTCCTGAAGGGCTGCCGGCCAACACCTCTGCTGCAGGCGGCGCATTCCTGTGCTTCCGGCGTTTCGCCGCAAAGGCATGCCGGTGGAAAGGCATGCGGGTGAATGCTCGTCAGGCCAGCGCCCGCTTCAGCTCGTCGGCAAGGTCGATGCGCTCCCACGAGAAGCCGCCATCCTTCTCCGCCGGACGGCCGAAATGACCATAGGCGGCAGTGCGGGCATAGATGGGCCGGTTCAGCTTCAGATGCTCGCGAATGCCGCGCGGGCGCAGGTCCATGATCTCGCGCAGCACCTGCTCGAGCCTTGCCTCGTCCACCTCGCCGGTGCCATGCGTGTCGGCATACAGCGACAGCGGCTCGGCCACGCCAATGGCGTAGGAGAGCTGAATGGTGCATTTCTCCGCCAGCCCGGCGGCCACCACGTTCTTGGCCAGGTAGCGCGCGGCATAGGCGGCGGAGCGGTCCACCTTGGTGGGATCCTTGCCGGAGAAGGCACCGCCGCCATGTGGTGCCGCGCCGCCGTAGGTATCGACGATGATCTTGCGGCCGGTCAGCCCGCAGTCGCCATCCGGCCCGCCGATGAAGAACTTGCCGGTGGGGTTCACGTGCCAGGCGGTGTTTTCCGTCAGCCAGTCGCCCGGCACCACCTCGCGCACGTAAGGCTCGACGATGGCGCGCACGTCATCGGAGGTGAGGCTTTCGTCCAGGTGCTGGTGAGAGATGACGATCTGGGTAATCTCCACCGGCTTGCCGTCCTCGTAGCGCATGGTGAGCTGGCTCTTCGCATCCGGTCCCAGCTTCGGCTCTGCCCCCTTGCGGCGCATGTAGGCAAGGCGCTGCAGGATGCGGTGGGCATAGTGGATGGGGGCAGGCATGAGGTCCGGCGTCTCCGTGCAGGCATAGCCGAACATGATGCCCTGATCACCCGCGCCTTCATCCTTGTTGCCGGCGGCATCCACCCCTTGCGCGATGTCGGCGGACTGCTCGTGCAGCAGGTATTCGAAGGAAAGGTTTTCCCAGTGAAAACCTTCCTGCTCGTAGCCGATGTCCTTTACCGCATCACGCACCAGCTGTTCCACTGCCTCGGCATTGACGGAAGCAGGTCCGCGCACCTCGCCCGCCACCACCACCTTGTTGGTGGTTGCCAGCGTTTCCGCCGCCACCCGCACCAGCGCCGGGTCATATCCCTCTTCCTCGGCAGTGCGGAAGAACAGGTCGACGATCTCGTCCGAGATGCGGTCGCACACCTTGTCGGGATGGCCCTCGGAAACGGACTCGGAAGTGAACAGATAATCCTTGCGCATGCCGCTTTTCCCGCTGCTGAAAACAAAACCGGGCAGGCGGAGCCGTCTCCGCCATCGTTTCGCGGCATTCATAAAGCTTTCTTTATATCCGCGCAAGAAGGCAATGCCGGAGATGGAGACGGCTTTTCCGCGGTTCCGGGAAGGGGCACCGCTCAACGGCGGCCGGCATTGAAGTTCTGCTTCACGTTGCGGCGCTTCCGCCCATCACCGGGGCGCTTCACCCTGAACAGCTTCGGATTGACCTGTTGGTCGAAGGCAAGGTTGCTGAGGGTGATGGTGGTGCGCCGTCCCTGCGGGTCGATCACCGTCCACTGCTGCAGCTGCCTGCGGGCGGGATCGAACACCAGCAGCAGCTCGCCCGGCACGCCCTTGTCATTGGCCTGCAGGGTAATGAGCAGCAGCCCGTCGGAGCGCTCCACCTTCTTCACCTTGGCATCGCGCAACAGGTCCACGCGCTCGGCCAGCACCATCTTCAACGGTGTTTTCGACAGCGGATAGTAGTCCACCTTGTCCTTTGCGTTGTTGCGCACCGCCACCCAGGTGCCGTCGGAGACGATGACGAGCGGATGCGGTGGGGTGTATTCGAAACGCATGCGCCCCGGCTTGGCGATGACCAGCTTGCCGGTGGAAACGCGGCCACGCGGACTGATCTGGGTGAAGTCGCCATGCATGGTGCGAAAGCCGTTGAAGAACTGCGATACCTGCGCCACCGCCTGCCGCTCCTGTGCAGTCAGGGCGTGGGCAGGGGCGGCAGGCAGCAGGGTGGCTGCCATCATGAATTGCAGCAGATGACGACGCGTTGGCATGGCATGCTCCGGCACATGGATTGGAATCGGGATTCGCCTGCGGCGTTCTCATGCCCCAGAAAACGGGCAATTTGGTGAAAAAGCCGTTAATCCGGCGTGCCGGTGCGCATCATGAGCGGGCGGGCATGAACAAGGCAGCCCGCCCGTCCTTCTTCAGTCATGGGCACTGTCGCCGCCCACCAGCACCTCGCGCCGGCCCTTGGCGTTGGGGGCGGAGATCAGCCCTTCGGCCTCCATGCGCTCGATCAGCGTGGCGGCCTTGTTGTAGCCGATCTGCAGGCGGCGCTGGATGTAGCTGGTGGAAACCTTGCGGTCGCGCAGCACCACCTGCACGGCGCGATCATAGAGGTCATCGCCGGTGGCACTCACCGCGCCGCTTTCATCCACTGCCGCGGCGGGTGTCTCTTCCTCTTCGGTGGTAACGGCCTCCACGTATTCCGGCGGTGCCTGCCGCTTGAGGAAGTTCACCACCTGCTCCACCTCCTCGTCGGAGACGAAGGGGCCATGCAGGCGCACGATGCGCCCGCCACCGGCCATGTACAGCATGTCGCCCTGGCCCAGCAGCTGTTCCGCCCCCTGCTCGCCGAGGATGGTGCGGCTGTCGATCTTCGAGGTTACCTGGAACGAGATGCGGGTGGGGAAGTTGGCCTTGATGGTGCCGGTGATGACATCCACCGACGGCCGCTGCGTGGCCATGATGACGTGAATGCCCGCCGCGCGCGCCATCTGTGCAAGACGCTGCACCGCGCCCTCGATCTCCTTGCCCGCCACCATCATCAGGTCGGCCATCTCGTCGATGATCACCACGATGAACGGGAACGGCTGCAGGTCCAGCTCCTCTTCCTCGAACACCGGCTCGCCGGTATTGGGGTCGAAGCCCGTCTGCACCGTGCGGGTGATCTTCTCGCCCTTCTTCAGCGCCTCGCGCACCTTGGCGTTGAAGCCGTCGATGTTGCGCACGCGCAGCATGGCCATCTTGCGGTAGCGGTCCTCCATCTCGCGCACCGCCCATTTCAGCGCCACCACCGCCTTCTTCGGGTCGGTAACCACCGGCGAGAGCAGGTGCGGAATGCCCTCGTAAATGGACAGTTCCAGCATCTTCGGGTCGATCATGATGAGGCGGCACTGCTCGGGCGTGTACCTGAACAGCAGGCTCATGATGAAGGTGTTGATGCCCACCGACTTGCCCGATCCGGTGGTGCCGGCAATCAGCAGGTGGGGCATGCGCGCAAGGTCGGCCAGCACCGGTTCGCCGGCAATGTTCTTGCCCAGCGCCAGCGGCAGGTTGAACTTGCTGTCGCGATAGCCCTTGCTCTCCAGCATCTCGCGCAGATAGACGGTCTCGCGCTGCTCGTTGGGCAGCTCGATGCCGATGACGTTGCGCCCCGGCACCACGGCAATGCGGGCGGAAACCGCGCACATGGAGCGGGCGATGTCATCGGCCAGGCCGATGACGCGCGAGGACTTGATGCCCGGTGCCGGGCGGAACTCGTAGAGCGTAACCACCGGGCCGGGGCAGACGTTGACGATCTGCCCCTTCACTCCGAAGTCTTCCAGCACCTGTGCCAGTTGCAGGGCGTTTTCCTGCAGCTGCGCATCGCTCAGCCGGTGGCGGCTGGCCGGGTCCGGCCGGGCCAGGATGTCAAGCGGCGGCAGCTCTATCTGCACCGGCCTTGCAGGCTTGGCCGGAGCCTTTGGCGCGGGCTGGACGGCAGATGCGGCAGGGGCAGGGGTGGCTGGTTCCGGAGCCGGCGTTGCCTGCGCGTGTGCCGTGGCAGAAGGAGGAGCATCTTGTGCCGCGGCGGATGCATCGTCCAGTGGCTGGCCTGCCTCATCCAGCTCCTGCGGCAGGAAGGCGGAATCCATCGGCGCGCCGATGCGCAC
>JALSGQ010000074.1 GCA_026982665.1 Hyphomicrobiales bacterium | reverse complement strand
CGAGGCTGGCGCGCGCGAGGCCGGCAAGCTGCGGCAGGAAGGCAAGGACTACGTGGTGCAGGATGGCGACGTGATGCACTTCCGCTTCAACGTGTGATGCTGGTGCTGCGGCATCGGGACATGGCGGTATTGGCAAGCGGGCTGGTGCATGTTGCGCAACTCTTCACGCGGGCAGGGGAAAGTGCGCGGGGCCTTGACGTGCCGGCCGAAGCGCAGCAACTGCCTGCATGCAGCCATGCTACAGGGAGGCGGTCCATGTTGGCCGCGAGGGAGTGCCCGCCCCTCCATGGCTGCACTCCATCCAGCCTGTTCAGGGGCCTTGCAGCGCCGTTTCCGGAAGGTTGGTGCTTGTCATTGCGCGATGCCGACAATCGGCCCGATGGGGCGGCCGAACAGGCCGCGCAGGCGGTATGATGGTGCCTGCAGGCGCGAGACGGTGCCATCCAGAAACAATGCATCAGGCGTTTTCAGCACATCACGGAACAGCCGCGCGAAGGTGTGGAAGTTCACCGGATCGCGGCTGATGGCGAAAAATACCTCGTGCCCGCCAAGCCTTCCCCGCACGCGCCGCACACCGACGCCGTTGCGGATTTTTCGCGACTCGGAAGTGGCGCGAAAGCGCGGATGCAGCCGATTGCCGATCACCAGCATCGGCCCGGATTGCGTGGCGAAATCGGGCTTCAGCCGGTTGCGCCGGTAGAGCTTCGCGAAACGCTTCGATTCCATCACGCCGGCGCGATTGCCCTTCACCCAGAACACGCCATTGGGCATCAGGTGAAAGTTGCCGTAGCCGCGCTTCAGGTTGATGGACTTCAGCTCCCTGCCATGCTCCACGTAGAGGCCTACGGGCAGGCCCTTTTCGTCATACATCCCGGCATTCATGGCAAACAGCAGCGTCTGTCCGCGCTGGCGGAGCCATTCCCGCAGCCGCCAGAGGGAGCCGAACACCTCTCCCTGCTCGTTATGCAGCCACAGCCTGAGGGAGTGCCGGCGCAGGTCGAAATGGCAGACGACGAAATCGGCATTGTCGAAGCGCAGATCGGCGCAGCCGTTTTTCGGCAACACCCAAGCCGGTTCCGATTTCGCCCGCGCCGGGTGCACGGTGGCCAGGAGTGGCAGCAACATCAGCCCTGTCAGTGCCCATGTGCGCCACACTCGCCACCCCCGCGCCAACCTGCCGCTCTTCACAACCCTGCCCCCTTCCGCTAACAACCCATTCAACCGTGCCTGCACTGCAGAGGTGCCGTGCGGGTATCAGGCGTTTCATTACGGCAACCATGTCTTGAGGGGAAGCACTCATGCCAAAGAATGCATTCTATGCCCAGTCCGGCGGCGTTACCGCCGTCATCAACGCATCCGCCTGTGGCGTTATTGAGGCCTGCCGCGCGCATCCGGACAAGATCGGCAAGGTCTATGCCGGCAAGAACGGCATCATCGGCGCGCTGACCGAGGAGCTGATCGACACCAGCAAGGAGTCGGATGAGGCCATCGCCGCACTGCGCCACACGCCGTCCGGCGCTTTCGGCTCCTGCCGCTACAAGCTGAAGAGCCTGGAGGAGAACCAGCGCGAATACGAGCGCCTCATCGAGGTCTTCAAGGCGCATGACATCGGCTACTTCTTCTACAATGGCGGCGGCGACTCGGCAGACACCTGCTACAAGGTCAGCCAGCTTTCCGAGAAGATGGGCTTCCCCGTGCAGGCCATCCACGTGCCGAAGACCGTGGACAACGACCTGCCGATCACTGACAACTGCCCCGGCTTCGGCTCGGTGGCCAAGTACATCGCCGTGAGCACGCGCGAGGCCAGCTTCGACGTGCGCTCCATGGCCAAGACCTCCACCAAGATCTTCGTGCTGGAGGTGATGGGCCGCCACGCCGGGTGGATCGCCGCCGCCGGTGGCCTGGCCTCCGACGAGACGACGGATATTCCCATCGTCATCCTGTTCCCGGAGGTCGAGTTCGACCAGGAGGCCTTCTTCGCCAAGGTGAAGGAGAACGTGGAGAAATACGACTACTGCACCGTGGTGGTCTCGGAGGGCTGCAAGTGGCCCGATGGCCGCTTCCTGGCCGAGCAGGGCACGCGCGATGCCTTTGGCCATGCGCAGCTCGGCGGCGCTGCGCCGGTGGTGGCCAACATGATCAAGGACGCCCTGGGCTACAAGTATCACTGGGCAGTGGCCGACTACCTGCAGCGCGCCGCGCGGCACCTGGCGTCGAAGACGGATGTGGAGCAGGCCTATGCCGTGGGCAAGGCTGCCGTTGAGAAGGCACTGGAGGGCAAGAACTCCATCATGCCGACCATCGTGCGCACGTCGAATGATCCCTACAAGTGGGAGATTGGCGAGGCACCGCTGTCGGAGGTGGCGAACGTGGAGAAGATGATGCCGCGCGAGTTCATCTCCGAGGACGGCTTCGGCATCACCGACGCCTGCCGCGAATACCTCAACCCGCTGATCCAGGGCGAGGACTACCCGCCGTATGACAACAACGGCATGCCCAAATACGTAACCCTGAAGAACGAGCTGGTGGAGAAGAAGCTGCCGGCTTTTGAGGTGT
>JALSGQ010000073.1 GCA_026982665.1 Hyphomicrobiales bacterium | reverse complement strand
GCAAGGTCATCCTCCGCCAGGGGCCGGATGATCCGGTGCCGCCGGTGATGCAGTTGCGCCTGTTCTCTCCCTTCTCCGACCTTGACGGCCTCTCCCCCTTCGCCGCCTGCGCGAAGGCCGTGGACATCCACAACGCCGCCGCCGGCTGGAGCAAAGCGCTGCTGGACAACGCCGCCCGCCCCTCCGGCGCGCTGGTCTATCGTGGTGAGGGCACGCTGACGCCGGAGCAGTTCGAGCGCCTGCGCGAGCAGTTGCACGAGGCCCATGCAGGTGCCGCCAATGCCGGTCGCCCGCTGGTGCTGGAGGGCGGGCTGGAGTGGACGCCGCTGTCCCACTCCCCGCGCGACATGGAGCACATCGAGATGCGCCACGCCGCGGCGCGGGAGATCGCGCTGGCCTTCGGTGTGCCGCCGATGCTGCTGGGCATTCCGGGCGACAACACCTACAGCAACTACGCCGAGGCCAACCGCGCTTTCTGGCGGCAGACGGTATTGCCGCTGGCCCGCCGCCTGGCCGAGCACCTGGACATGTGGCTGGCCCCCGCCTTCGGCCTCGATGACCTGTGGCTGACCCCGGACACCGATGCGCTGGAAGTGTATGCGCCCGACCGCGAAGCCCTGTGGAAGCGCCTGAACGAAACCACCTTCATGACCACCAACGAAAAGCGCGCCGCCATCGGCCTGCCCCCGCTACCCGATGAAAAGGGCGCAGCCGATCACGACCAATGAATATATTCATTTCAAGAACAAAACAGGAATAATTCCCCGGAGTCCCTGCATGCCCACCGCCAGCATCACCCTCACCCGCGCCGGCGAGTTCGCCGGTTATGCATCGCTGTTTCACGTGCGCGACGATTCCGGCGACATCGTCCTGCCCGGCGCCTTTCGCAAGAGCCTGGCGCGCACCGGCCCGCGTGGCGTGCGTCTGCTCTGGCAGCATGACCCAGGCCGCCCCCTGGGCGTCTGGCTGGCCCTGCGCGAGGATGACCGCGGCCTGTTCGTGCATGGCCGCCTCGCACTTTCCACCGCCCGCGGGCGCGAGGTGGCCGAGCTGCTGCGCATCGGCGCGGTGGATGGCCTGTCCATCGGCTTTCGCACCGTGCGCGCCAGCCGCGACCGCTTCCGCAAGGCCCGCCTGCTGCACGAGGTGGAGCTGTGGGAGATCTCGCTCGTAACCTTCCCCATGCTGCGCTCCGCCCGCGTGCGCGCCGTCAAGGGCGTGCGCCCGCACCGCGCCCGCCCGATCCTTTCCACCCCCAACCACCTGCAAGAGGAGATGTTGTGCCCATGAGCAACGCCACCAACACCACCGACTCCGCCAGCACCCCGCTGGAGATGCTGGAAACCAAGGTGAGCATCACCCCCGCCGGCGATGACGCACAGGCCATGTTCGCCGAGCTGATGCGCGCCTTCGACGAGTTCCGCGCCACCAACGACGCCCGCCTGGCCGAGCTGGAGCGCCGCGGCAGCGCCGATGCCCTCACCGAGGAGAAGCTGAAGCGCATCGACGAGGCGCTCGATGCCCAGCAGCGCAAGCTGGAGGAGATCGCCCGCAAGGCCGCCCGCCCGCCGCTGTTCGACACCACCGCCGACGCCGCCACCACCGCCGACCCGCGGGCGGAGGAGCGCAAGCAGGCCTTCGAGGCCTACGTTCGCCGTGGCGACGAGAGCCTGCTGCGGCGGTTGGAGGAGAAGGCGCTCTCCGCCGGTTCCGATCCGGACGGCGGTTTCCTCGCCCACGACGAGCTGGAGCGCCGGGTGGAGCGCCTGCTGGCCGATGCCTCGCCCATCCGCGCCATTGCCGGACGGCGGCGCATTTCCGCCGGCGTCTATCGCAAGCCGTTTGCCACCACCCGCGCCGCCACCGGCTGGGTCGGGGAGACGGCAGCCCGCCCGCAGACCGCCACCCCGACGCTGGCCGAGCTGACCTTCCCGGCCATGGAGCTGTATGCCATGCCCGCCGCCACCCAGACGCTGCTGGATGACGCCGCCGTCAACATCGGCGAATGGCTGGCCGAGGAGGTCATCACCGCCTTCTCCGAGCAGGAGACCGATGCCTTCGTCAACGGCGATGGCACCACCCGCCCGCAGGGCTTCCTCACCGTGCCGACGGTGGCCGATGCCAGCTGGAGCTGGGGCAGCCTCGGCACGCTGAAGACCGGCGTGGACGCCGCCTTCCCGGCCTCCAACCCGTCCGACGTGCTGGTGGACCTGGTCTATGCTCTGAAGTCCGGCTACCGCCAGAACGCCACCTGGGTGATGAACCGCCGCGTGCAGGCACAGATCCGCAAGTTCAAGGACGCCAACGGCAACTACATCTGGCAGCCCGCCGCCAGCCCCGCCGCCCGCCCGACGCTGATGGGTTTCCCCGTGGTGGAGGTGGAGAACATGCCCGATCTCGCCGCCGGCTCCCTGTCCATCGCCTTCGGCGACTTCCGCCGCGGCTACCTGGTGGTGGACCGCACCGGCGTGCGGGTGCTGCGCGATCCCTATTCCGCCAAGCCCTACGTGCTGTTCTACACCACCAGGCGCGTCGGCGGCGGCGTGCAGGACTTCGCCGCCATCAAGCTCCTGCAGTTCGCCG
>JALSGQ010000072.1 GCA_026982665.1 Hyphomicrobiales bacterium | reverse complement strand
ATCTGCTGTGGTGCGTGGTGCATTCGGCCAGCATTCAGGATCGTGATGGCGCCCCCGGCCTGATCGCCATGGTGCAAGACATCTTCCCTTCATTGCAGGTGCTGTTTGCCGATGGCGGCTATGCCGGTAACAAGCTGCAGACGGCGCTGCAAGCCATTCAAGCTCCAAGGCTTGAGATCGTGCGGCGTCCGCAAAAGGCCAAGGGCCTTCGTCGTCATTGCCAGACGCTGGGTGGTGGAGCGCACCTTCGCCTGGCTGGGACGCTGCCGCAGGCTGGCAAAGGACTGGGAAGAAGGGCTCGCTTCATCCAAGGCATGGCTGCTCATCGCCTCCATCCGAAGGCAAATGAGGTTCCTTGCAAAAGCCGCATCTTCAAATACTTAATTTTGAGTCAGACTCTCAGGGCACGGCCCGGTGCCAGCAGGACTTCGTTTCTGCTTCGAGCAAATTGCAAGGTTCCGGCGGTTGATGGACGGCGACACGGGCGCAAACAGGCAGAGAACTCGATTCGCTGCAACAGTTCATGGCCACAACCGGGCCGCACCGCGCACGCCGGAGGCATCGCCGTGCACCGGAGGGCGGATGTCCACCTGAGGGGCGGCAGCAAAAATCCACTTCTGCATCAAGGCGGGCAGCACTTCATACAGCTGCGTGATGTTGGAAAGCCCTCCCCCCAGCACGATGACCTCCGGGTCAAAGATGTTCACCACGTGCGCCAGGGCCCGCGCCAACCGGTCGGTATAGCGCTGCAGGGTGGCACTGCACTCCTCATCCCCACGCGCCGCAGCCGCGGCAATCTCCGCCGCTGACAAGGGGCGGCGGGTGATGCGCAGATGCTCTGCCTCAAGCGCCGGACCACTGAGAAAAGTCTCGATGCAGCCGCGCCGCCCACACCAGCAGTTGGGACCGGGCATTTCCCCGAACTTCGGCCACGGCAGCGGATTGTGCCCCCACTCGCCGCCAATGGCATTGTGGCCGCTGATGAGCTGCCCATCAAACAGCAGCCCGCCGCCCACGCCGGTACCGAGGATGACACCAAAGACGCTGCGTGCCCCGGCAGCAGCGCCATCGCACGCTTCCGACAGGGCAAGGCAGTTGGCATCGTTCTCCATGCGCACGGGACGCTTCAGCGCCGCTTGCAGATCCTCCTTCAGCGGCTGGTCGTTCAGCCAGGTGGAATTGGCATTCTGCATGCGCCCGGTTGACGGCGACAGGGATCCCGGTGTGCCGATGCCGACACTCCCCTCACCGGGTGCAACACCCGCTGCCTGCTCTGCCTGCCTCACCAGCTCCGCAATGGCATTGATGACACCTTCGTAATCATGCCGTGGCGTTGGCACACGCTGCTCGAACACCACGTTCCCGGCAGCGTCGAAGGCAATGGCAGCTATCTTGGTGCCGCCCAGGTCAATGCCGATGCGCACTGCCGGCATGCCATTTTCTTCCCCGCGATCATGCATGAATCCTGCCTCCCCTTGATGGCGACATGCGTGTGTCCTGATGGATGCGAAGGCTGTTCGCGCATGCCTTCATGGTGCTGCCGCCCTTGCCGATGCGCCCGCATGGCGCTTCAGCGCCGGCAGCACAAGCAGCCGATGCAGCACCTCCGCTGCCTCCCCCCAGTTGCGCACGCTGACGTGCGGTGCCTGCATCGGCGGCAGATGCGGCACGAAGGGATTGTCCGGCACGAAATGCAGCAGGTGCAGCGCCGCCGAAGGCAGGCAGTGATCGGCAGCGGAGTGCAGGAAATCGGGATGATCATCGATGAAGGCGGCGGGTTGGCGCACCATCTGCCGCAAGTGCCGCACTGCCGGCCCCTTCGGCCCGCTGTTGGTAATGACGGGAAAGTTCAGCCCATGGCGCGCCAGGTTGCGCTGTCGGGCACGCCTGAATGGATGCGGCATGTTGGTAAGCAGCACCACCTGCACGCCCTCGCGCACCAGCTGCGCCAACGCATCCGCTGCCCCCTCCATCAGCGGCAGGTCAGCCGTGCACTGGCGGAAGAAGGCATCCAGCAATGCCCCCACCTGCGCACGCGGCACCGGCACACCGTGCGCATCGCGAATGTTGCCCTCCAGCGCCCAGGAATCGCTGTGCAGGCGCAGGTTTCGCCGTTGCAGCCAACCGGCCAGGGCATCGATGAATCGCACCACCACCTCATCCACGTCGCAGATGAGCAACGGCCGGTGCGGATGCAGGCGCAAGCCCGCCAGTTGCTGCCGCGTCAGCACATCCACGGCCTCACAAGCCCCCTGCTCCATCAACGGCATGCAGCCGCTGCCATGCCTTGCTGCATTCTTCCGGCGCGGTGTTGGTGTCGGCACAGAACTGCAACAGCAGCGCCTCATCCGTCATCAGGTAATCCAGCACGGCCATGTGCAGCGCCGGATTGTTCATCTCCGCCATCAGGGTCTGCGCATCGCAGCCACTGAGTGCCATGAACTGCAACAGGCGCTGTTCATCAAGGCTCAGCCATTCCAGCATGCGCACGCCAAGCCGGGTTGCATCGTCTGCACCTCTTTCGACGGCTCCCGTCATCGCCATTTTACCCCACGATTGAATCGGTGTCCCGCATTAACCGGATGTTGTGGCATTGCTGACAATTTTAACGACCATTGCAGGATCATGCTTACCGGGAGTCATAACCCTTTTCATACGGGTGCATGATACATTTTCCCACATGAGAGCGCTGCAGCGCCACCATGAAGCCGAAAACAGCGCTGCACCAGGTGGGGATGAGAAACTTGCAACAGGGTTTGGCATACATGCCGCAGAACGATCAACAAGCAGAAAGCCGGGGCAACCGGCCGCTGGTGCTCATTGTCGAGGACAACGAGCTGAACCTGAAGCTGTTCACGGATCTTTTGGAGGCACAGGACTATCGCGTGGTTTCCACCCGCGACGGCACGCAGGCGCTGGACATGGCGCGCGAGCACAGGCCTGACCTGATTCTGATGGACATCCAGCTGCCGGAGGTTTCGGGCATCGACATCACCAAGTGGCTGAAGGCCGATGACGAGCTGAAGCACATTCCCGTCATTGCCGTAACCGCCTTCGCCATGAAGGGGGACGAGGAGAAGATCCGCGCCAGCGGCTGCGAGGCCTACATGTCGAAGCCCATTTCCATCAGCGACTTTCTGCAGAAGGTTGCCGAGTTCGTGAACCGTTGAGGTGGTAAGTGGCCGTTCGGGGTGCCGGCCACAAGGTGTGTGTAACGCGTATTCGAGGATTGGTGTGATGAGCGCCCGTGTCTTGATAGTGGATGACGTGCCGGCCAACGTGCGCCTGTTGCAGGCCCTGCTGGAGGCCGAATACTTCGAGGTGCACACGGCGATGAACGGTGCCGAGGCGCTGGATGCCGTGCAGCGGGTGAAGCCCGACATCATCCTGCTGGACGTGATGATGCCTGACATGAGTGGCTTCGAGGTGTGCCGCCGGGTGAAATCCAATCCGCTGACGCGTTATCTGCCCATCATCATGATCACCGCGCTGGACCAGCCGGAAGACCGCATCAAGGGCTTTCAGGCCGGTGCCGACGACTACCTGGTGAAACCCATCGACGAGGTGGCGCTGCTCACCCGCCTGCGCTCGCTGGTGCGTTTCAAGTTCCTGCTGGACGAGCTGGAGGGCAGCATCGGCGACGAACTGCTGCTGGACACGCGGCTTGAGAACAGCGAACACGAGCCGGGCCGCGTTGGCGTGCTGCTGGCCGATGAGGCGCGGCACCAGCAGATGCTGCAATGGCTGGGCCAGGAGCATTCGTTGCAGGTCTTCAACGAGCCTGTGGCGCTGCTTGATGCGGTGCGCAATGGCAGGCTGGATGCGGTGCTGCTGGAAATGCCGCTGAACGGGCATGATGCGCTGCGGGTGTGCTCCCAGATCCGCTCGCTGGAGCATGGCCGCCAGCTGCCGGTGGTGCTGCTGATGGACCAGCAGGCACGCGAGAAGCTGACCCAGGCGCTGGAAATCTGCGCCAGCGACTACCTGCTGAAACCGGTGATGCTGGAAGAGCTGCAGGCGCGGCTCAACATCCAGCTCAAGCGCTGGCGCTACATCCAGCGGCTGCGCGAGAACGTGCGCCAGTCGGTTACGCTGTCGATGGTCGATCCGCTCACCGGCCTCTACAACCGGCGCTATTTCTCCACCCACGGGCGGGCGCTGGTGGAGGAAGCGGCCAGCCGCGGACGGGCGCTTTCCGTGCTGGTGATGGACCTCGACCACTTCAAGAAGGTGAACGACACCTGGGGGCATGACGCCGGCGACGAGGTGCTGTGCGAGGTGGCCAGGCGGCTGCAGAAGCAGGTGCGCCGGCTGGACGTGCTGTGCCGCGTCGGCGGCGAGGAATTCGTTGCCCTGCTGCCCGGTGCCGACACGCGCGTGGCGCAGCAGGTGGCCGAACGGCTGCGCCGCGCCATTGCGGATGCGCCGGTGCGCATCACCACCGACAACGGCCCGGTTGACCTGAACATCACCATTTCCATCGGCCTTGCCGGGTACGAGCAGGTCAACGACTCGCTCGAAACCCTGTTGAAGCGCGCTGACGAGGCCCTGTATGAGGCCAAGCGGTCCGGACGCAACTGCGTGCAGGTGCAGCGCGCCGCCTGATGCCGAAGAGATGGCTTGCCGTGGCCTGTAGTGCGCGCAGGCTTGCAGGTGTTCATTCTGCTTGAGGCATGCGGAGAGCTTGCCTCATCATGCCGGTTTGCGCCGTTCGAACAGCGGCAGCACCACGGCCGGATGCATCGCATCACCAGCGGCTGCTCCAGCAGCATGCGCCTCGGGCAGAACGGAGGTCAGGGTGCGCAGGCTCGTCAACCGGGCGCTGCGCAACGCCTGTGGCACGATCATGTGCATGTCCACCGCCGTGCCGAATGCCAGCAGCACCACGTTGCCGCACTCCTTGCCATCACGCAAGGGCAGCGCCAGCATCTCCATGTGATCATCCATGTGCACGGCGCTCAATGCATCCAGCCGCAGCCGCGCCATGAACGCCTGCTCCGCCGTCAGCGCCTGGTGCATCAGGCGCCGCAGCGTGGCGCGCTCGAACCGCTGCCAGTCGTCAAACACCGGCCTGCCGGCCAGTTCCTCCCCGGCCAGGCGGCACAGTCCGCTGCCTGCCAGCCGCCAGCGCATGTCAACGGCGTGATCGTCCCACACCACAGCTGATGGCATCCACTGCGCCTTGTCATCGCCTTCCTCGCGCATCTCGACGATGGCGCTGAAGCTCATGAGGCTTCCCAGCTGCCGTGGCGCAAAGGCATGCAGCCGTGGCAGGGAGCCGTTCATCCGCACCTCCTGCCGCCAGATGCCGAACAGGCGCGCCAGATCCTCGTGTGCAAACACATCCGCCTCCGGCAGGCGTACCGGAAATTCCACCACATGGCCCATGACTGGCATCTCCCGGACTGAAACGGTTCAGACGTTCATTCAGCAACAGGAGTGGCATGCCGAAACTGTCTCATTCAGGCACAACCACCTCCATCTGCAGGGAGATGATGCAGGAGGCATGCCAAGGCGGCATGCGGGAGAACAAGGCAAGAGACAGCGGAGAAGAAAGGCTGCAACGGGGTGAAATACCCTTGGCGCACTGCCTCCTCAGCGGCAGTCGACCAGCATCAGCCAGTGGCCGTTGCGCGGCTGCAGAGAGCCGGGACGCACATGCGCCTTCTGGCCATCACGGCAGGTGAAATGCTGCACCGTGGAAGCGGCAACCTGCGCCACGATGCGGGCATCTCCCCGCGTGGCACCCAGCCTGCGGCCCGGTGCGCTCACCCGCGCAAGGCGGGCATTGCGCCCTGTCTGGCGCATGGCAACCTCGTAACGGCGGCCATTGTAGATAACCGGCTCGCTGCGCCACCTTGCCGCTGCGCCTGCCTTCTTTCTTGCTGAAGCGGCTTTTTTCTGATCCTGCCGTTTCACCTCCGGCTGCTCTGGTGCCTGCTGCGTTGCACAGGCGTTCAACAGCAATGCCGTGGCCAGCAGGCCAGCAGCATACAGGAAAGAGTGGTTCATCATCATGTTGCCCCCGTCCGATTCGCAGCACTTGCCCTCGATGCCTTAGCTGCCACGCACCAGTGCCACATGCAACATGTTCCACATGGCAGGCACGAAAAGCGGGGGGCATCATGCCCCTGCAGTGCATCGAACAGGATTTCGCCCGGAATCGACGCCGCATCGCAAGGCCATTTCATCCTTGCCGCAACCTTTTGCGGACAGCGGCAAGGAACAGGGGGCGGGGGAGCCGTGGCCACCCTTCCCTTTCTTCATGTCTCTTCATGTGCGCTGAATCGAGGTGTTCCCATCAAGGCACAAGCCCTGCGAAACGCGCTCGAAAACGGAAGATGTCCTCACTCCTTCTCCACGCGGTAGCGCACGTGGCAGGACTTGCAGGTCTGTTGCAGCTTCTGCACTGCGGCAGGCAGGGTTTGCGCCTTCGCCTGCATGAGCTGTTGCGATGCCTTGCGCATGTTCTCCGCCTGCTGACGAAAAGTGTCAAATTGCTGCCAGATGGCGGCAGCGGCTTCGCTTGGCGGCTTCAGGGAACCAGGCGGAAACAGGGATGGGATGCGCTCGGCATATTGCATCAGATCCTGTGCGTTGCGCCGCACGGTTTCTGCATCGAAGGCGCGCTTGCCAGCCGCCATGCGGGCAATGGGGCGCATGCGTTTCTCTGCACGCATCATCAGCTTCATGCGCTCCTTCACCACGCCCTGCGCCCCCTTGTGCGCCTGCACCCCACCTGCCAGTGCCACCAGCAGCGAGAAAACACCGGCCACACCTGCACCTGCCAGCAACAATACCCTGCCCTGCTTCATGCGCCTTCCCTTTCCTTCTCGCGATACACCATCTCCATCATTCCGGCCAGCCAAGGTGCCACTGGCACAATGATGCCCTCATTGGGGGCGAGAATGCGCAAGTGCAAATCACATGCAAATCACATGCGTTTGAGAAGGCCTGTCCGCTTGCCGCAGGTGGCCGGAGCGGAAGCTGAAGAGGTGATGAGGTCATTCAAGGTGCGCGCACCTTCTCGGCCCGGTGATGGTGGCAGACATGCCATGCATGTTGCCCCTGCGTCGGGCAGGGCATGCGCGCCTTGCAATTGATGGTTTCTTGTCTGCCTGCAGCGGCTCAGCCGCGAATCTTCTCCACCACCTCCGGATCCACCGGCTTCAGCTGCACCGATTCGCCGCAGCCGCAGGCGGAGATCTGGTTGGGGTTATCGAAAACGAAGCCGCTCTTCAGCTTGTCTTCCTGATAATCCATGGTGGAGCCGAGCAGATACAGCAGCGCGGAAGGGTCGATGTAAACCTTCACGCCGTCCTGCTCCACCACGTCATCGCCGGGATTGGGGACATCAGCCCACTGCATGTCGTATTCGAAGCCGGCGCAGCCGCCCTCCTTCAGCGAGATGCGCAGGCCCGCCTCCGGCTTGCCGGACTTCTCCTGCAGGGCGCGAATGCGCGCCACCGCCTGATCGGTGAGTTTCAGAATGGCCATGCCGGTCATGGTTCGGTTTCCTTCCCAAGCTGCCCTGCGCATGCCACCGGCATGCGCACCATCATCAATGTTGTTGTGCCACCGCCGGGCCGCCCCAAGGCGGCGCAAAGCATGTTTTCCTCGATCGTCAGAACATGTTCAGCGCCAGACGCGCCTCGTCGGACATGCGCGACATGTCCCACGGCGGGTCGAACACCAGGTTGACCTTCACGTGTTCCACGCCCTCCACCTTGCGCACCGCCTCCTGCACCCAGCCGGGCATGTCGCCGGCCACGGGGCAGCCCGGTGCGGTCAAGGTCATGTCGATGGTAACGGTGCGGTCATCGGCGATGTCGATGCGGTAGATCAGCCCCAGCTCGTAGATATCCACCGGGATCTCCGGGTCATAGATGGTCTTCAGTTGAGCGATGATGTCCTTGGTCATGCGCTCCAGTTCATCGCGCGGAATGGCGGACTTCGCCGCCTCCTCCTCCGGCACGATGTAGCCATCGGTGGAGCCGGTGCCTTCACCGCCCTGCCCTGCCGAGGACACGTTGGCGGAATCGGGATGCACGTCAAATCCGGCGGAAGCCGCCGCCTGCGGCTCCGGTTTCTCTTCCGGAGCCTGTTCCGCCGGTTGCGCCTGCGCCGCATCGCTGGCGACGTTCAACACGTCCTTGTTCCTGCCCGCATCATCCGCATCATCGCTGCCGGCCTCTGCCGGCTGCCAGGCGGAGAGCTTCGGGATCATGCCATCATGCTTCGGCTTCGGTGCCGGTTTTGACGCGTCCTGCTGTGGTGCCTGCGTCCGCGCGGCGGCCTGCACGCGGGCGGCCTCCTCCACCATCGGGTCGCCCTGCTCCGCTGCCTGCTGCGCCAGCTTGCGGGCCGCCTCCTGCTCGGCGCGGCTCAAGGCCGCTTCAAGGTCGGGCTTCTCGCCCTTTTCCTTCGCGCCCAGCATCTGCTCCTTCAGCGCGTCCACGTAGGCGCGCATCTGCGCCTTCAGCTCGCGCTTCATGGCCTCGCGCTCTTCCGGCGTCAGCTTGCGGCGCTGCCCGCCCTGCGTCTTGTCCGTGGTCTCGCTCATGGCACCACCTTACATGAAGAACATTTTCGCCTTTTCAAGCATCTTCATTTCTTCACCTCCTGGCCTGCCCCGCTCCCCCTCCCCACCGCCCTCAATGCTTCCACCCAAGGCGGTGGGGAGGGGGAGCGGGGCAATCATCACAGGAAGAACATCTTTGCCTTCTCCAGCGCCTCCGCCAGCACATCCACCTCTTGCAGCGTGTTGTAGATGGCGAAGCTGGCGCGGCACGTGCTGCGCACGCCGAAGCGCTGCAGGATGGGCTGGGCGCAATGCGTGCCGGCGCGCACCGCCACGCCATAGCGGTCGATGATCTGCGAGATGTCGTGCGCGTGCACCCCTTCCAGCTCGAAGGAGACGAGCGCGCCCTTCTCCTTCGCCGTGCCGATGATGCGCAGGCCCTCGATGGCCGAGAGCCGCTCGGTGGCGTATTCCAGCAGCCGCTGTTCGTGCGCGGCGATGCGCTCACGGCCGATGCCGTCCATGTATTTCAGCGCCTCGGCCAGGCCGATGGCCTGCACGATGGGCGGCGTGCCGGCCTCGAAGCGGTGCGGCGGCTCGGCATAGGTGATCTTCTCCGTGCTCACATCGCCTACCATCTCGCCGCCACCAAGAAACGGCGGCAGCTTCTCGAGCCACTCGCGCTTGCCGTAGAGCACGCCGATGCCGCTCGGCCCGTATGTCTTGTGGCCGGTGAAGACGTAGAAGTCGGCATCCAGCGCCCGCACGTCCACCGGCATGTGCACCGCCGCCTGCGAGCCGTCCACCAGCACCGGAATGCCGTGTGCATGCGCGATGCGGATGACCTCCGCCACCGGCGGGATGGTGCCCAGCGCGTTGCTCATGTGGGTGATGGCGACGATCTTCGTGCGCGGCGTGATGAGCTTCTCGAACTCTTCCAGGATGATCTGCCCGTCGTCATCGACGGGGATCCACTTCAGCACCGCGCCCTTGCGCTCGCGGTGGAAGTGCCACGGCACGATGTTGGAATGATGCTCCAGCAGCGAGATGATGATCTCGTCGCCCTCGCCGATGAAGGCCTGCCCGAAGCTCGACGCCACCAGGTTGATGGCCTCCGTGGCGTTGCGGGTGAAGACGATCTCCTCCGCCGAGCCGGCATTCAGGAAGGCGCGCACCGTCTCTCGCGCCGCCTCGAAGCGCTCGGTGGCGAGGTTGGAGAGATGATGCAGCCCGCGGTGCACGTTGGCGTATTCGTGCGCATAGGCATTGGCCACCGCGTCGATGACGCATTGCGGCTTCTGCGCCGAGGCGCCGTTGTCCAGATACACCAGCGGCTTGCCGTGCACCTGGGTGGCGAGGATGGGAAAGTCGCGGCGGATGGCCTCCACGTCCAGCGCCGCCTGCCGCTGTTCCAGCACCTGCGTCATGCCGCCTCCCCGGATGCCTTTGTGCCATCGGCCAGCCAGCGCTCGGCGAAGGCCGTCAGCGCCTCGCGCACGCGCTCGTCATCCACGGCGTCGAACACCTCGCCGACAAAGGCCGCCACCAGCATCGCCCGCGCGGTGCGCTCCGGCACGCCGCGAGCGCGCAGGTAGAAGAGCTGCTGCTCGTCCAGCGCGCCGACCGCCGAGCCATGCGCGCAGACCACGTCATCGTGGTAGATCTCCAGCTCCGGCTTGGAATCGAACTCCGCGTCCTCGCCCAGCAGCAGGCCGTGGGCGGACATTTCGCCATCGGTCTTCGCCGCACCGGGGAAGACATGGATCAGGCCCTGGAATGCACCACGTGCATGCTCGTCCATCACGCAGCGGAAGGTCTCGCGCGAGGTGCAGTGCGGCTGCGTGTGCAGCACCTTCAGCCGTGTGTCCGCATGCTGGCGGCCCCGCAGCAGGTAGGCGGCGTTGGCCGTGGCCTCGGCATGATCGCCGGTGAAGGCCACTTGCGTGTTCTGCCGGGTATAGCGCCCGCCGGTGAGCAGCGCGGTGTCGTGCAGCGCGCCGTGCGCGCCCACCTCGGCCTTCAGCGCCGCCAGCAGGATGGCGGCCTCGTCGCGCTCGTTCACCTGCACGCGGGTGAGCGAAGCATCGTCATGCACGATGGCGCGGGTAATCTGGCTGGCCACCATGTCGCCGCCGCCGAGTTGCGCCTCGAACAGGGTGAAGTGCGCGCCCTCCTCCACGCGGATGAAATGGCGCAATGCCACGCTGTGGCCCTGCGCCCCCGCTGCCACGTTGACGATGAGCAGCGGAATGGAAGCATCCACGCCGGCGCGCACGCGGATGAGCGCGCCATCGGTAACATGGGCCATGTTCAGCAGGTCCACCGCATCGTCGGCATCCGCCGCGATGTCGGCCCAGTCGATGGCCACGGGGGCCTCGGACAGGGCGAGGATCTCCACGCCCTCCTCCTCCATGATGCGCGAATGCTGCTGGCTGAAACGGCCATTGACGAAGACCATGACGGAGGCATCGGCAACACCGAGCAGATGGCTCTGCAGCAGCGCCTGCAGCACGTCGTTATCAAGCGGCGCTTCCGCCAGCGGCGCATAGGGCGCGTTGAGGTAGCGGTGAATGTCGCTCCAGCGCCAGTTTTCGGTGCGCGGCGTGGGCAGCCCCAGCTCGGCAAAGCGCGCGTGCGCCTCTGCTCGCGCCGCGTCCAGCCATGCCGTTTGCGCATCGCGAACGGGCAGCGCCTCGCGCCACGTTTCTTCCGCCGCCAGTCTCCTGATGGGCTTGCTCATGTCCAAACTCGTTCCTTCAGATGGATGGCCGGTCAACGACCGGATACTCACGCCGCGTCCTGGAAGGCCGCGTAGCCCTCGCGCTCCAGCTTCAGCGCCAGCTCCTTGCCGCCGGACTCGACGATGCGGCCATTGACCATGATGTGCACGAAATCCGGCTCGATGTAGTTCAGCAGCCGCTGGTAGTGGGTGATGACGAGAAAGCCGCGGCTGGCGTCGCGCAGGGCATTGACGCCATCGGCCACCACCTTCAGCGCATCGATGTCAAGGCCGGAGTCGATCTCGTCCAGCACGCACAGCTTCGGCTCCAGCACCGCCATCTGCAGCACCTCCATGCGCTTCTTCTCGCCGCCGGAGAAGCCGACGTTCACCGGGCGCTTGAGCATGTCCATGGAGATGCCCAGCTTCTGCGCCTTCTCGCGCACCAGCCGCATGAAGTCGGGCGTGGAAAGTTCCTCCTCGCCGCGCAGCTCGCGCTGGGCGTTCACCGCCACCTTCAGGAACTGCATGTAGGCCACGCCGGGGATCTCCACCGGATACTGCATGGCCAGGAACAGACCCTTCGCGGCACGCTCCTCCGGCTCCAGCTCAAGGATGTCCTCGCCGTCGAACAGCACCTCGCCAGCGGTTACCTCGTAGCCCGGCTTGCCGGCCAGCACGTGCGACAGCGTGCTCTTGCCCGAGCCGTTCGGCCCCATGATGGCGTGCACCTCGCCGGCGTTCATGGCCAGCGACAGGCCTTTCAGGATTTCCTTCACCGCGCCCTCGGCCTCTTCGTCCTCGGGCCGCACCTGCACGCGCAAGTCCTTCACTTCCAGCAGCATGTTCGCTCCTTTTCACCTTTCCTGCGTCATGCCCGGGCCTGCACCGGGTATCCGGAATGGCAGGCCCCTGAGCGCGTCGCTCTGGATTGCCGGGTCAAGCCCGGCAATGACGCCAAACCCTGTCCTCTGTCTCGTCCGTTTCCTCCGAGGTTGGAGGAAGACCGTTGCCGTCTCCATGAGCGACACCAGTCTGCAAAAGTCCGGCCCGTGCCGGCTCGGCACTTAGCCCACAGAGCCTTCCAGCGAGATGCCGATGAGGCGCTGGGTTTCGGCCATGAACTCCATCGGCAGCTTCTGGATGACCTCGCGCACGAAGCCGTTGACGATGAGTGCCACCGCCTCCTCCTCCGGGATGCCGCGGGCGCGGCAGTAGAACAGTTGCTCCTCGGCGATCTTCGAGGTGGTGGCCTCGTGCTCCACCTTCGCGTGCGGCGTCTTCACCTGGATGTAGGGCACGGTGTGTGCACCGCACTTCTCGCCGATCAGCAGGCTGTCGCACTGCGTGAAGTTGCGCGCGCCGGTGGCCTTCTTGTGAATGCTCACCAGGCCGCGATAGGTGTTCTGCGACCTGCCAGCGGAGATGCCCTTGGAGATGATGCGGCTCTTCGTATTCTTGCCCAGGTGCAGCATCTTGGTGCCGGAATCCACCTGCTGGGCGTTGTTGGAGATGGCGATGGAGTAGAACTCGCCCACCGAGTTGTCGCCGCGCAGGATGCAGGAGGGATACTTCCATGTGATGGCCGAGCCGGTCTCCACCTGCGTCCAGCTCACCTTGGAATTGCGCCCGCGGCAGTCGGCCCGTTTGGTAACGAAGTTGTAGACGCCGCCCCTGCCCTCCTCGTCGCCGGGATACCAGTTCTGCACGGTGGAATACTTGATCTCGGCATCATCCAGGGCGATCAGCTCCACCACCGCCGCATGCAGCTGGTGCTCGTCGCGCATCGGAGCGGTGCAGCCCTCCAGGTAGCTGACGTAACCGCCTTCATCGACGATAATGAGCGTGCGCTCGAACTGGCCCGTGTTACGCTCGTTGATGCGGAAATAGGTGGACAGTTCCATGGGGCAGCGCACGCCCTTCGGCACGTAGACGAAGGAGCCGTCGGTGAACACGGCGGAGTTGAGCGCGGCGAAGAAGTTGTCGTTCACCGGCACCACGGAGCCGAGATACTTCTTCACCAGCTCCGGGTGCTTCTTGATGGCCTCGGAGATGGGGCAGAAGATGACCCCGGCCTTCTCCAGCTCCTCGCGGAAGGTGGTGGCGACGGAGACGGAGTCGAAGACGGCATCCACCGCCACCTTCGGCGCGCCCTCCACGCCGGCCAGGATCTCCTGCTCGCGCAAGGGGATGCCCAGCTTCTCGTAGGTCTTCAGGATCTCCGGATCCAGCTCGTCGAGGCTCTTGATGGTCTTCTTCTTCGGCGCCGCGTAGTAGTGCAGATCCTGGTAATCGATCGGCTCGTAATGCACCTTGGCCCAGCGCGGCTCCTCCATCTGCAGCCAGCGGTGATAGGCATCCAGCCGCCACTGAAGCATCCATTCAGGCTCATCCTTCTTCCGCGAAATGAAGCGGATGATGTCCTCGTTCAGCCCCTTCGGGGCCTTTTCCGTCTCCACCTGCGTCTCGAAGCCATACTTGTATTTCTTCAGCTCCTCGACCTGGCGGATGGTATCCTGATCGGCCATTGCTAGAACTCCGGTTCAACTCGCCCACCGCACACGATGCATGCCGGCACAGGGATGCATGCCCGCTGCCTGTTTTGCACGCTCACACCTCTTCCGGCTCGCGCCGTGTTGCCGCCGCACCTGCCGCCACCTCGCCTGCATGGTGCATGGGCAGGGCCGAGGTGCGCCTCACCTCCGCCGCCAGCGCCAGGTTGCGGCGGTTTATGACATCGCCCAGCGTGATGTGCGACAGGAAGCTGCAGATCTGCCGCGAGAGCGCCGACCACAGCTCGTGGGTGATGCAGGCCTCGCCGTTCTGGCAGCCGATGACGCCATCGCCATCGGCGCAGCGGGTTACCTGCAACGGCTCGTCGGCAGCGCGGATGATCTCGATGATGAAGATATCCTCCGGATCATCGGCCAGCCGGTAGCCGCCACCCGGCCCGCGCACCGATTCCACCAGCCCGGCCCGGCGCAACCGCGCAAACAGCTGCTCCAGGTATTCCTGCGAGATGTTCTGACTGGCGGCAATGGCGGCCAGCGGCACCGGCTTTTCCGTCTGCCTTGCGGCCAGGTCGGCCATTGCCATGACGGCATAGCGCCCCTTGGTGGACAGCTTCATCGCCTTTCCTTCTTCCACGATGAGCAGCGCTTCACTCGCTGCAGATACGGATTGCGCCGCACGTCATGCCGGACTATCATGCATGCGGCCGGGGAGCGCAAACGCCCCCCACAGCCACCACTTCAGTGCCGGATATAGAATACCTGACTACGGCAATCAACTATTTTGCAGCCCTCCTCCCAACGCTTTTCACCTGTCGGGCGAACCGCCTTTCCGTCAGAGGGGGAGATGCCGGGCACAAGGAGACATTCGACAAGCGTTGCAGCATGCTGTGCTTGTCAAATGCCCCGCGCGGTCTATATCTCTCTGGTGGAAGCAGGGATTCGACATGCGTGCCTTGCGCCTTGCCGGCACGCAGGACATGTCTGAAGGCATACCACAGGCCAGGGAACGTTCCATGCCAGAGATCATCTTCAACGGACCGGCCGGGCGGCTGGAAGGCCGCTTTCACCCGGCGGAAGAACCCAATGCGCCCATTGCGCTGGTGCTGCACGGGCATCCGTGCTTTGGCGGCACCATGAACAACCCGGTGCCCCATGCGCTTTATCACATGTTTGCTCGCAAGGGCTTTGCCGTGATGCGCTTCAATTTCCGCGGCGTGGGGCGCAGCCAGGGCTTCTTCGACAACGGCGCGGGCGAGCTGGCCGATGCCGCAGCAGCGCTGGACTGGCTGCAGGCGCGCGTGCCGGAGGCCCGCACCTGCTGGCTGGCGGGTGTTTCCTTCGGTTCGTGGATCTCCATGCAGCTCCTGATGCGCAGGCCGGAGGTGCAGGGCTTTCTCACCATCGCACCGCTGGCGCGGCATTACGACTTCTCTTTCCTCGCCCCCTGCCCCACGTCGGGCCTGTTCGTGAACGGCGAGCTGGACAAGGTAACGCCGCCGGACGTGGTGGAGAACCTGGTGAAGAAACTGAAGACGCAGAAGGGCATCACCATCACCCACGAGGTGCTGCCCGGCGCCAACCACTTCTTCGAGAACAAGGTGGACGAGCTCATTGCCCTGTGCTCGAACTACCTTGACCAGCGGCTGGAGGAAATGGGCATCATCGCCCCGGCGGCAGTGCAGCTGGAAGGCCCGGCAGAGGCCCCGGAAGGTTCGGCAGAAGGCTGAAGGACACCTCCGGAAACTGGTCATTGCGGCGGGATGCGATTCCGTTTCGTTCGGCAGTGGCAGGAATGGATTGCCGGGGGGTGCCGATGAAGGGTCGGTATGGCAGGGAGCGCATGGGCCTGTTTCATCCGAACCATTGGGACCAAGCGTGCCGAGGCCATGATCACTCCTGCCAACACCCGCCTTTGCGGGCACAGGCATGGCATGCAACATGAAGCGATGGTGCTGGCTTGATGGGCGGCGTGTGCCCGCATGAGGGGAAAACGCCGCAAAAAAGGTCGCGCAAGGCCCCGACAACAGGGCAATGACGACAATGAAACCCACGAGAACCGCCCCACACTCACCCCAGAGTGCCATCATGCGTTCAATCAAGGCGTTTTCGGAGGTGTCCGGTTACAAGATGGATCCGGATTCCACTTCGAGAACGTCCATGCACTTGCCGACGCTTCCCCTTTTCCGCCACTGGCGCAGCGATGGGCCTTCACAAAATGGTGCTGCCAATCACCAGCCGGTCAGGAAAATCCCGTTCCCTGAGAGAGGCAAAAATCTCTTCCCAGATGCCTTTTTCAGCCCACCGACGAAAGCGATTATACAGTGTCCACCCCGGCCCATATTCCTTCGGAGCTTGCCGCCGCCAAGGAGTGCCGGCTTCAACGCATGAATGATGCCACTGATCACGCATCAATCATCAAGACGTTTGAAGCCGCGCTTGCAAACAGCAGAAGAGGTTCGATGCGCTCCCACTGCTCATCAGAAAGCCAGGACAATTCAGACATTTGACAGTCCTCCCCACAACGAATCTCCGTGTGAAGGGAATCATGTTTCATGCCGACGCACCAGAAATTTATTGAGACCAGACCCTACAGGACACCTTCCGGCGGGAGCTGTGGAAGGCGCGGCGGGTATTGGAGCAGAAGCCACGTGATGGCAAGGGGCGGCATGTGTATGCGTTGCACGCGCCGGAGGTGGAGTGCATCACATCGGCAAGGACAAGAGCCACAAGGCGGCGGGGCCGCAGCCTGCACCATGGTTGGCAGTGGTGCCGTGGCTGGTGCAGTTGGGCAACACGTTGGCACCCTCTTTGCCTGCACCGCTGGTGCAGTGCGGGGTGAAAGTCTCCGTGGCCACCACCATCAGGCGTTCACGGGGTGGCCAGTTCGTGGTGCATGCGGGGCCATGACCATGGCTGGCGCTGCCCGGCAAGCCCCATGACGGCCATGCGCTGCGCACGGTGTTGCCGGAGATCGAACGGCTGGTGGGTGCACCGGCGCAGCGAGTGCTGACCGATGCCGGCTATCGCGGCCACAAGCTGCCCAACCCATGGAAGTTCCGGGTGTTCGTGGACGGCCAGAAGCGACGCATGACCAAGGCCATCAGGCGATTGATGAAGCGAAGGGCCTCGGTGGAGCCGGTCATCGGGCATCTGAAGGCCGAGCACAGGATGGGTCGCAACTACCTGGCACACCGGATGGACGATGCCATCAATGCCATCCTGGCCGCGGTCGGCTACAACTTCCGCCTGTTGCGGCGTTTCATCGCCCAGCTTCTTTTGCGCCTCATCCAGATATGGCTGTTCGGCCTTGCACAACGGCGGCAAACAATCCCCGCAGCCCCTCAGGGCTAATTGTTCACGTTCGACCAATTCGCCGGCAGGGCACGAAAAGTGCATATGCCCGAAAAATCAATTTTCTGAAAATGGTTCTTCCAGCAGCTTCACAAGGCTGGAGGTATCCAGCCGGCCATCGCCGCGCTGCTGCAGCCGGGCATAGAACTGATCCACCAGCGCGGTAACGGGCAGCGATGCGCCCTTGCGCCGCGCCTCGTCGATGCAGATGGCAAGATCCTTGCGCATCCAGTCCACGGCGAAGCCGAAATCGAATT
>JALSGQ010000071.1 GCA_026982665.1 Hyphomicrobiales bacterium | reverse complement strand
GATGGACGGCGTGGCGCTGGCCCTGCCTGCCCTGATGCGGGCGGAGAAGCTGCAGAAGCGCGCCGCCCGCGCCGGTTTCGACTGGCCCGATGCCGCTGGCGTGGCGGAGAAGATCGCCGAGGAGGCACGCGAGCTGGCCGAAGCTGCGGCGGGCATGGGGCAGGAGGCGATGGAGGAGGAGCTGGGCGACTTGCTGTTCTCCGTCGTCAACCTCGCCCGCCACCTGAAGGTGGCCCCGGAAGCCGCCCTGCGCCGCGCCAACGACAAGTTCGCCCGCCGCTTCCGCCACATGGAGGCAATGGCCCGTGAGCATGGCAAGGACTTGCGGGATCTGCCGATGGATGAACTGGAAGCGCTGTGGCGGCAGGCCAAGCAGGCGGAATGATGCCTTTCCGCACCTCCCCCTTCTCCCGTCATCAACTGGCTTGGATATCGCCCTTGTGCGTCATCCCCGCCCCCCATTCGTCATTGCCGGGCTTGCCCCGGCAATCCGGAGAGCGTGGCCACTGGCGCATGCCCCTGTCGATACGTGCAGTGGCCCCCGCTTCTCGATGACGGAGAGGGAGCGGCACCACGCCACACGTGCCGCAACCCGCGACGGGAGCAAATCACTGCCCCGTCTTCTGCGGCTCCTTCGCTGCCTTTTTCAGCTCCTCGTCAAGGATCATGCGAAAGCCGTCGATGTCCAGCCTGCCCACGATCTTGCGGCCATTGATGAAGAAGGTGGGCGTGGATTGCACGCCGAAGTCCTTTGAGCCGGAGCGCGCCGAGTTCATGATCTTCTTCGCCAGCGCCTCGTCCTTCAGGCACTTGTCGAACTGCTCGTCCGAAAGGCCGGCCATGCGCATGATCTTCATCAGGCCATCCTTCGGGTTCCTGGCCCATTCGCGCTGGGTCTTCATCACCATGTCCAGCACGGCGATGTATTTTTCCGAATCCCCCTTCGAGGCACAGCGCGTCAGCATGAAGGCCGCCAGCGCCACCTGGTCCAGCGGAAACTCGCGGAAGATGTATCTCACCTTGCCCGCATCCACGTAATCCTTCTTGATGACGGGCCATTCGTGGATGTGATAATTGCCGCAATGCGGGCAGGTGGCGGAGGAATATTCCACCATGGTGATGGGGGCATCCTGCGCCCCGATCACGATGTCCTCGATGATGGGATTCTTCTCCAGCAGCGCCTTGTTGGCATATTCCGGCTTCTCCTCGGCCCAGGCCGCTCCGGCCAGCGGCAGCGCCGCAGCCGCAACGAATCCACCCAGCAGGCCACATGCACGCCGTCGTGAAAGCGATGCTTGAAGAATCCGATTCACTTTCTTCGAGGAATCCATCATCCGATTGTTCTCCTGCGACTTTTCATGGTTAACGGAATCTTTCTCTCAAGTGCGGGAAAGCCCCCTGCCGCGCGCTCGCGCCATTCTGCGCGCAATACCCTCCGCCATGCGTTCAAGCACCGCACGCAGCTCGGCATCCTGCACGTTGTCCAGCCGCGCCGTCAGCTCCCGCAGCAGCGCCGCATCCGGTTCCACGCCTTCCGCATCGTCTTCCGCCCCGGCACCAACCGTGCCGCCCGCCACCAGCGGTGCCTGCACCAGCGAGATGCGCGCCACCACCGGCTGTCCGAAATGCGCATTGATGCGCTCCATCACCACCGGCTGCATCATCTGCACCTCCAGCGCGCGGCCCGGCTCCACCCTCAGCTTCAGTGTTGCCGGCTGCCTGCCGCTGCGCTTCAATGCCTCCGGCCGGGCAAAGTCGGCAATCTCCGGGCACAGCGCCGGCCACACGCGCGCCAGCTCTGCCATCACCGGCCCGCCGTGCCTTGCCAGCGCCTTGCGCGCCACCTTGTCGAACACCTTGCCGATATGCCTCATGCCACGGCTCCTGCGCGATGGCGAAAATGTTTCTGCCGCATCTTGCCCGCAACATCCGCTTCCGCCAAGTAACGATTTGCATCAATGTCGCAGTTTTCATGAAAGCCGCATGAACCACCCCGTCAGCAATCCGCAAGGCATCACGCAAGCGCTGCTGGCATGGTATGCCCGCCATGCCCGCGCCCTGCCCTGGCGCGCCGCCCCCGGCGAGCGGCCGGAGCCTTATCGCGTGTGGCTTTCCGAAATCATGTTGCAGCAGACCACCGTGGCCACCGTGCGGCAGCGTTTTGACGATTTCATGCGCCGCTGGCCAACGGTGCAGGCACTGGCCGCAGCACCGCTGGAAGAGGTCATGGCCGCCTGGGCAGGCCTTGGCTACTACGCCCGCGCCCGCAACCTGCACAAGTGTGCGCAGGTGGTGGCGCACGAGCTGAACGGAAGATTCCCCGACACGCCGCAGGCGTTGAAGAAACTCCCCGGCATTGGCGACTACACGGCAGGCGCCATCGCCGCCATCGCTTTCGGCTACCCCGCTGTGGCCATGGACACCAATGCCGAGCGCGTCATCGCCCGCCTGTTTGCGGTGCGCGATCCCCTGCCCGATGCCAAGCCGCGCCTGAAGGAGCTGGCCGAGACATTGCTGCCACGGGAGGCTCCCGGCGACTTCGCACAGGCGCTGATGGATCTGGGCGCGATATTGTGCGGTGTGCGTGCCCCTGCCTGCGGCCTGTGCCCGCTGAACGCCCATTGCGCCGCCCACGCGCAAGGGTTGGCCGAGGAACTGCCCCGCAAGCGCCCGCGCGGCGAGAAGCC
>JALSGQ010000070.1 GCA_026982665.1 Hyphomicrobiales bacterium | reverse complement strand
GCCGCGCCATCCACACCCCCCGCCTTTCAGGCCCCGGCATCGGTGCTGCTGCTCATTGCCGTGCTGCTGCTGGTGCACCTGCTGCGCCTGCATGTTCTCTCGCCGGGGCAGGACCTGGTGCTTCTGGCCACGCTGGCGGTCTTTCCGGAGCTTTACGCCGTGTGGTGGCAGGGCGTGGCGCTCTCCCGCCTGCCGGTGGAAGGCATCGGCCTGCTGCTGTCCCCTTTCGGTCATTTCTTCCTGCATGCAAGCTGGCCGCATGTCATCATGAACGCGCTGTGGCTGCTGGTGTTCGCCACGCCGGTGGCGCGGCGGCTGGGCGGGTTGCGCATGCTGCTGCTGGCGCTGCTTTCCGCTGCCGGCGGCGCGCTGCTGTTCGTGCTGCTGCACTGGGGAGAGGAAGCGCTGCTGGTGGGCGCATCGGGCGGCGTGTCGGGGCTGATGGGTGCCAGCGTGCGCCTCATCTATGCCCACGGCCTGCCGCTGCTGGCGGGCCTGCGACAGGACGTGCGCCACGTGCAGCCCCTGAGCTTGCGGCAGGCCCTGCTGCTGCCGCGTCCGCGCCTGTTCATCCTGGTGTGGATCGGCATCAACATCGTCATCACCTTCACCGGCATGGGAGTCGGCAGCGGCATGGGACGCATTGCCGGAGAGGCCCACATCGGCGGCTTCTTCACCGGCATGGCGCTGTTCGGCCTGCTGGACCGCAGGCGCTGACGCCCCCCTTCCCTTCCCCGTCCGGGGCATCGCATCACCGCCATTGATGCCAAGCCATCAACGCATGTTCGCGCCATCGTTTACCGTCATGCGGTGCGGCCACTGGCCACTGCAGGCAAATGCTGATATTCTCCAGGTCAATACAAGGAATGCACGTAGCGCATCTCTCATGGACTGAGCTGCACTGTCGCGCATGGAGCTGTCGCAAGACCGGCACCCATGACAACCGACGGAAACCACCGCAGGGCAACACGAGCAACGGGAGGAGACATCATGCAGGTGAAGCAGATCCTTCAGCGCAAGGGCCACGAGGTGATGACCGCCAGCCCCGGCACCCCCCTGCCGGAGGCCGTGCGCATGCTGGAGACCCACCGCATCGGCGCGCTGGTCATCACCGACGATGAAGGACGCGTGCAGGGCATCTTTTCGGAGCGCGACCTGGTCAGCGCCGTGGCCCGGCATGGCGAGAAGGCCATGCAGCTCTCCGTTGGCGAGGTAATGACGCGCGACATTCTCACCTGTTGCATGGATGACACCACCGACACCCTCATGCAGACAATGACCGAACACCGCGTGCGCCACCTGCCGGTGGTGGAGGATGGCCAGCTGGCCGGGCTGGTTTCCATCGGCGACGTGGTCAAGCAGCGCATGGAAGAGATCGCCTTCGAGGCCGAGCAGATGAAGATGTATATCGCCACCGGCTGATGCCGGCATGACGGCCGCGACATGCACGGCCACCGTGCTCCTGTTCTCGCCTCCGGGCAGCGCCATGCATCGCGCTGCCCGGTTTTTCGTGTGTTTTACATGCTGTTGAAACGGCAAGCCCATGACCTGTTCCAACCTGAGACAGCCTCGCAAGCGGGCGTGAACCATGCTTTTCAACCACGTTAACCATGATGCCCCACACTGCATCTCGAAGTTCGGCAGGTGCGGCGTATTCGCACCGTGTGCATTTGCATCTGTGTGAGGAAAGTCAGGTATCATGGTTCACAACCGGCATTTCCATACCGGTCTGCGCGTTGCCGCCATGCTGGCGCTGACAGCAACGCTCGGAGGTTGCCTGCGTGCCTGGGAGGCATCGCCACCACAGGCAGCGCCGGGCGGCGAGGGCATTGTCGAAACCGCATCCATCGCGCGCAGCGCCGCCTACAACGGCTCCGGCGTGGTACCGCCATTCGGTGCCTCGGGCGAGCAGCAGGCCTACGAGTTCTCCCGCGGCTACCGCATTGGTGCCGGCGACAGGCTGGCCATCCGCGTCATGGGCCAGCCGGAGCTGACTGGCGTTTACGTGGTGGATCCCGACGGCAACATCTCCATGCCGCTCATCAACACCGTGCCGGTAGCGGGCCTCAGCATGAAGGAGCTTGAGCGCGTCATCACCCAGCGCCTGCGCAATGGCTTCCTGCGCGATCCGTCCGTTTCCGTGCAGCCGCTGGAGCTGCGCCCGTTCTACATCCTCGGCGAGGTGCGCCAGGCCGGGCGTTTCCCCTACCAGCCGGGCATGACGGTGGCCAACGCCATTGCCATGGCCAGCGGCTTCACCGAACGGGCCGACACCGGCACCGTGCTCATCACCCGGCGCACGGCCGAAGGCACGAAGACCTACAAGACACCGGTAACCACCCAGATCTATCCGGGCGACATCATCTACGTGCGCGAACGCTGGTTCTGACCTTCTCGCGATCAGACCGGCACGGCGGCGGCGAACGGGGAAACATCGGCCATGCGCATCCTGCACATTCTGCGTGCGCCCGTTGGCGGCCTGTTCCGCCATGTGCGCGACCTGGCGCGCGAACAGGCCAGGGCCGGCCACGAGGTGGGCATCATCTGCGATACCGGCGGCGGCGAGGCAGCCACGCAGGCACTGGCGCAGATGGTGGATCACCTGGCAATGGGCGTAACCCGCCTGCCCATCCCCCGCCTGCCCGGCCCTGCCGACCTGCAGGCGCTGGGAGAGATCCGCGAGCGCATACGCCTGTTCCGCCCTCACGTGGTGCACGGGCACGGCGCGAAGGGGGGGCTGCACGCGCGGCTGGCGGCACGCGGAAACAAAACCGTGGCCGTCTATACGCCGCACGGCGGCTCGCTGCATTATGCATGGAACTCGCTGGCGGGCATGGCGTTCCTCTCTGCCGAACGCTGGCTCCTGCGCCACACTGACGGCCTGCTGTTCGTCTGCCGCTTCGAGCAGGAAACCTTCTTCGCCAAGGTCGGCAGGCCCGCATGCCCGCATGCCGTGGTGCACAACGGATTGCGTGAAGACGAATTCCGCCACGTTCCACTGAACGAGGATGCCGCCGATTTCCTGTTCATCGGCGAGATGCGCGCCCTGAAGGGCGTCGATGTGCTCGTCGGGGCATTGCGCCTGATGCACATGCAGGGCCACCGCGTGCGCGCCTGCCTGGTGGGCGACGGGCCGGACCGGCAGCAGTTCGCCGAGCTGGTCAGCAAGCACGAGCTGGGCGATTTCGTGGAGATGCCCGGTGCCATGCCGGCACAGGAGGCCTTCCGCCGCGGACGCATCGTGGTGGTGCCGTCAAGGGCGGAATCCTTTCCCTACGTGGTGCTGGAGGCACAGGCGGCGGCACGGCCTGTCATCGCCACCGCCGTCGGCGGCATTCCGGAGATGCTGCCGGAAGATGCACTGGTGCCGCCCGAAGATGCGGAAATGCTGGCCGCGCGCATGACCCACATGCTCTACGATCCACAACGCGAACAGGCAGCGGCGGAGCGCATGGAAGAGATGCGGCAGCGCTTCTCCTGCCGGCGCATGGCCGAGGACATCACGGCCTTCTACCAGCGCCTGCCGCTGCGCGCCTGAATGCAACGAACGATCACCTGCCGGATACGCAAAACACGGACACCATCCACCGCATGCAATCCGCGGCGACGGGCATGGACGCGGCGCTGTTCAGGCAAACGCCTGCATGGTGGCCAGCCGCCGCGCCAGCACCGCGGCATCGAACGGCCAGGCAAGGCACTCGTCAGCCCCTGTCATCATCAGCTGCAACACCTCTTCCGGTGTTGCCTGCTGCTGCATGATGGCAATCACCACCGGCTGCCATGCCTCACCGGCGCGGCCGCCGGATGCCGGCATCGCCGCCCGCGCACGCAGCCACCACAGCAACTGTTCGGCCTGCCCCGCCGCCACCAGCACCAGCTCCGGCCTGCAGCGTCCACCCAGCGCCCGCGCCTGCTTCGCATCCCCGGCAACCCGCACGCGGAAACACAACCGCTGCAACATCCGCTTCAGCCGTGCCACCGCCAGCGATGGCAACCCATCTGCCAGCAGCAGGCACTCCCGCGCCGTCATCAGGTCCGCTTCCACACTCGCAACTGCTGCCTGCTCCATCATCATGGCGCACCTCTGTCTCCCGTGCACAAACGAATCTTCCTGCAAGCGTGATGGCCTCGTGGCCAACAGGCCGGAATCGCCAGATGCGAAATGGCGGAATGAATGATTCCCGTCCGATTCCCTGCCGATTCGCTGTTGTTCCAACATGTTTCCATCACGTTCACTACCCACGACCTGACCGCGACATCGTTAACAAAAGGTTATCAACGCTGAGAGATGCCAGCAGAGGAATAAAAAGAGCAGCTCTTTCAACTACTTGAAAATCACATTGCAACATTTCGCAACAATCGCCGGGGCGATTCGCAATGTTCCGCTTTTGATCGTCAACGCCGAATCTGCGGTTTTCCACCTCCGCATGCCCCCTCCTGCCCTCCGGTTGCGCTGCCCCCGCCGGGCGGCTTTTGCATTTTCCCGCATCAACGATTAGTAATGTCTCCGGCAGCGCGCTGGCCTTTGAGCCACATGTTCGGCACAGGCGGCTGCCCCGTGCAGGATCAACACACCGGGCCGGCACATCGCCGGCCCTCTGGGCTTGCGGGATCTGCCACTGGCATGACGGTTGTCATTGCCGCGGTTCGCGGTCCCCGGCCCAGCCAGCAGGAGAGGCTGAACGCTCATGCGATCGTTGCTGCTCGTTCCCGCCAACGACATGGCGCGCATTGAACAGGCACTGGCCAGCGGTGCCGACGCCGTGGTGCTCGACCTGGAGGATTCCGTCGCCTTTACCGACAAGAAGCGCGCGCGCCAGAACGTGCAGGCCCTGCTGCGCGAACGCCAGCCGGAAGCCGCGCGCAGCACCACGCACCAGCACCAGCCGGAGATCATCGTGCGCGTGAACGCGCTGGACGAGGCCGAGTTCAATGCCGACATGGTGGCCCTGCTGGACAACCCGCCAGAGGCCCTGATGCTGCCCAAGGTATGCAGCATAGACTGCCTGGACCGGCTGATGCGCCATGTCGGCCCCATCCCCGTCATCGCCATTGCCGGCGAAACACCAATGGGCGTGCTCACCATGCCCTCGCTGGCCGAGCAGGTGCCGGAAACGCTCATCGGCATCACCTGGGGGCTGGGAGACCTGGCGGCGCAGCTGGGCGCGACATCCTCGCGTGATGACGACAACCTGCTCACCGATCCGTTCCGCCTCACCCGCTCGCTGTGCCTGCTCACCGCGCGGGCGGCGAATGTCGAACCCATCGACACCGTCTACCTGCGCTACAGCGACATGGAAGGCCTGCGCGAAGACTGTGCCGCCGCCTTTCGCGACGGCTTCACCGGCAAGCTCGCCATCCATCCGGACCAGGTGCCGGTCATCAACGAGGCCTTCACGCCCACGGAGGAACAGATCAGCAAGGCGCGCGACATCATCGCCGCCTTCGAGCAGCGCCCGCACAAGGGATTGGTGTCGGTCAACGGGCGGCTGTATGACCGCCCGCACCTCATCCGCGCCCGCCGCCTGTTGCGCCGTGCCGCCCGCTATGGCGTGCTGGAAGAGGCCATCGGCAGCGTTTCCTGAGCGGGCCTGCCCTGTTGTGGCGGCTGCGACATGCAGTCGGCAGCCTGTGGCCCGCGGCACGCAGCTGGCGGCATGTGGTCGGCAACGCGTGGCCCGCGGCACGTGGTCGTCAGCCTTCCTGCTGCTGCCGATCTGCAAACGTCATGCGGTGAACGAGACATGCGCATCCTGCACACGGCAGACTGGCACCTGGGCCGCATCTTTCATGGCCGCCACCTGACGCAAGACCAGGCCCACGTGCTGGAGCAGTTCTGCACGCTGGCGCGCGATGTGCGGCCTGATGCCATCATCATTGCCGGAGACGTGTTCGACCGCGCCGTGCCGCCGCCGGAAGCGGTGGAGCTGTTCGGCGAAACCCTCGCACGGCTGGTGCAGGAAACGACCGCCCATCTCGTCATCATCGGCGGCAATCACGACAGCGCCGTGCGGCTGGGCTTTGCCGCCCCATTGCTGCAGGCGGCCCGCGTGCACCTGCGCACCCGCTTCGTGGCAGACCCCGCCCCCGTCATCATCGACGATGCCCACGGGCCGGTGCACCTCTTTCCCCTGCCCTATGCCGACCCGGCACAGGCCCGCAGCACCTGTGGCGATGACAGCCTGCGCGAACATGCCGATGTCTTCACCCTGCTGCTGAACAACGTGCGCTGCCGGCTGGCCCGCTCCGGCAACCCGCGCAGCATCATCACCGCCCATGCCACCGTGCTGGGCGGCGAGAGCAGCGAGTCGGAACGCCCGTTGAGCATCGGCGGCGCGGAAGCCGTGCCGCCGGCGCTGTTCCACGGCTTCGGTTACGTGGCGCTGGGCCACCTGCATCGCCCGCAGTGGATCGGTGGCAACGCGCGGGCAAATGCAGGGGGTGCAGGGGATGCAGGAAAAGCTGCAGAAGACACCACCCTGCCCTCCTCGCGCATCCGCTATGCCGGTTCGCTGCTGAAATACTCCTTCTCGGAGGCCGATCACCGCAAGAGCATCTCGCTGCTGGAGCTGGATGCCGCAAGCAATGTTCGGCTTGAGGAAATCACGCTCACGCCGCTGCATGACGTTCGCCGCATCAGCGGCCGCCTGGAAGAGCTGCTGGCGCGCGCAAAAACCGATCCCGCACCGGATGACTACCTGCTGGCGGAAATCACCGACGAAGGCCCGGTGCTGGATGCACTGGAGCGCCTGCGCGATGCCTGGCCCAACGTGCTGCGGCTGGAACGCCCGTGGCTCACGCGCATGGTGCAGCAACGCGCCGCCAGCGTGGATCACGCCCGCATCACGCCGCTACAGATGCTGGAAGCCTTCCACCGCGACATGACCGGCGAGCCGCTTTCCGACAGCCGCCGGGCGTTGCTGCAAGACATCCTCGACGACATTTTGCGCAGCCAGCGGGAGGCATCGGCATGAGGCCGTTGCAGCTCACCATGCAGGCCTTCGGCCCCTATGCCGGCAGGCAGCAGCTGGACTTCACGCCGCTGGCGCAGCACCCGCTGTTCCTGGTGCATGGCCCCACCGGTGCCGGCAAGAGCTCCATTCTGGATGCATTGTGCCATGCCCTGTTCGGCGAGGTTTCCGGCTCCAGCCGCGAGCGCGGAGCGCAGGTACGCAGCCTGTGGGCGCGGCCGGACACCCTCACCGAGGTTACGCTGGATTTCGCCCTGGGCGATGCCTGCTACCGCATCCGCCGCCGCCCGGCGCAACAGCGGGCAAAGAAGCGCGGCGAGGGCACCACGCAGGAGGGGCCGAAGGCATGGCTGTGGCAGCGCGATCCCAGCCTTCCGATGGAGGAAGACGGCACCCTGCTGGAAAGCGGCGAACGCCGCGTGGATGAACGCATCGAGGCGCTGCTGGGGCTGACGGCGGCACAGTTCCGCCAGGTCATCGTGCTGCCGCAGGGCGAGTTCCGCCGCCTGCTGGATGCCAACTCCGCCGAGCGCCAGAAGATCCTGCAGAAGCTGTTCGACACCCGCCTGCATGCCCTGGTCGAACAGGCACTGAAGGAGCGCGCCGCTGCCGCAAGAGGACAGTTGCAGGAGTTGCGCACCCGCCGCAAAGCCCTGCTGGACGCTCATGGCCTCGAAACCCCGGCAGCGCTGCAAACCGCCTTGCAGGAAATTGACAGGGATATTGAACTGTCATCCTCAGCCATTGAAGAGCTGGAGAAAAAGGAGCACCTTGCACGCCAGCAGCTGGAGCAGGCCCGCGAGGTGGCGCGCAAACTGCATGCGCTTGCGGACGCAGAGCGCAGGCTGCAGGCCCTGAAGCAGCAGGCACCTCGCCACGAGGAAATGCAACAGCGCCTGAAGCGCGCCGAGCAGGCAGCTGCCGCCCAGCCTGCCCACAGCGCCCTGTGCGAGCGCCGCAAGGCCGAGGAACAGGCGCGAAAGGCCCTGCACGCGGCCGAACAGGCAGCCCGCAAGTCCCGCAAGCGGCACCAGGAGGCCGAACAGCACCTGCAACAGATGCGCGCCAATGCACCGCGCATCGAGCAGTTGCAGCAGGACATCACCCGGCTGGAAAGTCTGCTGCCGCAGATTGCCACGCTGGACCGGCAACGCCACGAAATGCAGCAGTTGCGCCAGGAATGCCACTTGCTGGAACAACGCCTGAAGCAGGATGAGCAGGCGCTGCAATCAGCCCGGGCGTCAACGCAGGCGGCGCGCGAGCACCTGCAACGCCTGCAGGCGGCGCTGCAACAGGCACACGCGCTGGCCCTGTCGCTCACCTTGCAGGATGGAGCCCCATGCCCCGTCTGCGGTGCTACCGAACACCCCGCCCCGGCACACCAGCGCCATGATCAGCATGACCAGCAGGCCATTGGAGCAACAGCACGGCAATCTGAAACCACACAAGCCCCCGCCCTTGATGCAGCCCCCTCGCCGCAGGCGCTTCAAGCCGCGCAACAGGCCCTGCAACAGGCCGAAAAACGGGAAGAAGAGGCACGCCAGCAGCAAGAGCGGCAGCGCCGCACACTGGAACAGAAGCAGGCCCGCCTGCAGGCACTGACGCAAACGCTGCAGGAGCTGGAGGCGCACATCATCCCGCAGTGGCGGGAGGAAAAGAAGGCCGCAAGCGCCCTTGAAGCCATGCGCAAGCAGCACGCCACGCTGCAGCAGGCATTGCAACAGGCGGAAGAAAGCTTCCTGCAGGCGCAGCAGAACCTGCAATTGGCGCAAGCCCGCCTCGAGGACACGAAGAGCGCCCATGAGAAGGCCTTGCAACAGCGCGAGAAACAGGAAATCAGGTTCGCGGAACAACTGCTGGCCACGGGCTTTGACGACGAAACCCAATGGCTGGCCGCGCAACTGCCGGCGGAAGAACGGCAGCGGATGCATGAAAGCATCAGCACCTGGCACCAGCAGCTGGCCATGGCGCAGGCATTGGCGCAACAGGCGGCACAGGCTGCCGCCGGGCTGCAACAGCCGGACACGGAGGCGCTGCAAGGGGCGTGGCAAGAGGCCGAGGCAGCCCTGCGGCAGGCGCGCGAGCATCATGGCCGCCTGCTGGAACGCCGGCAGGCCTTGCAGCACGCCGCCGGCCAGCTGCAGAAGCTGGCCGACGAGGAACATGCCCTGCGGGAACGCGCCGACGACCTGCAGGCCCTGGGCGCGCTGGCTTCCGGCGACAATCCTGCCCGCATCACCCTGGAGCGCTACGTGCTCGCCACCCTGCTGGAGGAAGTGCTGCTGGCAGCCAGCGAACGGCTGCGGGTGATGAGCGATGGCCGCTACCTGTTGCAACGGCGGGATGAAGCCCGGCGCGGCGGCGGGCTGGAGCTTGACGTGTTCGACGCATGGACTGGCGAGACCAGGGCGGTGCAGACACTCTCTGGCGGTGAAAGCTTCCTCGCCGCGCTGTCGCTGGCGCTGGGGCTGGCCGACGTGGTGCAGGCACGCAGCGGCGGCATGCGCATGGATGCGCTGTTCATCGACGAAGGCTTCGGCGCGCTGGATGCCGATGCCCTGGAGCGCGCGCTGGACGCCCTGCTGCGGCTGCAGTCGCAGGGCCGCCTCATCGGCATCATCTCCCACGTGCCGGAGCTGCGCGAACGCATCCCCGCCCGCATCGAGGTCATCGCCACCCGCCACGGCAGCCACATCCGCCTGCATACCGGCTGAGGAGTCAAGTGTGAAGTATTTTGCAAGAGACTGAATAAAGAGTGTTTTTATGAGAATTCGAAAGCTGCAAATTGCAAGGTTCCGGCAATTTTTTTGCCGGAACCTTGCAATTTGCTCAAACCAGAAATGATGTCCTGCTGGCGCCGGGCCGTCCCAAGCCAGCAGGACGCCTTGTTTTTCCTGAAGAAAAGTATTTCCAGCCTGCAAAGCAGGCTGGAAAACTTTTCTTCACGTTCGACTGAGGAACCGGCCCTTGCATCTTCTTCAGGATCAGCGACCCTTCACAAGATGCGCTGCACGCCCGACCATCCCGCCAGATGCCCGAATGCCCCGCGGCAAGCCTGCCGTTCAGGCCGCAAGTCCCTCGCCACCGTCGCCTACAGCTTTACCTTCCGCACCACGGGGTAGTCCTGCGGCGGCTTCAGGCGTGTCCATTCGGCCAAGGAGCCGTCATACATGCGGCTCGGCCAGCCCAGCAGCACGTGGCGGGCAAACCAGCCCAGGGCGGCGCGATGGCCGGTGTTGCAGAAGGTGATGGCCTCGCCCTCGTCCTTCGCTCCCATCTGGCGGTGAATGGCGGCAATCTTCTCCGGTGGCAGAAAACGCCCCGTGCGCGGATCGATGAACCAGTGCTGCGGCACCAGCACCGCGTTGGGCAGCGTGCCCGAACGCAATACCGAACCACCGGCAGGTGTCATGCCCACGAACTCGTCATAGGTGCGGTTGTCAACAAGCGGCACATCGCCACTGCGCACGACCTTGCGCACCAGCGCCGCATCCGCCAGCCACTTGTCGGTATAGTCGGCCTTGTAGGTGGCAGGCTCCGGCCGCACCGGCGTGTTCTGCAACGGATTGCCGCGATCCGCCGCCCAGCCGCGAATGCCGCCATCAAGGATGGAAACACGCGCATGGCCCAGCGTCTTCAGCGTCCAGAATGCGCGCGCCGCCACCCCCACATCACCAGCAGAGAAGCCCGCCGGCACCAGTATCACGTGATGTTCCCGCGTTACGCCAAGGCCGCCAAGCAGCTTCTCCATGTGCGGCACGTCGGGCAGCATGGCGGGTACACCGTTCTTCTCCACCCGCCACTGGCCGAAGTCGCTGAACACCGCGCCGGGCAGATGCGCCTGCCGATACAGATCCGGCGCCGTGAGGTTGATGATGCGAAACTCCTTGCTGCCCAGCCGCGGCTTCAGCCATCCGGCATCCACCAATGGCGGTGCCGACTGTGCATCGCCCCGCGCAAACGCGGGTGCAACGTGCAATGCTGCCAGCGCACCGGCAGCTGCCATGAAACGGCGGCGATCGAGAGTGATGCTCATGCTTTCCGACTCCTGCTGCCTTTTTCGGAAAGCCTATGCAACCCCCTTCCCCGGTGCAATGCACAAAGGCGTGTGCTGCCTGTGAAAAGAATGAAATTGCCGAAAGCTGTTGGCAGCGCTCGGCTCAGCGGCGCAGTTTCAGCCGCGGTGTGCCGTCCTTCTTGCGCAGACCCACGAGCCAGCGCCCCTGCCGCTCCACCTTGCCGCACTTGAACTTGCCGCGCGTCCACACGCGGAAGGACACGCACAGCTCGTTGCCGCGCACCTGCCAGCGGCCGATATCCACCTTCGTGCCGGAGCGCGCCAGCAGCGTGCCATCGCGGCGCACCTCCACGCGCGCCTTGCGGCCCTTCCAGGTAGCCTGGTAAACGCCGCGCAGCTGTTTCAGCTCGGCAGCGGAAAGCGGGCGCGCCACCGCCGCCTGCGGCTGCCAGGCCAGCAGCAGCACGGGCAGCAACAATGCGTAAAATGCCCGGAAAATGGCGCTTGATGGTTTCTTCATGCTGCAATTCTCCCTTTGCAACAAGCCGTTGCAGGAGAATGCAGCATCACGGCGCATCAGGCAAGGCCATGCCGCGGCAGCATTCGCATGCACCGAATGACAAGCCCTTGCCCGTTTTCCGCCGGCCTGCAGCTTTCGGGCTTTCGGCCTCTTCAGCGATGCAGCCACTTGCGGGCACGGGCCAGCGCCTCGTTCAGCTCGTGCGGGTCCAGCTCCTCGGCCAGCTCCAGCCGATAATGCCGGGCGCGCTCATGCCCGCGCATGGCCGCAAGGTTGAACCACTTGTGCGCCTCGCACACATCACGCTGAACACCACGGCCCAGCGAATATTTCATGCCCAGTTCGAACATCATCTCGGCGCTCATGTCCGAGCCGGCCTCGTGCAGCGACGGCGTCTCGAAATTGATGTTCCCGCTCATTGGTCTCTGTCCCCACCAAATCTCTTGCATGGCTCATGCCATCCCCGCGGGCATCAGGTGCCCGTTACGCCCATGCATTGTGCGGGGCAGTTGCAAAGAAAACATTAACGCCGTGCAATGGTTGCAGCTGCGGACGATGGCAGGCAGTGGCCGCGGAAGGCACCTGCCCCCTTCAGCACACGGTTCAACGCTCGGGGCGAGGCCGATCCGCCGGGCGCAGGGCAAGATCGGCAATGACCGGCAGATGATCCGACCCTGCAGGCCTGCCCGTGTAAGGCCCGCCACGCACGGTGAAGTGGGAAGAGATGAACATGTGGTCGATGGCCAGTTGCGGCAGCGGCAAGGGCTGCGTCGGCCAGGTGGGAATCCAGGTAATGCGGCGCAGGCCCAGCGAGCGCTGAAACGTCTTCAGCATCACGGAAAACGGCGTGGCGTTGAAATCCCCCATCACGATGACCGGCTCGCCGCTCTTCTCGGCACGCTGCACGATGTCGGCAATGGCACGCATCTGCTTCAGCTGCGAGCCAAGCCAGGGAAAGCGCAGCGTGTGCACCAGCAGCACGCGCACCGGGCCATGTGGCGTGTGCACCCGCACATGCAGATACGGCGGCCCGCGCCACAACGAGCGCGCCTTCACCTTCTCCACCGGCCAGCGCGAAACGAACCCCATGTAGCAGAAGGGAATGTCGTTGCAGTCCACCACGTGGGGAAATTGCCCGGCCAGCAACTTGCCCAACCGCGGCTTCGGTGGCTCGAACTCCACCAGCCCGGCAAAATCCACGCCATGCCGCAATATCTCCTCGGCCAGCGCCCGCAGGTCGTGATTCTTCGTCCAGGTATTGAAAGTCATCACCCGGATGCCGGCATCAGCGCCACCAGCTGTCGCGGCAGCGGCCTGGTTGCCACCAACTGCGCCTGCCTGTGCCGGTGGCGGTGCGGCACGCCAGAAAAAGCCAATGGAAGCCAGCCCCAGGCCACCTGCCAGCATCAGTGCCAGCGCCACCTTCACATGATGACGTGGCAGCAGCCAGCCGACGAGACAGGCAACGATGACGATGACAAAGTGCACGGCAAAGTGGGCAAACACGTCAAAGCCCAGCCACCACGGCGTCAACCACGGCAGCAGCAGCCCCGCAAGGCCGCCTGCAACACCCAGCAGGCACAATCTTCGCGCCAGCCGCCCCCTACCGCGGACACGGCTGCCCGCCGCTGACGGTGTGGCATCATCCGGCACGTCGAAACGCTGGTGTGTGGTTGGCCGTGAAATGGTCAGTCTATCCCCAGCTTCTTGCGCAGCAGCTCGTTCACTGCCTTCGGGTTGGCCTTGCCCTGCGTGGCCTTCATCACCTGGCCGACGAACCAGCCCACCATGTTGGGCTTGGCCTTCGCCTGCTCGGCCTTGTCCTGGTTGGCGGCGATGACCTCGTCCACCACCTTCTCGATGGCGGAAAGGTCGGTAACCTGCTTCATGCCGCGCTCTTCAACGATCTGTTCCGGATCGCCGCCCTCCGTCCAGATGATGTCGAACAGCTCCTTGCCGATCTTGCCGGAAATGTCGCCGCGCTTGATGAGGTCGATGATCTTGCCAAGCTGTTCGGCAGAGACGGGACTGTCGCCGATCTCCAGCCCCTCCTTGCGCAGCCGGCCGAACAGCTCGTTGATCACCCAGTTGGCCGCCGCCTTGCCATCACGCCCCTGCGCCACCTGCTCGAAGTAGTCTGCTGATGCCCTGTCGGCCACCAGCACGGAGGCGTCATAGGGGGTGAGGCCATATTCCTCGATGAAGCGCTTGCGCTTCGCATCAGGCAGCTCCGGCAGCGTGGCGCGGATCTTCTCCACCCATTCCTGCTCCAGCCTCAGCGGCAGCAGGTCGGGGTCGGGGAAGTAGCGGTAGTCATGCGCCTCCTCCTTGGAGCGCATGGAGCGCGTCTCGCCCTTCTTCGGGTCGAACAGGCGGGTTTCCTGCTCCACCGTGCCGCCGGACTCCAGGATGTCGATCTGCCGCTCGGCCTCGTATTCGATGGCCTGGCCGATGAAGCGGATGGAATTGACGTTCTTGATCTCGCAGCGGGTGCCGAAGGCCCCGCCGGGGCGGCGCACGGAGACGTTGATGTCGGCGCGCAAGCTGCCCTGCTCCATGTTGCCGTCGCAGGTGCCCAGATAGCGCAGGATGGTGCGCAGCTTGGAGACGAAGGCCTTGGCCTCCTCCGCCGAGCGCATGTCGGGCTTTGACACGATCTCCATCAGCGCCACGCCGGCGCGGTTCAGATCGACGTAGGAATACTTCGGATGCTGGTCATGGATGGACTTGCCGGCATCCTGCTCAAGGTGCAGCCGCTCGATACCCACGGCGATCTCCTCGCCATCGACCTCGATATAGACGGTGCCCTCGCCGACGATGGGCTGCTTGTATTGCGAAATCTGGTAGCCCTGCGGCAGGTCGGGATAGAAGTAGTTCTTGCGGTCGAAGACGGAAAACAGGTTGATTTGCGCGTTCAGCCCCAGCCCGGTGCGCACCGCCTGCTCCACGCAGAACTCGTTGATGACGGGCAGCATGCCCGGCATGGCGGCATCGATGAGCGACACATGCGTGTTCGGCTCGCCACCGAAGGCGGCGGAAGCGCCGGAGAACAGCTTGGCATTGGAGCTGACCTGGGCATGGATCTCCATGCCGATGACCACCTCCCACTCGCCCGTGGCCCCCTCGATGAAGTTTTTCGGGTTGGGCTTTCGCGTATCGACGAGTTCCACCACCGGTGCATTCATGGCTGCTGCCCTTCCTGCGTTGAATTGATCATTGCATCGGCCATGCGCAGGTCGCTTCAGGCCATTTCGCTGATGCGTGTCAGCGCCTCGCGCAGCTTCTCCAGCTTCGTTTCCAGCTCGGCCAGCCGCTGGCGCGTCTGCTCCACCACCTCCGGCTTGGCATTGGCGAGAAATTTCTCGTTCGACAGCCGCCCCTTCAGCGAGCCGATTTCCTTCTCGGCAGCCGCCATCTCCTTCTCCAACCGCTGGCGCTCGGCACCAAGGTCAATGACACCCTCCAGCGGCAAGGCAATGACGGCCTCGCCCAGCACGATCTGCGCCGCCTTCGCCGGGGCCTGTTCTGCCAGCGTGATGTCGGAAAGCCGCGCCAGCCGCATGATCTCCGTCTCCCACTCCTTCAGGCGGCGGCGGCTTTCGCCATCAGCCCCCACCAGAACCGCCGGGATCCGCGCACCCGCCGGCACGTTCATCTCGGCGCGGGTGGAGCGCACCTCGCGGATGAAGGCAATGACCCATTCCATCTCCGCCCGTGCCTGCTCGTCGATGAGCGCTGCCGGTGCCTCCGGCCAGCTTGAGAGCATCAGCAGGCCCTCGCCGCCAGTGCGCTGCCACAGCTCCTCGGTAATGAACGGCATGAAGGGGTGCAGCAGCTTCAGGATCACGTCCAGCACCCAGGCGGCGGTGGCCCGCGTCTCCTCCTGTGCTGCCTCCTCGCCCTCCTTCAGCAGCGGCTTGATCAGCTCCAGGTACCAGTCGCAGAACACATCCCACGTGAAGCGGTAGATGGCCGCCGCGGCATCGTTGAAGCGGTAGTCGTCCAGCGCGCGGGTTACATCCTGCGTGGTGCGCACCGCTTCGGAGACGATCCAGCGGTTCAGCGCCAGCCGCGGGCTGGCCGGGTCGAACCCTTCCACGCGCTTCACCTCGTTCATCTCCAGGAAGCGCGCGGCGTTCCACAGCTTGGTGCCGAAGTTGCGATAGCCCTGCACGCGGCTCTCCGCCAGCCGGATGTCGCGGCCCATCACCGCCATCGCCGCCAGCGTGAAACGCAGGGCATCGGCACCATACTTGTCGATCAGCTCCAGCGGGTCGATGACGTTGCCCCTGGACTTCGACATCTTCTGCCCGTGCTCGTCGCGCACCAGGGCGTGGATGTAGACATCGCGGAACGGCACGTCGGCCATGAAGTGCAGGCCGGTCATCATCATCCGCGCCACCCAGAAGAAGATGATGTCGAAGCCCGTAACCAGCACCGAGGTGGGATAATAGCGCTTCAGCTCCGGCGTCTGTTCCGGCCAGCCGAGCGTGGAGAACGGCCACAGGGCGGAGGAGAACCACGTGTCCAGCACGTCCTCGTCCTGCTTCAGCGCCACTGGTTCACCATAGTGCTTCTCGGCAGCGGCGTGCGCCTCTTCCTCCGATTCGGCAACGAACACCTTGCCGTCCGGCCCATACCAGACGGGGATGCGATGCCCCCACCACAGCTGGCGGGAGATGCACCACGGCTCGATCTCGTTCAGCCAGTTGAAGTAGGTCTTGCTCCAGTTGGCCGGGAAGAAGCGGGTGTCGCCGCGCTCCACCACGCGCACCGCGCCCTTGGCCAGCGCCTGGGCATCGACGAACCACTGGTCTGTCAGCATCGGCTCGATGACCACCTTGGAGCGATCACCGACGGGCTGCATGATCTTCTTGTTCTCCACCAGCGGCTTGAGGTTGCCCTCCTCGTCGGGCGCCATCACCGCCAGCCCCTCCTCGGTGATCTGCTCGATGACGCGCTGCCGCGCCTCGTAGCGGTCCAGCCCGCGCAGCTCTTCCGGCACCAGGTTGATGGCGTCGATGTCCACCTCCTCCGGCGACAGGCGGCCCTCGGCGATGTCGGTGGCCAGCCTCGCGCTCTCCTCGTAGGGCAGGCCATCGCTGCGCATGCGCGCCTTCTCGTCCATCAGGCGGTAGAGCGGAATGCCGTGCCGCCGCGCCACCTCGTAGTCGTTGAAGTCGTGCGCGCCGGTGATCTTCACCGCGCCGGAGCCGAAGTTCGGATCGGGATATTCATCGGCAATGATGGGAATGCGCCGCCGCAGGTGCTTTGGCCCGACGGGAATTTCCACCAGTTTTCCGACGATTGGCGCATATCGTTCATCCGACGGATGAACCGCCACCGCGCCATCGCCCAGCATGGTTTCGGGCCGGGTGGTGGCGATGGAGATATAGTCGCGCTCCTCCTGCACGACGATGTTGCCGTCCTCGTCGCGCTCGACGTAGGTGTAGGTCTCGCCATCGGCCAGCGGATACCTGAAGTGCCACATGTGGCCATCGACCTCGACGTTCTCCACCTCGAGGTCGGAAATGGCCGTCTCGAACTTCGGGTCCCAGTTGACGAGGCGCTTGTCCTTGTAGATCAGCCCCTGCCGGTAAAGCGTTACGAACACCTTGCGCACGGCGCGCGAGAGCCCCTCGTCCAGCGTGAAGCGCAGGCGCGACCAGTCGCAGGAGGCGCCCAGCCGGCGCAACTGGTTGATGATGGTGTTGCCGGACTCCTCCTTCCAGCGCCACACCTCTTCCAGGAACTTCTCGCGCCCCAGCTCGCGGCGCGATGGCTTGCCCTCGGCGGCCAGCTTGCGCTCCACCACCATCTGCGTGGCGATGCCGGCATGGTCGGTGCCCGGCTGCCACAGCACGTCGCGCCCGCGCATGCGCATCATCCGCACCAGGATGTCCTGCAGGGTATTGTTGAGCGCATGGCCCATGTGCAGCGAGCCGGTAACGTTGGGCGGCGGAATGACGATGCAGAACGGCTCGCCCTCGCCGGAGGGCCTGAAGGCCCCGGCCTTCTCCCACTGCTCATACAGCCGCTGTTCCACGGCCTTCGGATCGAAATGCTTGTCCAGCATCCGCCTGCCC
>JALSGQ010000069.1 GCA_026982665.1 Hyphomicrobiales bacterium | reverse complement strand
GCGGAAACGGAAGAAGCCGTACCGGATGCGGATGCCGTGTTTGCCAACCTGAAGACCGATGACGGCAAGCGCGAGGAGTGAACCGGCATCCCGGGAAGGCGGCAGCAAGGTTGTGTGAGGCGGCAATCGTGGCACGGGTTGCGGTGCAGGAGATGGTGGCCGTCTGGTTTGGCCGCGTGGCGGCGGAACGCTGCGATGGCTTGACAGGGGTCTGTCATCACCCCTAGAACCATCGCCATTCTGGCACATGGTGCCTTCTGCCGGTGCATGGAGCACGTGAAATCGAGGAAACGGGTGCGGGTCAGCAGGGGCTTGTGATGGTATCTTGCGGGCTTGCACCGGGCAAGCAGGGAACGAAACCATGAAGGTGCGCAATTCGCTTCGTTCGCTGGCCAAGCGCGATCGCGACAATCGTGTCGTGCGTCGTCGTGGCCGTCTCTATGTCATCAACAAGGTGAAGAAGCGCTTCAAGGCCCGCCAGGGCTGAGAACGATTGGCGGCAGGGCGTTACAGGCTTTCTCGACCCGTGGCGCGTCCGCACCCCAGGTGATCTGCACATGATCTTTCCTCGCGCACGTGCCTTGTGCGCGGGGTTTTTTGCGTGCTTCAAGTGGCTGTTTTCCAGGCAGGGGGCAGAGGCCTGGCATGTGCTGCCTTGAAGGGTGCTGCTGTCGCCGTCCAGCCGAGGGCGGGCAGGGCGATGATGTGGGCATCATGCACGAGCGCCGGCTGCGCCTGCCAGACGAAGGCGGGAATCTCCCCGGGGCGAGGAGGAAGGTGAGAGGTTTGCCGTGCTGTTGCCGGCAATTCCGCCAGCATGCGCACCTGCAGTGGCTGGTGCAGTTCGTTGATGGTGATGTGATAGCGGTTGTCCCATGTGCCTGCGGGGGTTTCCGGCGTCAGCAGCAGCGGTGGGCCGGGGCGGCCCGGCTCGCGGCCGATGACGATGCCCTGCCTGCGGCACCGCAGCTGTGCTCCGGCCAGCGTGCGGCTGCGTGTTTCACTTTCCTGCCGCAGCCACTCCAGCAGGCGCTCCAGCGCCGCCATGTCGCGCAAGGGCGCGCCATTGCCGCCAAGGTGGCCCAGAAGGCGGGCCAGCGCCCGCAGTTGCAGCTCTTCCGGCAGGCTCCTGAAGGCAATGCGTGAAATCTCGGTCCACAGCAGTGGACGCAGGGAGGCGTGCTCCTGCAGGAACGTGTTGGCGGCAGCATCCAGCGCGATGCGGGCGCGGTGCAGGCGGCGGGCGCTGCCGGCAATGGCGGCGGGGGTGATGCCAACCTCCTGCAGCAGTGGCAGCAGGCGGCGAAGCCGCGTGCGCTCGAAGCGTTCATCGGCATTGGCCGGATCTTCATGCCAGGAGATGCCCAGCGTCCGGAGGGTGGCGCGCAGCCGTGCGCGCGGCACCTCCAGCAGCGGGCGCAGCAATGGCACGGGTGGTTGCGTGCCGGGCACGGTGCCTTGGCACGGCATGGCAGAAAGCCCATCCACGCCAGCGCCGCGGGTGAGCCGCATGAGGAAGGTTTCGGCCTGATCTTCCAGCGTGTGGGCGGTAACGAGTGCTGCATCATGCTCCATGCACCAGCCGCCCAGCAGGGCATAGCGAGCGTTGCGCGCCGCCTGCTCGATGCCGGTTCGTGGCTTCTCGCCTCGCCAGTGGAGCACGGTGCAGGGCAGGTCGAGGCAGGCGGCCTGTTCACATACCTGCCGGGCCACGTGGGCCGAATCGGCATGCAGGCCGTGATCCACGGTTAGCACGTGCAGGAGCGGGGCACCGGGTGTTTCGGCAGTCCAGCGGGTGATGAGGTGCATCAGCGCCAGCGAATCGCCACCGCCGGAGACGGCCAGCGCCAGTCGTGCATATGATTTCAGGCACTCGAAGAGGGCTGATGCCTCTGCTGGCGAGAGGGGCTGTGCATTATTCCCATGACGCTTCAGCCCTTGCACTTGTTGCGCTTCAGCTCTCGCGGGGCCTGCAGGCGGGCGGCGCGGGACTCGGGGTAGCGTTCGCGCAGTGCCTGCCATGCCTTGCAGGCTTCCGCGCGCTTGCCCATGCGCCGCAGGGCCTGCCCCAACCGCAGCAGGGCGCGTGGTGCCACGCGGCTGTCTGGGGCTTCCTGGTAGGTCTGCACGAACAGCCTGCCGGCTTCCTTGAAGCGCCCCTGGATGTAGAGTGTTTCGGCCAGGTCATAGCGTGCTTCCGGTGCACGCGGGTCGTTGCCGAAGCGGCTGAGCCAGACGCGATAGGCCTGTTCGGCCTGGTCATAGCGCCGCGCCAGGAAGTTTTGCCGGGCCTTCTGCAGCAGGGCATCCGCGGAAAGCCTTGCCAGCGCCGGCGGGATGGAGACGGGCTGCGGCGCTGGCGATGGCGCGGTTGTGCCGGGCGAAGCTCCGGAGACGGGCGGCAGCGGTGCCACGACCACGCGCCCGGGTGCAAGGCCACCGGTGCCTGC
>JALSGQ010000068.1 GCA_026982665.1 Hyphomicrobiales bacterium | reverse complement strand
CTTCCGGCTCCAGCTCTATGGAGAGTTGCGGCTCCTGCAAGGGGGGCAGGGGCGCGAACATGTCATCGGCATTGCCCTGGCGGCCGGAGCCGCGTGCCGGTGGTGGCGCGGGCGGCGTGGCGCGGCGGGCAGGCGCAGTGCCATTGCCGCGGGCGGCACGCAACTGCTGCTCCAGCTGGCGGATGCGGCGTTCGTAGGAACGCTTCATCGCCTTCATTTCATGTTCCAGCCGGATGATGCGGTCATACAGCGCATTCCAGCGGGCGTCGGACTGCGCCTGCGCCAGCGTGGGCAGCGCTGCACCGGTGAGGATGCCGGCCAGCAGCAGGCTTTTCGCCAGAGCAGATGTGCGCCGGTTGCGCATCGGTTCTTGCCTCCTGGCACGCATCAGCTGCGTGCACCGCCAGTGATGACCGTTACCGCACGCCGGTTCTGCGACCAGCAGCGCTCGGCATCGCACAGGGCAATGGGCCGCTCCTTGCCATAGGCAATGGTGGAGATGCGGTTGGCGGCCACGCCCTGGCTGACAAGGAAGCGCTTCACTGCCTGTGCGCGGCGGGCGGAAAGGGCGAGGTTGTATTCGCGCGTGCCGCGCTCGTCGGCATGGCCCTCGATGCGCACGGTAACAGACGGGTAGCGGTTCAGCCACGCTGCCTGCTTGCGCAGGGTTTCCTGGGCCTGCGGGGTGAGGCTCCATTGATCGACAAGGAAATGCACGCGATCGCCGACATTGACGATGAAATCGCGCTCCGAGCCGGGCGTAACAGGACCGCCACGCCCGCCCTGCCCGGCAGCCAGACCGGCATTGGTTCCGGCGTTGGGGTCCAGCTGCGGCTGGTTGTCCTTGGCGCAGGCAGTGAGTGCAAGGCCCAGCGCCATGATGGCCACCAGGCGCAGGCCGCGCCGCGGGGTTGCCTCTTTCGTTGCTGCGGCAGCGGGTTTCATGGTCGTGCTGTGCAAGGTTTCATCCCCCATTGCGATGGATTGTCCGTATGGTGTGCCGCCCTGTCCTGCATTGGTATCCTGCTTGAGTGTTGCGAGGCTTGTGGCGCAAAAATCTGTCGAAAGCTGGGCCTCCCGTGCCGAAGATACGATTCGGTGGTCATTTCAGCAAGGGCGACCAGGCCGGATCGGACGCGAAGTTGGGCGTGGGCACACGCTGCTCGTTGTAGCCGGTGAAGTCCACCGTGTAGAGGCGCGGCCCGCCGTTGGGCCCGCGCTGCGTGCGGAAGAACATCAGCACGCGGCCATTGGGGGCCCAGGTGGGGCCTTCGTTGTGATAGCCTTCCGTGAGGATGCGCTCGCCGGAGCCATCTGGCCGCATCACCCCGATGGCGAAGCGGCCCTTGCGCATGCGGGTGAAGGCGATGGCATCGCCGCGGGGCGACCACACCGGCGTGGAATAGCGTCCGCGGCCGTAGCTGATGCGCCTGGCCGGGCCGCCGGAAGCGGGCATGACGTAAAGTTGCTGGGTGCCTTCCCGGTCGGACTCGAAGACAATGTGCTGACCGTCGGGCGAGAAGCTGGGGGCGGTGCTGATGGCATCAAGCTGCGTGAGGCGGGTGATCTGGCGGCTGGCGAGATCCATGACGAACAGGTTGGTGGCACCGCCTTCCAGCAGGCTGAAGATGAGGCGGCCGCCATCGGGCGAAAAGCGCGGGGCGAAGCTCATGTTGGGGAACTCGCCCAGCATCTGCCGCTGGCCTGTGGCAAGGTCGAGGATGTAGATGCGCGGCACGCCGGTGGCGTAGGAGAGGTAGGTGATGCGCTGCGCGGCAGGAGAGAAGCGCGGGGTAAGCACCAGCGAGCGGCCATCGGTGAGGTGGCGCAGGTTGGCACCGTCCTGATCCATGATGGCAAGGCGCTTCACCCGCTGCTTCTTCGGCCCCGATTCGTCGATGAACACGATGCGGGTGTCGAAATAGCCCTCATCGCCGGTGATGGCCTTGTAGACGGCATCGGAAACCTTGTGTCCCAGCCTGCGCCACTCGTTGCGGCTGGTGATGAACTGCAGGCCGAGGATCTGGCGCTGGGCGAAGACGTCCCACAGGCGGAAGGCTGCCGCCACGCGGCCGTCGGCCCGCACTGACACGCGCCCGGCAATGAGCGCCTGCGCCTTGATGACGCGCCAGGAGCCGAAGTTCGGCGGACGGTCGAAGGCCACGTCCTTCTCGATGTAGGCGGCCGGGTCGATGATGCGGAACAGGCCGGAACGGGTGAGGTTGGCGCGGATGATGTCGGCCACGGCGCGGCCCAGCTGCTGCTCGTCGGCATTGCCGCCGGCAAGGTCGGGCACGGCCACGGGCATGGGCTGCACGCGGCCGCGGCTGATCTGCACCTCCAGCTGCGCCCGCAGCGGCGCGGCCGGCAGCAGCAGGCCGCCGGCCAGCAGCAGCGATGCGCCCAGCAACTGCCGGCGATTGCAGTGGTCGAATCGGTTCACTTCCAGCTCCCCCGGTTGTTGCCTGTCATCGGTTGGCATGATTGCATGTGCAACCCGTCGTTTTCTCTTCCGGCTCCTTCCGGACCGTTCAGTTCAGCGCCAGCATCTGCCGCGGGTCGAAGGTGAGGATCACGTCCCTCCACAGATCATAGCGATCCGGCGGCAGAAAGTCATAGGGCTGGCAGGCGAGGATGGCGCGAATGGCGCTTTGCGCCGCTGCCGGAAAGGCCGGGTGATCCATGCGGTTGAGCACCGCCGGGCCGCCGGTTACCTCGCCACCGGCACCAAGCTGGAAGCGTACCCGCACCTTCAGGTTCTCGGCGTCGCGCACGCCGGCGGGGATGTTCCAGCATTCCTCGATGCGGGCGCGCAGGGCATCGGCAATGTCGGCGGCGATGCGGGCGTCGTTGCCGTTGATGTTGGCCGGGCCGCGCAGCGGGGTGCCGGTGCGTTCCGCCGGACGTTGCGGGGCGGTGCGCTCATCGTCGGTCTTGTTGAGCAGGGCGGCGATCTCGTCGATGGCGTCGCGCTTCGGTTTCTGCTGCTTGCGCTCGGCCACCTTCACCGGCTTCTTCGGCTGTGGCTTCGGTTGCTTGCGGACGATGCGCGGGCGCGGGCGGGGGCGCACCTTCGGCAACGGCTTTTTCGGCTTCGGCTGGACCTTCGGCTCCGGGGCCGGTTCGGGCTTCGGTTCCGGGGCCCTGGCCACTTTCTCCACCAGCTTGTCCAGCGCGTTGTCGGCGGGCTTTGGTTCCGGTTGCGGTTGCGGAGCGGGTTCCGGCTGCGGTTCGGGTTCCGGCTGTGGAGCAAAAGCCGGTGCGCGGGCTGCCTGCTTTACCTCGCGCGCCGGCTTTGGTGCGGGTTTCTGCACCTCCTTCAGGGGCTCCTGCTCGGGTGCTGCGGGCTTTTCCTCCGGCTTTGGCGGCTCCGGTGCGTCCTTGCGCATGGCGGTGCGCTGGGAGAGGTCCTCGATGTTGACGATCTCCACCGGCAGCGCCTCCTGCGGCGGGGCCTTCAGCTCCTCCGGCGCGGAGATGCGCAGGATCGCCACCACGATGATGGCGATGTGCATCAGCAGTGATATGGCCAGCGGGGTGCGCAACCGGCATTCTCCTTACACGTCGCATGACACATCGCATGCGTTGCATGCACAAGCCATGCAAATCTGGCAATTCGGCGACGGCAACGGCATTGCCGGATGAAAACACATGTTCGTTAACCCATTGTTTACGTAAACGACGGGTTGTCGATCCCTTGACGGATGTGGCCGTGATGTTCATGCATGCGGGGCATGAACGATGATGCAGGAAAGCAGGCGAATCATCCACGCACGGTGCTGATTACCGGCTGTTCCTCCGGCATTGGCCGCACCTGCGCGCTGGGGCTGAAGGCACGCGGCTGGCGGGTGTTTGCCACGGCGCGGCGGGAAGAGGACATCGCGGCACTCGAGCAGGAGGGGCTGGAGGCGCTCTACCTGGACTATGCGGAGCCGGAGAGCATTGCGGCTTGCGTGCAGGCGGTGGCGGAGCGCACCGATGGCAGGCTGTTCGCCCTGTTCAACAATGGTGCCTACGGGCAGCTTGGCGCGGTGGAAGATCTTTCGCGCGAGGTGCTGGTGCGGCAGTTCGAGGCCAATTTCTTCGGCTGGCATGACCTGACCGTGCAGGTGATCCCATTGATGCGGGCGCAGGGCGCGGGGCGCATCGTGCAGAACTCCTCGGTGCTGGGGCTGGTGGCAATGAAGTGGCGCGGTGCCTACAATGCCTCGAAGTTCGCCATAGAGGGCCTGAGCGATACCTTGAGGCTGGAATTGAGGGGCAGCGGCATTCACGTCTCCATCATCGAGCCGGGGCCGATATGGTCGAAGTTCCTGGACAATGCCCTGAAGCAGTTCGAGGCCAACATCGACGTTGCGCATTCCCGTTATCGGATGGTGTATGAAGAGCGGCTGAAGAAGCTGCGCGGGGAAAGCAGGCCGAACCCGTTCAAGCTGCCGCCGGAGGCGGTGCTGAAGAAACTCATCCATGCGCTGGAAAGCCCGCGGCCGAAGGTGCGCTATTACGTAACCGTGCCGACGCACGTGATGGCCTTCCTGCGCCGCGTGCTGCCGTGGCGGGCGCTGGATGCGGTGCTGAACAGGGCGTCGGACAGCAACTGAGCCACCGCTACCCGCGTCGGGCTGGCCTGCTGGTGCCGGCGGCCGGGTGAGGAGACGATGCAGGCGCTGCTGCAGGAGAGCCTGGCGACAGCGATGCGTTCCGGCCGGCGAAGCCTTGCGCGTTCACATGAGGTGGTGGTGGACACCACGGTGCAGGAGAAGAACATTGCCCAGCCCAGCGATGCGAAGCTGATTTGCTGAGCGCGGGAGCGGCTGGTGAAGCTGGCGAAGAAGCGCGGATTGAAGCTGCGGCAGAGCCATGTTCGGGCTGGCAAGAAGGTGTTGATCAGATGCCAATGTTACGCCCCTGCGAAGCAGTTCAGGCGTGCGCGGCGGGAGGTGCCAAGCTGAACAAGCTGAAGACGCGGCTGAGGCGGGTGATCGGGGGCGTGGAGTGGCAGATTGCGGGGAATGCGGCGCTGCAGGACATCTTCCCCAGGGAGCTGTGGCAGGGCCGAGCGGGGGCGCACACAGAAGCCGTGATGGCAAGGGGCGGCATGTGTATGCCCTGCAGCTCGACAGCGCCAGGCAATGCCTGCAATTCCTGCAATTCCTCAGGGCTGATGGTTCACGTTCGACTGAATCGCAAGGCCACGGAAAGGGAATCCCTTCAATGAACGTCGACAGGCCGTAGGGGGATTCGACATTACAGGGTACCGCTGAAGCGGCCTTGCGCAACTTCCTGCGTGCCTTCTTCCGGCAGATACCAGGCAAGCTTCTTGCGCAGGGTTACCACCGTGCCGATGATGATCATCGCCGGGCTTTCAAGCCCTGCTTCCTGCACCTTGTCGGCAATGTCGGCAATGGTGCCGGTGATCACGCGCTGGTCGGCCCGGGTGCCCTTTTCAACCACCGCCACCGGCATGGCCGGGTCGGCCCCGTGCTCCAGGAAGGCCTGCATGAGCGTGGGCAGCAGGCGCAGGCCCATGTAAACGGCAATGGTCTGGTTGGGGCGCAGCACCTGTGTCCAGTCCAGCTCCACCACGCCGTCGCGGCCATGTGCGGTGATGAACAGGCAGCTCTGGGCATGGTCGCGATGGGTGAGCGGAATGCCGGCATAGGCGGCACAGCCGGCAGCCGCCGTTATTCCCGGCACCACCTGAAACGGAATGCGTTCCTCCGCCAGCCGTTCGATCTCCTCGCCTCCACGGCCGAAGATGAAGGGGTCCCCCCCTTTCAGCCGCAGCACGCGCTTGCCTTCCTTCGCCAGCCGCACCAGCATCTCCGAGATGCTCTCCTGCGGCACGGCATGGTCGCCCTCGCGCTTGCCCACGTAGATGCGCTCCGCCTCGCGCCGCACCAGGTTGAGGATGCCATCACCCAGCAGGCGGTCGTAGAGCACCACGTCTGCCTTCTGCATCAGGCGCAGGGCCTTGAAGGTGAGCAGATCCGGGTCGCCGGGGCCGCAGCCGACGAGATAGACCTCGCCGCGGATGCCGACCTGCTCTTCCGCCGCGGCGGCCTCAAGCTCGCGGTCGAGCATGGCACGGGCAGTATCCTCGTCGCCGGAAAACACCAGCGTGGCCATCGGGCCTTCAAGGATGCGCTCCCAGAAGCGGCGGCGGTTCTCGTTGTTCTTCAGCGTTGACATCACCCGCTCGCGAATGTCGCCGGCGAAGCGGGCGAGCTTGCCGAAGGCGGCGGGCAGCATGGTCTCCAGCCGGGCACGGATCATGCGCGCGAGGATGGGAGATGCGCCGGAAGAGGAAACGGCGACGACAATGGGCGAGCGATCGACGATGGAGGGCATGATGAAGTCGCACAGCTCCGGGCGGTCGGCGACGTTCACCGGCACCTTGGCGGCACGCGCCATGTCGGCGATCTTGCGGTCGTCATCGATCTTGCGGCAGGCGGCAAAGGCCAGCGCCGCGCCTTCGAAGTCCGCCGCTTCGGGACAGCGGGCGAAGTGCTGAAGGCGCGGGTGATCTCGCAGGCCCTCGAAGTCGTCCTCGTCGATGGAATCTGCGAACAGTTTCACCTTCGCGCCGGCGCGCAGGGCGATCTCGCAGCGGCGGGCGGCCACCGTGCCGCCGCCGGCAACGATGACGACCTGCCCGGAAACATCGCGGAAGATGGGGAGGAAATCCATGCTGCCCTGCCTGTGCGTGATGGGTTGACGAAGGGAAGTTTCAGTCCGTTGGCTGGCCGTCGCCGATGCCGTCGGCCCATTGGGTCAGCACCTGTGCAAGGCGGCGGGCATCTTCCACGTCCAGCCCCACCTGGGTGATGCGTTTGCCCTCCCTGTAGGTGAGGCGGAGGAAGTGCACGCCATTGCCGGCATCCACCGCGTCCACCTTCAGCTCGCGGCGAAAGGCGGTGATGAACTCGGCCAGGCGCTCGACCTTCTCTTCCGGTGTCATCAGGTATCGTCTCCCTCGCCCATCTGCCTTTTCAGCTCACGCGTCCTGTCGCCCCAGTAGAAGGCGGTTTCCAGCTCCAGGTGCCAGTTTGGCGGCGTGTCGGGGAAGTCGGGCTTCACGTCGAACTCCAGGAAGCGTTCGCCACGGCTGCCGACCTCGATGACCAGCTCGCGCAGGTCCCTGAATTTCTCGATCTGCGGATTGGCGATCATCAGCTCGCTGACCTTGACCATCCGTCGTTCCTCCTTGCCCCTGTTGGCGGTTGGTGCCGCCCCTGCCTGCAAGCACGCGCATGGCGGGGCGCGCAATCATGCCGTTCCTGCCGCCTTTATATATAGAGATGGATATGTGTTGCTGTCATGGGGGATGTTTTCCACCATTCGCACAGGGAGGCGCAAGACGGCGGCCGTTTCAGCCGATGCGGTTGGCATAGCGGCCACGATAGACGAGGCGGCGGCGGGCGGGGTCTTCATGGTCGATGAAGGCGGTGCGGGTGTGCAGCACGTTGTTGCACACAAGTCCCTGCCCGGGTTTCAGGCGGATGCGCAGGCGCAAGGGCTCGTCTGCCTCGCGCAGCAGGTGGCGGAGGAAGTCGACGGCGGTGCGGGTATCTGCGTCATCGGCCCAGATGATGTGGCGCGTGCGCTCGGTGTAGCGCATGTTCAGCGCGCCGGAATCGTCCACCCAGAAGACGGGGCCGCGTGATTCGGGGCGGATGGAGCCGTCTTCTTCCTCGAAGGCGGGGATGGTCATGGCATCGGGGCGCATCAGGGCGGCGGCAAGTGCGGGGCTTTCATCGCGCAGGCGAATGTAGGCGATATCCGGATCCAGCAGGTCGTTCTCGCCGCCCTCCCTTGCATCGCGGGCGCAGTGCAACAGCATGGCGCGCACCGGCTGCTGGCCGGGGATGCCGTACTTGTAATAGCCATCGGTGTGCCACAGCAGGCGGCGGCTGGTGTAGGGGATGAAGCCCTGGCGCGGGCGTTCCGCGGCGCTGGCGACGCGGATGTCCACCAGCTCGTGATCGCGCATGGAGCGATGCCTCTCGCGGGCGGTGAGGCCCAGCTGTGCGGCCAGCGCGTTGAGCATCTGCGGCAATTGCGGCGAATCGCCCTGCATGGCGGGGCCGCCATCGTAAATGGCCATGTTGGCGGTTTTGCATAAGGAAATGATGGCGGCGCGCTCTTCAGGCGAGAGAGTGGCGGGAGTTTCCAGCGGCACGATCATCTGCTCCGGCGCAGCCGGGTGTGCACTTAGCTTCCATTGCCGCCAGGCAAGATAATCTTCCGTATTGTCAGGGTGAAACGGGCTGCTGTGCGGGATGGGCAGGGCATCGTGCATGGTGCTGCTCCGTCATGGTGGATGCATCGGCATATTGCCGATGGTGGCGATTTCATGCAACGGAAAGGCGTGGCTGTCGGGTGCCAGTTGCATTGCCAGCAGGAAAGTTATGTGCATCATGAAATATGCATATTGGAATATGTGCCATGATTGTGCTATAGGCAGGGTCAATTCCGAAGGATGGCAAAATTCGCATGTGTGATTTTGTCCCCTGTCGGTGCAGTGGATATCATGGCACCTGCCTCGTGATGCATGCATCGTGGGGTGTTCTGTTGGAGTGTCAATCGCCGGGTTTCGGTGAGGGTCATTGTTCCCTGCGGACGGGTCGCGGGGGAGTGGCGCTCAGGAAGACATGAGAGAGGGAGTAGACGATGGCGAACAAGGATTTTGACGTCCGCCCGACGCCTTTGCTCGACGAGCTGGAGAGCGGGCCGTGGCCGTCCTTTGTAACGGGGTTGAAGCGCCTGCGTGATGCCGGCAAGCGCTATTCTCCGATGATCAACGACCTGCTGGGCCAGCTGGAGCATTCCTACGAGGAGCGGCTGGGCTTCTGGAAGGGTGGCACCATCACGGTGATCGGCTACGGTGGCGGCATCATCCCGCGCTTTTCCGAGGTGGCCGACAAGTTTCCGGAGTCGTCGGAGTTCCATACCCTGCGCGTGATGCCGCCGGCCGGGATGCACTACACGACGGACATCCTGCGCAAGATGTGCGACATCTGGGAGGAGTATGGTTCCGGCCTCATCGCCTTCCACGGCCAGTCCGGCGACATCATGTTCCAGGGCGTGTCGTCCGAGAACGTGCAGCCGGCGTTCGATGCCCTGAACGAGCTGGGCTTCGACCTTGGCGGTGCCGGCCCGGCCCTGCGCACCTCCATGAGCTGCGTGGGTCATGCGCGCTGCGAGATGTCCTGCTATGACGAGGCCAAGGCGCTGCGCCTGATCATCAACGAATATCTCGACGAGATGCATCGTCCGGCGCTGCCCTACAAGTTCAAGTTCAAGTTCTCCGGTTGCCCGAACGACTGCGTGAACGCCATTCACCGTGCCGACTTCGCGGTGATCGGCACCTGGCGCGACGACATGAAGGTCGACCAGGAGAAGGTGAGGGAGTATGTGGCGGAGCTGGGCCGCGACTACATCCAGGAGCATGTCGTGGACATGTGCCCGACGCGGTCGCTGAAGCTGAACGAGGACGACACGCTGAGCGTGGACAACAAGTCCTGCGTGCGCTGCATGCACTGCCTGAACGTGATGAACAAGGCGCTGAAGCCGGGTGATGACCGCGGTGCGGTGATCCTGATCGGCGGCAAGCGCACGCTGAAGATCGGCGACCTGATGGGCACGGTCATCAAGCCGTTCGTCAAGCTGGAGACCGAGGAGGACTTCGAGGAGCTGGTGGAATTTGCCGGCGAGGTGATCGACTTCTTCGCCGAGAACGCGCTGGAGCACGAGCGCATCGGCGAGACCATCGACCGCATCGGCCTGCCGGCCTTCCTGGAGGCGATGGGCGTCGATCCCGATCCGAACATGGTGCTGCATCCGCGCCAGGTTTCCTTCGTCCGCACGGACGACTTCCAGGAGGAGCTGGAGCGCATGCGGGCCAAGAAGGCCGGCAAGAAGGAGGCGGCGGAGTAATCGTCCGCGCATCCGTCTGCCGAATGCAAGACTGGTGGGCGCAGGCCATGTGGCCTGCGCCTGCTACCGAAACAGCGTATCTGGAGGGAAGAGAACATGAGCGAAGCTGCTGCGAAGCCGCGCATGCCTGACGAGGTCGGGGTGCCCGATCCGTTCCAGTACATGCACCCGATCATGAAGAAGAACTACGGCAAGTGGGATTACCACTTCCGCCCGCGTCCCGGCGTCCTGTGCCACGTGGCGCTGTCCGGGGACAAGATCTGGACCGTGCGCGCCGGCACGCAGCGCCAGATGGACGTGTTCACCATCCGCAAGCTGTGCGATCTGGCCGACAAGTATGCGGATGGGCACGTGCGCTTCACCACGCGCTCGAACATCGAGTTCCTGCTGGCGGACGAGAAGAATGTCGATCCGCTGATCGAGGAGCTGGAGAAGGAAGGCTTCCCGGTGGGTGGCACCGGCAACTCGGTGTCGATGATCTCGCACACGCAGGGTTGGCTGCACTGCGACATTCCGGGCACGGATGCTTCCGGCGTGGTGAAGTCGCTGATGGACCTCATGTACGAGGAGTTCGTCAACGAGGAGATGCCGAACCGCGTGCGCATCACCACCTCGTGCTGCCAGATCAACTGTGGCGGCCAGGGCGACATCGCCATCAATGTGCAGTACACCAAGCCGCCGCGCATCAATCACGAGCTGGTGGCCAACGTCTGCGAGCGCCCGGCGGTGGTGGCGCGCTGCCCGGTGGCGGCCATTCGTCCGGCGCTGGTGAACGGCAAGCCGTCGCTGGAAGTGGACGAGAAGAAGTGCGTGTGCTGCGGTGCCTGCTACGCGCCGTGCCCGCCGATGCAGATCAATGGCAAGGAAGAGACGCGCATCGCCGTCTGGGTGGGTGGCAAGCACTCCAACGCCCGCTCCAAGCCGCGCTTCCACAAGCTGGTGGTGGCCGGTCTGCCCAACAATCCGCCGCGCTGGCCGGAAGTGGGCGAGGTGGTGATGAAGATCCTGCGTGCCTACAAGGAAAACGCGAAGGACTGGGAGCGCATGGCCGACTGGATCGAGCGCATCGGCTGGCCGCGGTTCTTCGAGCTGATCGATGTGCCGTTCGTGAAGCATCACATCGATACGTGGACCTATGCGCGCCTGACGCACAACCACTCCACGCACATCCAGTATTGACGAGCGCTGCAGGGCGGGCCGATGACAACGGCCCGCCCTCGCTCGACATAACGACAACGGATATGCGTCAACTTCTCTGGCAGGGGATACTTCCGTGAAGCTGGGAATCGTAGTGCTCGAGGGGCCCTACCAGCACGAGGCCTCGGATACCGCTTACAATTTTGCGGTTGCCGCGCTGGAAAAGGGGCATGAAGTCTTCCGCGTGTTCTTCTATCACGATGGTGTCAACAACGCGACACGGCTGATGGTGCCACCGCAGGATGACCGGCATATTCAGAAGCGCTGGTCGGAGCTGGCCGAAAAGCACAACCTTGACCTGGTGGTGTGCGTGGCGGCGGCGCAGCGCCGTGGCATCCTCGATGAAGACGAGCAGGGCCGCCACGGCAAGGACGCCAACAACATCGCGCCGGGGTTCCGCATCTCCGGCCTGGGGCAGCTGATCGAAGCCGGCATTCAATGCGACCGGCTGGTGTTCTTCGGCGACTGAGGGGAGGCGTTCATGTCTGACGTGAAGAAGTTCCTGTATGTGAATCGCAAGCCGCCGCATGGCACCATCTATGCGCTGGAATCGCTGGAGGTGGTGCTGATTGGTGCCGCCTTCGAGCAGGACGTGGCGCTGGCGTTCCTTGATGATGGCGTGTTCCAGCTGGTGAAGGGGTGGAATACCGAAGAGCTGGGGTCGAAGAACTTTCAGCCCGCCTACACGGCACTGGGCGACTATGACATCCAGAAGGTCTATGTCGAGAAGGAATCGCTGGAGGAGCGAGGCCTCAGCGAGGATGACCTGCTGGAAATGACCTACGAGGACGAGGATGACGACTGGGCGGAGAAGTCCTCCATCCGGATCGTCTCGCGCGAGGAAATGGCGCAGATCATGCGCGATTCCGATGTCATTCTGAGCTTCTGAAGGGAGAGCTGGCATCATGGGAATGCTGCATACGGTGAACAAGTCGCCCTACAGCTGCAATACGCTTCAGAGCTGCCTGAGCCATGCCAGCGAAGGTGATGTGGTGCTGCTCATCGAGGATGGTGTGTATGCTGCACTGAAGGGCGGGGCTGCTGCCGAAATGCTTTCTTCCGCGCAGGGGGTGCGCATCTGCGCGCTGTCTGCCGATGTGAAGGCGCGCGGCCTGGACGGGCGTCTGATCGATGGTGTCGAGGTGGTGGATTACGGTGGTTTCGTCGATCTGGTGGAGCAGACCGACAAGACGCAGGCCTGGCTGTAAGCCCGGGTGGCATGAGTGTTGATCACATGGAATTGCCTGCCTGAGAGGCTTCCGCAGGCTGGCAATTCCACAAGGGGGACGCAGAAGCCTCTGGACTGTATGAACATATCATAATATTAAAATAGGGCCGCCTGAGCGGCCGGGTGTCAACGGAAGAGGAGAAGCAACATGTCCGCTGGATTCTACGAGGTGAATGGCAAGCAGGTTCCGCACGACGAGGAGGGCTACATCACCAATCTGTCCGATTGGTCGAAGGAGCTGGCCGAGGTCATTGCCAAGCAGGAAGGCATCGACATGACCGAGGAGCACTGGGACGTGGTGAACTTCCTGCGCGAGTACTACGACGAATACCAGATCGCCCCGGCCATTCGCGTGCTGGTGAAGGCCATCAAGAAGAAGTTCGGCCCGGAAAAGGGCAACAACAAGTATCTCTACGAGCTGTTCCCGTATGGCCCCGCCAAGCAGGCCTGTAAAATTGCGGGGCTGCCGAAGCCGACGGGCTGCGTGTGATCGATCTTGCTGCGGGCAGACTCCTGGTGGGTCTGCCCGCACGGCATCAGGCTGCAGACTTGCTGTATCGATCTGCAGGCACATGCTGTTCGGCTGGCATCCTGGCTGATCGTGCGTGTGCGTGAAGGCGGCTTGCATGTTGGCTCTGCCGGGGATGGGCTTCGGCCTTGGGTGAGCTGCCGGTCAGCTGCGCATTGTTGGCAGGCGCACTCCTGAAATAGCTGGCTGGTTGCTCGGGCTTGTTGTGCATGTCTGCCAGGGGCGCTGATCTTGCCGATGGATGGTTGGCGCTGCGCGATGTTTCGGTGCAGGGGGTGCCGGAGCATGGTGTGAGGGGAGCGAGTTGGGAGAGAATCCGGTGCTGACCACAGTCTTTGCCTTGCTGTATTACGTCGCCTTTGCCATCTTCGCAGGTGGCATCGCCTATCGGATTTACGAGTACGCCAGAACGCCGGCGCCGCTGAAGATCCCGACCACGCCTGCGCCGACGACCAGGGCTGGTGTCGTCTGGCGCATGTTCAAGGAGGTGTTGTTCTTCGAATCCCTGTGGAAGGGCAACAAGTGGATCTGGATCTTCGCGCAGCTCTTCCATGCCTCGCTCTGGCTCATCCTCATCAGGCATGCGCGGTATTTCATCGATCCGGTGCCGACGCTGGTAACGCTGGCACAGCCCTTCGGCAAATATGCCGCCATCACCTTCGTGCTGGGGGCATTGGGGCTGCTGGCGCGGCGCATCTTCGTGCCGCGGGTGCGTTACATCTCCGCGCCTTCGGATTACCTGATGCTGCTGATGTTCCTGGGTATCGGCATCTCCGGCATCAGCATGACGTTCGTGAGCCCGGTGGATGTCGTGGGGGTGAAGGCCTTTTTCCTGGGGCTCATAACCTTCAACTGGCAGCCGCTGCCATCGTCGCCAAACCTGCTCATTCACCTGGGGCTGGTGGCGCTGTGGATGATCATCTTCCCGTTTTCCAAGCTGTTGCATGCGCCGGGCGTGTTCTTCTCGCCGACGCGCAACCAGGTGGACAACCCGCGGGAGAAGCGCCACGTGGCCGCCTGGGCACTGGAGCTGGAGCGCAAGGAATCCGCCTGATGGCAAGGCTGGCCTGAGCAGTGGAATGGAGCGGCTGTCCTGGATGACGGGCGGGAGGGAAAGTGGTTGCCTGATGTGATTGTCATCCGGGGTGATGGCAAGGTCAGGTGTCAGACGACTGATCGTCGGTGGAACAGCAATCGGGAGAAGGACCCGTGTCCGAACTCGAGAAGAACGCGGAAGCGGCAGAAGTTGCGGAAGTGCCGGAGGAGGCGCTGAACGAGCCGCTGTATTTCGACATGGAGCCGAAGGATGGGGCTTCGGCCCATATCCGCTCGTTTCCGGCGGTGGAGGAGTTCCAGGAGCAGCTGGGCTACCCCGGCGAGCGCCCGGAAAACTGGCAGGAAGTGGCGCTGGCCAAGATGGACGAGCTGCGCGGCAAGTTCCGCTCCTTCCGGCTGTTTCTGGACATTTGCGTGAAATGCGGCGCGTGCACCGACAAGTGCCATTACTACATGGGCACTTCCGACCCCAAGAACATGCCGGTGGGGCGGCAGGACCTGCTGCGCAGTGTCTATCGGCGCTACTTCACTCTGCCGGGCAAGTGGTTCCCTTCTCTGGTGGGGGCGCGGGAGCTGACGGAAGAGGTGCTGGATGAGTGGTACACCTACTACTTCCAGTGCTCCGAATGCCGGCGCTGCTCGGTCTTCTGCCCGTATGGCATCGACACGGCCGAGATCACCATGGCCGCGCGCGAGATTCTCGACTCCGTCGGCTATGGCATGAAATACACCAACGAGATCATCACCAAGGTATTCAAGGTGGGCAACAACCTGGGCCTGCCGAAGCCGGCGCTGGAGTCGACGCTGGAGGACCTGGAGGAAGAGATCGAGGAAGACACCGGCGTGAAAGTGCGGCTGCCGCTGGACGAGCCGGCGGACATCCTGCTGGTTACGCCTTCTGCCGACTTCTTCGCCGAGCCGCATATCGACGGGCTGATCGGTTATGCCAAGGTGTTTCATGCCGCCGGGGTGAAGTGGACGATTTCCTCCTACGCCTCGGAGGCCGCCAACTTCGGCATGTTCATCGGTTCCTACGAGAACATGCGGCGCATTGCCCTGCGCATCCGCAAGGCGGCCATCGACCTTGGCGTGAAGCGCATCATCATCGGCGAGTGCGGGCATGCCTGGCGCGCCGCCTACTCGTTCCTCAACACGCTGGCCGGGCCGTTCGACTTCCTTGATCCGAAGTATCCGGTGCCGCAGCATATCTGCGAGTTCACCTGGGACCTGATCCAGCAGGGCAAGCTGAAGTTCGACAAGTCGCAGAACGATCACCTGAAGCTGACCTTCCATGACAGCTGCAACGTGGCGCGTGCATCGCGCATGGGTGATTATCCCGGCGGGCAGTTCGACATCCCGCGCAACATCATCAAGGCCGTGTGCAATCACTACTACGAAATGCCGGAGGGGACGACGCACGAGGCAACGTTGTGCTGCGGTGGTGGCGGCGGCCTGCTGACCGATGACCTGATGGAGCTGCGCAAGAAGGGCGGCAGCCCCCGGATGAAGGCGCTGAAGCAGGTGCGCGACGAGTATGGCGTGAACAAGATGGCGGCCATTTGTGCCATCTGCAAGGCGCAGTTCACCAAGATCATGCCGGAGCACGGCTTTGCGGTGGATGACATCATGTCGGTGCACCAGCTGGTGTCGAACGCGATCATCCTGCCGGGGTCGATCCAGGAAAAGGAATTGATGGAGGAGCAGGGACAGGCGGCGGATGCGGCGGAATGAGTGTCTGCCCTCAGGCCTGACCGAAACAGCAACGAGCAATCAGCCCGGCCGCGATGGAGCGGGCATATGGAGGGAAAGAAGAGATGAGCACGCCGATCAAGAAAAAGGGATTGCCCAAGACCGACGGACAGTTTTTCCGGCGTTTCCGTGAGGGAGAGAAGCCGAGCGACTGGGATCTGGAAGAGAAGATCTTCGTTGGCGATACGTCCTACAAGTGTCCGACCTACGTGGTGAAGACGCCGCCGTGCTCCGCTTCCTGCCCGTCGGGCCATGACATCCGCGGCTGGCTGGCCATTGCGCGCGGCATGGACAAGCCGGCGGACGAGAACATGAGCTGGCAGCAGTATGCCTTCGACCGCATGGTGAAGGCCAATCCGTTCCCGGCGGTGATGGGGCGCGTGTGCCCGGCACCGTGCGAGGATGGCTGCAACCGCAACGTGGTGGATGACTTCGTTGGCATCAATGCCCTGGAGCATTACATCGGCGACTGGGCCATCGACAATGGAGTGAAGTTCGAGCAGCCGGTTTCCAGCGGCAACGAGGCCAGCAAGAAAGTGGCCATTGTCGGCTCCGGCCCGGGTGGCCTGGCGGCGGCCTACTTCCTGCGCAAGAAGGGCTTTCAGGTTACCATCTTCGAGGAGCACGAAAAGCTCGGTGGCATGATGCGCTACGGCATCCCCACCTACCGCGTGCCGCGCGACAAGCTGGATGCCGAGATCCAGCGCATCCTCGACATGGGCGTGGAGGCGCGCACCTCCACTCGCGTGGGCCGCGACGTGTCGGTGGAGCAGCTGGAGGACGAGTTCGATGCCATCTTCTGGGCCATCGGGGCGCAGAAGGGGCGTCCGCTGCCCGTACCGGGCTTTGACGAGTGCGAGAACTGCATCACCGGCGTGGAGTTCCTGGAGGCGTTCAACCAGGGCTGGGTGTATGGCACCGCCAAGAAGATCGTGGTGGTGGGTGGTGGTGATACCTCCATCGACGTGGCCTCGGTGGCGCGCCGCCTGGGCCACATCACCGAGGTGCGCAAGGCCGACAACATCGATGGCAAGATCGGTGGTTTCACGGCCGATGACGTGGCAGGCATCCTGCGCCGCGAGGGCGTGGAGGCGGTGCTGACCTCGCTGTTCCCCATCGACCAGATGGTGGCTGCCGAGCACGAGCGCCAGGAGGCCATGCGCGAGGGTGTGCGCATCATCGGCGGGGTGATGCCGCTGGAGGTGATCAAGGACGAGAACGGCAAGGCCATCGCGCTGAAGATGTGCGAGTGCAAGATGGACGGCATGACGCCGGTGCCCATCGAGGGCACGGAGTTCGAGGTGGAGGCCGACCTCATCGTGGCTGCGATCGGCCAGTATGGCGACTTCGAGGGGTATGAGGACTTCGCCAACGAGCGTGGCTTCATGGACACCGATGCCTATTTCCGCGTGGCCGGGAAGGAGAAGCACTTTGCCGGTGGCGACATCATCCGCCCGCACCTGCTGACCACGGCCATTGGCCATGCGCGCATCGCGGCGGACGAGATTGCCCATTATCTCTCCGGCGAGCCGCTGGAGAAGCGGCCGAAGGTGGACGTGGCGCACTTCAACCTGCTCAACGAGCTGGCGCAACGCGGCAAGGACGTGCAGCCCTATGACGGCGCGCAGGTAATGGGCACCTGTGAATCCGAGTGGGCCGTGCACAACTACGAGGATCGTTCGTCCTCGGAGGTCATCACCCACGAGGAGATGTTCCTCGGCCACTTCACCGAGATGCCGCGGGCGAAGCGCGAGGAAATCCCGGTGGACGCGGAGCGCGTGCTGGGCAACTTCGAGGAGCGCATCAAGCCGCTGGAGGAGGAGAAGGCGCGCTATGAAGGCGAGCGCTGCATGAGCTGCGGCCTGTGCTTCGAGTGCGACAACTGCGTCATCTTCTGTCCGCAGGATGCCGTGCATCGCGTGCCGAAGGCAGAGCGCGCGGTGGGGCGCTACGTGTTTACCGAATACACGCGGTGTGTCGGGTGCCACATTTGCTCCGACGTGTGCCCGACGGGTTACATCAAGATGGGCCTGGGTCAGTAATGGCCCTGGACTGCAACGACAATGATGGTGGCATGCCGCTTGAGGCATGCCACCTCTGCAGATCAGGGAAGCCGGCGCAGGACTTGTGCCCGTTTCGCCCCGTGTGAGCGGACTGCGCCAGTGATCAGGGTAACCGGCAACAGGCGGGTTGTATCCATGCGCGCAACAGGGCGTAAAATCATCATGGCGGGGCTGGCTGGCTCCGTCATCATGCTGTCCGGCATGACGGCGCAGGCGGGGGGCGACATTGCCCCGAAGGTTCCGATTGACCGCACGAAGGGCGAATGTGTCCTGCCTGGCGATCAGATGCGGCGGGAGCACATGAAGATCCTGGTGCATCGGCGCGATGACACCATGTATCAGGGTATTCGGGGCGGCAAGGCCGCGTTCTCTGCCTGCCTGAACTGCCACATGGTGAAGGATGATGCCGGCAAGCCGGTTACCATCGAATCGCCAAGGCATTTCTGCCGCGTGTGCCATGACTTTGCAGCGGTGAAGGTGGACTGCTGGAGCTGCCACAAGTCGGTGCCTGATGATGCCGGCAACATCAACGCGCTGAAAGGCGCGGACAAGGAGGCAGAGAAGGCCAGCATGTTCGCGCGGCTGATGAACTTCGTGCAGGGAGGCGCAAAATGACCGACATGCGCACCAGCGACGAACGTGATGATGTGCAGGCCACCACTGGCGCGCAGGCCGAGCATGCAGGCAATGGCGCGGGCAATGATGCCGCGCGCGAGCTGGATGTGGCGCGGCGGGCGTTCCTGCGCAATACGGCGGCTGCCGGTGTGGTGGCGCTGGGGGGCGGCCTGACGCTTTATACCATCAGCGGCGAGGTGCTGGCGAAAAAGGCGGAGGAGCCGCTGGATCCGAAGAAGCGCTGGGGCATGCTGATAGATACCACGAAGTGCCGCGAGGGCTGCGACAAGTGTGTTCAGGCATGCAAGAAGGAAAACGGCTGGGACGCCGAGCCGGGGTCGCGCACCGATGTGCAGTGGATCCGCAAGGTGGAGGTGAGGGATCCGAAGACGGGCTTTCTCGCCTCGCTGCCGGTGATGTGCCAGCACTGCGCCAATCCGCCGTGCGTGGACGTGTGCCCCACTGGAGCTTCCATGCAGAGAGCCGATGGCATCGTGCGGGTGGACATGCACATCTGCATCGGCTGCCGCTATTGCATGATGGCCTGCCCCTACAAGGCGCGCTCCTTCGTGCATGAGGACATCCCGGAAGAGAAGAAGCGCTTCCATGCGCCAATGGGCAAGGGTGTGGTTACCAGCTGCGATTTCTGTGCCCATCGCATCGATGTGGGGCAGATACCTGCCTGTGCGGAGGCCTGTCCGGAGGGAGCCATGCTGTTCGGAGATCTGAATGATCCCGATTCGGCGCTGGCAAGGCGGCTGAAGGAAATCCCGAGTTACCAGATCCGGGCCGACCTGGGCACGGACAATGGCATTCGCTATACCCGGCTGCCGTGAGCGGAGGGGAGAGGATGAAGAAGCGGACGCATTACGAGCTGCTGAAAGCCGGTGCCGGCTATTACACGGCGCTGGCCGGGCTTGGCATCATCATCGCCATGGCGCTGGCGGCCACCTGGTACATGGAGCATTACGGGCACATCGTAACCGGCATGACCAACGAGATCGTCTGGGGCATGCCGCATGTGTTCGCGGTGTTTCTCATCGTGGCTGCTTCCGGCGTGCTGAACGTTGCTTCCATCGGCACGGTGTTCGGCAAGGCACCATACAAGCCGCTCGGGCGCCTGTCTGCCGTCATGGCAGCCGCCGTGCTGGCCGGTGGCCTGATGATCCTGGTGCTGGATCTGGGGCGGCCTGACCGGCTCATCGTGGCGATGACGGAATACAACTTCCGCTCCATCTTCGCCTGGAACATCTATCTCTACAACGGCTTCTTCGCCGTGGTGCTGCTGTATCTCTACACGCAGATGAGCCAGGACTGGCGGGTGCGGCGCTTCTACAGGCCTGCCGGCACGCTGGCCTTTGTCTGGCGGCTCATCCTCACCACGGGCACCGGTTCCATCTTCGGCTGGCTGGTGGCACGGCAGGCCTATGACCTGGCCATCTTCGCGCCGCTGTTCATTGCCCTGTCGCTGTCTTTCGGACTGGCCTTCTTCATCCTGATGATGGTGGCGCTGATGCGCGGTGATGACCGGGAGCTGGGCACCGGGCTGGTCAACCGCATGGGGCGGCTGCTGGGCGTGCTGGTGGCGGCGGCGGCCTATTTCACCTTCGTCTGGGCGCTGACCGACCTGTACGCAGCGGAGCACCGCGACGTGGTGAAATACCTGTTTGCTTCCGGCAACATCTACAGTTGGCTCTACTGGGTGGGCTTCATCGGCCTTGGCACCATCGTGCCGATGCTGCTGGTGTTCTCCAACGGTGCGCGCAGCAGCGTGAAGCCGGTGGTTACGGCCGCGCTGCTGGTCATCGTTGGCGGGTTGTCTCTCATGTATTTCATCATCATTGGCGGGCAGTCCTATCCGCTGGTGCTGTTCCCCGGCAAGGAAGTGAAGAGCACCTTCGTGGATGGCCAGATTGCATCCTATGCGCCAAGCATGCCGGAGATCCTGCTGGGCCTGGGCGGTGTGGCGGTGGCCATTGCCATCACGCTGGTGGCAACGAAGGTGCTGGAGATCCTGCCGCGTTCGCTGGCCGATGCGGAAGTGGATCCGCACACCGCGGCACACGAAGAAGAAGGTGGTGCCGGCATGAAGCAGGCGGCATGAGCCGGAGCGGCGGTGCGGCATGCATGTGCCTTGATGTCGTGCAGGGGCAGATTGGTGCCGGCTTGCAGCGCGATGGGAAAACGGGGGTCTGTCCGTTGCGACAGGCCCCTTGGCGTTTCATCTCCTTTTCCGGTGGCGATCGCGAGGGTGTGCAAGGCTGTTGGCGGGGCGCTGCCTGTTGCGCCGTGGTGCTGAGGTTGTGCAGATGCGCTTCCTTTTCTTCGGCATTCGACGAGATCGGGGCTGCGATGTATCCTCCCTTTGGTGGCGATGACGAGAGAGTGTGTGTGGCAATGGGGCATTGATGTGCGCGGAGAACGGGAGGTGTGGCATGAGTGATCGTCTGCAACAGGTGCTGGATGAGATCGATGCGGCCAATGCCGATGATCCGCGGCGCGATGTGCTGGATGGTGTGGAGATGCCGTTCGAGCATGTCTATTCCCGGCGCATGCTGCACCGGCTGCAGGAGATGTACCCAGATGCGCCGGAAACGCTGAAGATTGCCGCCTATGGCCAGCATATCCGGCGGTTCGACATTGCGCGTTCCGATTTTCCGGAAGGGCGCAAGGGATACAACCAGTGGCGCAAGGCCTGCCGCGAGCATCATGCGAAGCTGCTGGCGGAGATCATGCGGCGGCATGGTTATTCGGAGGAGGAGATTGCCGAAGTGGGGCGGCTGGTGCGCAAGGAGCAGCTGAAGAAGGACAAGCTGAGCCAGGCGCTGGAAAACGTGGTGGACGTGGTGTTCGTGGAGCATTACCTGCAGCCGTTTGTTGACAAGTACAGCCATTACGACGAGGACAAGCTCATCGACATCGTGGCAAAGACGCTGCTGAAAATGTCGCCGAAGGGGCATGCGGCGGCGCTGGCGCTGGATCTGCCGGCGGCGCACCGGGCGCTCATCGAGAAGGCCATCGAGCGGGTGAAGCCGCAGCTTGAGCGCATGGCCGGGATGGACCTGGACTGGTAGGAAGCAGCCCCGGGCATGCATCATATCCCGCGCATATTCATTGCCGCCGCGCACAAGAGCTCGGGCAAGACCACTGTCTCGGTGGGGCTGGGGCGGGCATTGAGCGCGCGCGGGCGATGCGTGCGCATGTTCAAGAAGGGGCCGGATTACATCGATCCGCTGTGGCATGCGCTGGCCAGCGGGCAGGCCAGTTACAACCTGGACTTCAACACGCAGGAGCAGGAAGAAATCCTCTCCCTGTTTGCCAGCCGGGCCAAGGGGGCGGACATTGCCGTCATCGAGGCCAACAAGGGGTTGCATGACGGGTTGTCGCTGGATGGTTCCGATTCCAATGCGGCGCTGGCGAAGCTGCTGAACGCCCCGGTGGTGCTGGTCATCGACACCGAGGGTATTACGCGGGGCATTGCGCCGCTGCTGCTGGGATACCGGGCCTTCGACAAGGAAGTGCGGATAGCCGGGGTGATCCTGAACAAGGTGGCCGGGCCGCGGCACGAGGCGAAGCTGCGCGCGGCGGTGGAGCATTACACCGACCTGGAGGTGCTTGGCGCGGTCAGGCGGAATGCGGCGCTGGTGCTTCAGGAGCGGCACCTGGGGCTGACGACGCCGGGAGACGAGACGCGGCGGCAGGCGTGGGTGGATGCCATTGGCCAGCGGGTGGCGGAGCAGGTGGACCTGGGGCGCATCGAGGCCATTGCGCAGGCCGTGCCACCGCTGCAGGTGCCCGCGCTGGAGCCGGAGGCGGCAGCGGGCGTGCCGGAGTCGGATACGGGGACAACAGGTGCAGGGCGCGTGCTGCGGCTGGCGGTAGCGCGGGATGCCGCCTTCTGCTTCACCTATGCCGATGACCTTGAGCGGTTCGAGGCGCTGGGGGTGGAGCTTGTGTTCTTCAGTCCGATGCATGATGCGCGCTTGCCGGAAAACATCGACGGGCTGTTCCTGCCCGGCGGCTTTCCGGAGACGCACATGCGGGTGCTGGAGCAGAATGCCGACATGCGCCATGCCGTGCGTGCGGCCATCGAGGCAGGCTTGCCGGCATATGCCGAATGCGGTGGACTGATGTACCTGGCGCGTGCCATTCGCTGGCGTGATGAGGTGGCGGCGATGTGCGGCGTGGTGCCCGGCGAGGCGGTGATGCATGACAGGCCGCAGGGGCGGGGCATCATTCATCTGCGACCTACCGGCGCGGCACCGTGGTCGCCGCACGAGGGAGGCGAGGGGGTGCTGCGGGCGCACGAGTTTCATCATGCCTCGCTGGAGGGGCTTCCGGCCTCGTTGCAGCATGCGTGGCAGGTGGTGCGCGGGCAGGGCATGGGTGGGGCGGCAGATGGCGTGCTGTTGCACAACCTGATTGCCGGTTTCGCCCACCTGCGCGGCACGCGGCAGTCGCCGTGGGTGGATGCCTTCACGGCCTTCATGCAACAATGCCGGCAGCAGCGGCGGGCGGATGCCGGGCATCAGGCGGGAACACGAGCATGAACAGGCCTTGCGGCATCATCGTGCTGTTGCTGGTGGCGGTCATTGCCGTCATGACGTGGTTTTTCGTCATCCGCGGCAGTGGTGCAAAAGGCGAGGATGGCCGCACGGTCATCATGCTGTCGCCGTCCGACCGCGCCTTCTTCCTGGCGGAGATGCGCAGCTGGCTGGAAGCGGTGCAGGCCATCAGTGCGGCGCTGGCGGACAATGACGTGCAGGCCGCCGCCAGGGAGGCCGCCAGGGCCGGCAGGGTGGACATGAGCCTGATACCCGGCTCGCTGCTGCGGGCACTGCCGGGGGAGATGAAGCAACTGGGCCTTGGCACGCATGCGGCCTTTCGCGACATGGCTCATACGCTGCAATCCGGGGCAAGCCCGCAGCAGGGCATGCAGATGCTTTCTTCCATCCTGCTGAATTGCACCGGTTGCCATGCCGGCTATCGTGTCGATCCTGCAGGCAGGTGAAGGACAGGCGAGGGGCACATGAGCGAGCGGGTCATCGATCGGGTGCTGGTGGGCGAGGCCCTGGTGGGCGAGGGGCACGAGGTGGCGCATATCGACCTGGTGCTGGGGCCGCGTGGCTCGGCGGTGGAGGCTGCCTTCTGCAACTGCCTGACCAACAACAAGGACGGCTTTACCTCGCTGCTGGCCATCATCGAGCCGAACCTGCAGGTGAAGCCCTCCACCGTGGTGTTCAACAAGGTGAAGATCCGCCACGCGCGGCATGCGCAACTGCTGTTTGGCGCAGCGCAGAAAGGCGTGGCGCGGGCGGTGGTGGACTGCGTGGCGGAAGGCATCATCCCGCGGCAGGAGGCGAATGACGTGTTCATCTGCGCAGGCGTCTTCCTGCACTGGGAGGCGCGGGAGAAGCAGGTGGTGGAGCACAACAACCACGCGGCGATGAAACTGGCGCTTCAGCGGGCGGTCTCCGGCGCGCCGGCGGTGGATGAACTGCTGCAGCACGTGCGGGGGACAGGCAGGCAGAATGGGCAGGACAGGTGAGCCGGAATGCACCTGCCGCGGTGGCATGCGGTATCATGCAGCCATTCGTGAACACTTCCCTGACAACATGAATGCAATCTGAATGACCGGTTCAGCGCCGGTTTTACTTCCCTGTGTCAATATCGCAGCATCAACAACCGGCCTCGTGCCGGGGGCAACATCACGAGGCCAGCGGCTCAGGGAGGTGGAGCCATGCGCTGGTCGGTTCTGGTTCTGGTATTCATCGTGGCGGCATTGGCGGTGGCCAACAGCGTGATGCTGCATGTGCAGCTGAAGCCGGCCGGCGAAATCGACGAGATGAAGAACGTGCCGCACGAATGGCGCAGCAGCCATGCCGGTGTGCTGATCATCTACAAGACAACGCCGGATGACATGCAGCCGGTGCTGCGCCGGGTGCTGGAGCGTGGCGCTGGCGCGGTGCAGCCGAATGCCTGCCCCATCGGGCAGTGCCAGGATGTGTGAGAGCAATGCAGCGTGCGTGCTGAAACAGGATTGTCGTGGCGTGGTGTTGCCGGAGGTGTTTTGCCTCTTCCTTCCCGGATTGCCTGATCATCTGCCGCTTTCCCGCGGCAAGGCATGCAGGCAATGCCACCTTCTCCCCCGGCCGGTTGCCTCCCCTCCAACCGGCACTTCATGGCCCCGCCGCTCCCCCACGGCGGGGCCTCTTTTTCATCGTGGTGCGTTGACAGGGGCTTCCTCTCGCGGCCAGATGCATGCAGTTGCATTGCCGTAGTGATTCCGGACCGTGGGAGAACCGTCTTGCGCATCCTGTTCGTATGCCTTGGCAACATCTGCCGTTCGCCAATGGCGGAAGGATTGTTCCGCCGGGAGCTGCAGCGGCGGGGCATTGATCACCTGGTGGAAGTGGATTCCGCCGGCACGGGAAGCTGGCACATCGGCAAGCCGCCGGACGCCCGCGCGCAGCGTGCCATTGCGCGGCGCGGCGTGGATATCTCCGGCTTGCGCGGGCGGCAGGTGAAAAGGCCTGATCTTGATGCCTTCGACCTCATCCTGGCGATGGATGCGGAGAATCTCTCCGACCTGATGGCGCTGGCTGACGAAGAGCAGATGCAGCGCATCAGGCTGTTCATGGAGTTTGCGCCCGAAAGGGGCGAGCGTGAGGTGCCGGACCCCTACTTCGGTGGCGAGGAAGGCTTCGAGCATGTGCTTGACCTGCTGGAGGCCGCCGCGCAAGGGCTGGCTGATCACGTGGAGGAGGAATTGCGCAAGGCAGGGCGCTTGCAGGCATGATGCGGTTGCGCAACATTCGTCAGCCCCGGCAGCGCCAGCAGGATGAGAAGGCGCGGGTGCTGGAGGCGGTGCTGGACTGTGATGGGCAGCAGGTGCCGCTGCTGGTGCGCGAGCATGGGCGGGCGAAGCGCATCATCCTGCGGTTGCCGCCGGGGGAGGGCAGGGCGGTGGTGAGCGTGCCGCCCGGCGTGGCGCTGGCTGACGGGCTGGCCTTTGCCGAGAGCAGGCGGGAGTGGATCGCCCGGCACCTGGAGAGGCGGGGGGCGGCCGTGCCCTTTGCGCATGGGCAGGTCATCCCCTACCGCGGAGAGGAGCATCTCGTCGTGCACGTGCCGGGGCAGCGCGGCACGGTGTGGCGCGAGGAGGTGGGTGGAGCGCGGCGGCTGTGCGTTGCTGGAGCGGAGGAGCACCTGCCGCGCAGGCTCACCGATTGGCTGAAGAAACAGGCGCGGCAGGAGCTGCTGCGCAGTTGCCGGCATTATGCGCAGGTGATGGAGGTGCGCTTCTCGCGCCTTTCGGTGCGCGATCAGAAGAGCCGCTGGGGTTCGTGTTCCAGCCGCGGGGCGCTGAACTTCTCGTGGCGGGTGATCCTGGCGCCACCGATGGTGCTGGATTACCTGGCGGCGCACGAGGTGGCGCACTTGCGGGAGATGAATCACTCGCAGCGCTTCTGGCGGTTGGTGGCGGCGCATTGCGCGCACTGGAAGGAGGCCGAGGAATGGCTGAAACGGCATGGAGCGGCGCTGCATCGCTATGGTGGTGCCCATGAGGCATGAACGCAAGGGCGGCACGGGCAAGGCAATGCTGGCCTCGGCACTGCTGCTGATGATGGGAGCGCAGGAGGGCATGACGGCAGAGCTGAAGCTGTGGCGTTTCACCGATCTGCCGGGGTGGGCGCAAGCCGATCATGCGCTGGCGCTGGCGGCTTTCAGGCGCTCCTGCCAGGCCATGCTGAAGCCGGATTACTACTGGCGGGATGCACGCTATGGCGGCACGATCCGCGACTGGCAGGCGGTGTGCCGGGCGGCCCTGAAGCTGCCGGAAAAGGTGAGCGGCAAGCAGGCGAGAGATTTCTTCGAGCAGCATTTTCATCCCGTCAGCACGCAGATGGTGCGCAAGCCCTCAGGGTTGTTCACCGGCTATTACGAGCCGGAGGTCGAGGGCAGCCTGAAGCGCCAGGGGCCGTACCAGGTGCCGCTGCACGGGCGGCCTGATGACCTGGTGCGGCTGAAGCCGGAAGATGCAAAACGGCTGGGGGTGGCCTACGGGCGCTACGTGAAGGGGCGGGCACGGCCCTATTACACGCGCGAACAGATAGAGCGTGGAGCGCTGAAGGGGCGGGGGCTTGAAATCGTCTGGCTGAAGGATGCGGTGGAGCGCTTCTTCATGCAGATCCAGGGCTCCGGCCGGGTGCGGCTGCCGGATGGGCGCGTGCTGCGGCTGGCGTTTGCGGGCAAGACGGGGCATCCCTTCACCGGTATCGGGCGATTGCTCATCGAGCGCGGCATCATCCCGCGGGAGAAGCTCTCCATGCAGTCGCTGAAGCGCTGGATGAGGGCCAATCCGAAACAGGCGCGCAAGCTGATGTGGGAGAACAGGTCCTACGTGTTCTTCCGCATCGTTGACCTGCCCGATGCACGGCTGGGAGCCTATGGCGCGCAAGGGGTGCAGCTCACGCCGCTGGCATCTCTGGCGGTGGATTACCGTTACTGGCCCTATGGCGCGCCGGTGTGGCTGGAAACCACGGCACCGCGCCGTGGCGGCGGGCAGGGGCCGTTTCGGCGGCTGATGGTGGCGCAGGACACGGGCACGGCCATTCGCGGCAAGGTGCGCGGAGACATCTTCTACGGCTTTGGTGATGCCGCCGGGGCATTGGCCGGGCGGCAGAAGGCACCGGGCTTCATGGCGGTGCTGCTGCCCAGGCCGCTGGCCGCCAGGCTGACAGGGAAGATGAGCGGCGACCAGGCCGGTGCGGATACGCAGAAAGAGTCGCCACAGGCACGGCCACGCAAGCGCGGCAACTGGAACCAGGGGCGCATGCCATGAGGCGCTTGGAGAAGATGACACGCCTGCGGCGGCAGGATGCATTGTATCTGCTGCTGTCCGTGATGCTGGTGGCGGGAGGCTACCTGTGGCTGCGGGCGGCCTACCGGGTGGCGGAGGAGTGGCCCTTTACCCAGGAGGTGCTGCTGGTCATTCTCGGCATTGTCGCCACGGTGCTGATTACCGCGCTGCTGCTGAACAAGCAGACGGAAGTGGAGCTGGAAAAGGAGTGGTCGCTGAAGTTCACCGAGCTGAAGGTGGACATCTACAACAGCCTGCTGACGCTGCTGGAAGAGGTTCTGGCAAGCCGCCGCATCAGCGATGCGGAGCGGCTGCGGTTGCAGTTCATCACGCACAGGCTGGCGCTGGTGGCGGCTCCGAACGTGCTGGAGGAATATCAGCGGTTCCTGGAGGTGTTCGACCGGGCCTCCAGCGACGATGCCTATTCGGCACAGGAGGTGCGGGAGGTGCAGGAGGCGCTGGCGAGGCTGACCACGGAAATCCGCAAGGACCTGCTGGGCGAGAGCGATGCCGCGGCAGGCTACAGCGAGGAACGGGTGGATGCGCAGATCATGGCCAATGCCCGCAAGCATTTGCGCTGATGACATGGCGGCGGCACCATGCATGGTGGAGGGGTGGTGATGCTGGAGGTTCGTGCATTGGCGCGGTTGCCGATGCTGCAGCCGGTCAACCTTTCCCTGCCGGCGGGTGAGTGTGGCGTCATCATGGGGCGTTCGGGCTCCGGCAAGTCGGTGCTGGCGCGGGCGATTGCCGATCTTGACCCCAACGAGGGGGATGTGTTGTGGCGCTCGCGCTCGCGCAATGCCATGCCGGCACCGGAGTGGCGCAGGCTGGTGGCCTATGTGCCGGCGGAAAGTGGCTGGTGGGCGGAGCGGGTGTCGGATCACTTCGTGTTTCCGGGCGATGCGGAAGCGCTGCTGGAGGAGGTGGGGCTGCCTGCCGAGGCCATGCAGTGGCTGGTGGCGCGCACCTCCAGCGGCGAGCGGCAGCGGCTGGCACTGGCCCGGGCGCTGGCAATGCAGCCCGAGGTGCTGGTGCTGGATGAGCCGACCTCGGCGCTGGATGCGGAATCGCGGGAGAAGGTGGAGGCATTGTTGCAGCGGTTGCTGGAGGAGGGCAAGACAGTGCTGCTCATCACCCATGATGCGGCCCAGGCGCAGCGGCTTGGGCAGCGTTTCTGGCGCATGAAGGCGGGCAGGCTGGAGCCGGTGGATGCGCCTCGGTGATTTTTCTGCGGAAAGCGCTCCTCCTGCTGTTTTTTGTTTCGTGTTTTTATGGCGTGTTCTCGTGGTGGTCATGATATGGAGCCGGTGGGATGGGCGCGGAGTATATCACGCTGGAATACTGGGAGGTGGCGGCCTCGGCCCTGCTGCTGGTCATCACTGCCGGGCTGGCCTTGCTGTTCGAGGTGGGGCTGGCGCGTTCGCTGGCATGGGTGGCGCTTCGCATGGTGGCGCAGTTGCTGCTGGTGGGGCTGGTGCTGAAGTTCATCTTTGCAGCCACCAACGGGTGGATCACGCTGGCGGCTGCATCCGTGATGGTGGGCATGGCCATGCGCGAGGTGATGCGCCGGCAGCAGCGGCCTCTGCAGGGGGTGTGGCGCTGGCTGCCCGGTTCGGCATCGCTGCTGTTCGTGGGCGTGCTGGCCCTGCTCTACACGCTGCTGGTGGTGCTGCGGCCAGAGCCGTGGCATGCGCCCAGGCAGTTGTTGCCGATCTTCGGCATGATCCTCGGCAATTCGATGACCGGCATCACGCTGGGGCTCAATGCCATTACCGAGGCCATCACGCGGGAGCGCGCGGCCATCGAGGCACGGCTGCTGCTGGGGTGCTCGCGCTGGCAGGCAGTGCAGCCGTTTGCGGCAAGGGCATTGCGCATGGCGCTGACGCCGATGATCAACGCCATGGCAGCGGCGGGCATCATTTCATTGCCGGGGATGATGACGGGGCAGATCCTGGCCGGTGCGCCGCCGGTGGAGGCGGTGAAATATCAGCTGATGATCATGTTCCTGATTGCCGGCGTGGTGGGGCTGGCGGCGCTGGCGGCAATGGCGGGCACCATCTGGCGGCTTACCGATGAGCGCCACCGGCTGCGGCCGGATCGCTTCGTGCAGGCGGGATAGGGCATGGGGCGCATGGGCAATCGCTGCGTGTTGCTGGCATTGTCTTGCGCTCTTGCCATATCATGCCGCGTGCATGGCGTGATTCGTTATGGTGGCAGGGGAGAGGGAAATGTTTCGGCATCTGGTGGTGGTGCTCATGCTGCTGGTGGTTCCGCTGGCGGGGGCGGAAGCATGGGCGCAGCAGAAGAAATACAACTTCGGTGCGCGCAAGCTTGCCTTTGATGAGCAGAAGTATGCGCCGCGCGTGGTGCGCTATGTAACCGACGAGAAGCCCGGCACCATCATCATCGATACCCGCCAGCGCTATCTCTATCTCGTATTGGGCAATGACAAGGCCAAGCGCTATGGCATTGGCGTGGGGCGGGCCGGGTTTCAATGGTCTGGCGTGGCGAAGGTGGGGCGCAAGACGGAATGGCCGGACTGGTATCCGCCCAGGGAGATGATAGAGCGCGAGTGGCGCAAGTATCGCCGCAAGCTGCCGGAAAAGATGGAGGGCGGACCCAACAACCCGCTGGGGGCGCGGGCGCTGTATCTGTATCAGAACGGGCGTGATACGCTGTATCGCATTCATGGCACCAACCAGCCGTGGAGCATTGGCCGCGCCGTTTCCTCCGGCTGCATCCGGCTGCGCAACGAGGACGTGATAGATCTCTACAAGCGCGTGCCGGTGGGGGCGAAGGTGATCGTGAAGTGATCCTGTGCCAACACCTCCCTTGGCGCGCAGCGGAAAAACGCTGCCGGCAGGGAGGCACAGCGTGATGCGGCGGGTCAGCTGCGTTGCAGGCGGCGCACGAGGTTGAAGATGCCTTCCGCCGCGCCTTCCGCCGCCGGCAGGGCAGATGCGCCGAAGCCCTCATCCAGGCTGCCGGAGGGCACGATGTTGTTCTGATCGATCACTCCCAGCAGCTTGCCGTTGGGGGCCTTCACCGTCCACTTCAGCCGCACGCGTTGCCCGCGCGGGGTTTTCGGCCCCAGCTCCACGCGGCCGCTGATGCGCATGGAATCGGGTGCCGGGCGGGTGCGCACCGGCCAGCCGGCCTTGCGCAGAACCAGCCGCAGGGCACGGGTGAGCTCCGCGTTGCCCTTGCCCGGCGCGCCTTCCACCTTCACCACCGCCACGGAGGCAATCCTTGCCTGCGCCTTGCCGGTTGCCTTTTGCTGCCGTGTGCCGCGGTTGGGCGTGGCCTTGCTGCCGGTTTCGGCCCTTGCTGCGGCAGTGCGTGCATTTGCCCGGGGGGAGGGTTTGGGAGGTGTGGCCGTGCTGCTGGCCGTGGCCGGAGCATCAACAGGCGGCAGGCCCAGCTCGGTGCGGGCCTGCGGCGGCAGGCCGGCAAACAGCGCAGGGTCCAGCTCGTTTTCGGCACCGGGGCCGGGTTTTGCCAGCACGTCCGCCGGCGGCGGTTCCACGCGGGTGGGAGCCGGCTCCAGCAGATCGGGCTGCGGTGCGCAGGCCGTCAGCAGCAGGGCAAACGGCAGCCAGCGGGGCATGCGCCGCTGCTGAAAGCCGGAGTTCATGCTGTTGGCGTCGTATTTCATGGCAGCAGCACGATGGCAGAAAGCTGGCGGCCGTAGTCGGGTTCGTTGCGCTGGCAGGTGCGGCGATAGGAAAAGAAATCCTGCTCCTCGCCGTGGGTGCAGCGCTGCAGCGTGCCTGCCTGCCCGATGCCCGCAGCCTGCAGGCGGGCAAGGTTGTAGCCCGGCAGGTCGAACATGAAGTGCCCGGGCTTTTGGGCCGGGTGGAAGAAGCGGTCGTTGCCTGCATCCTTGCGCAGGAAGGTTTCCCGAAACTCCGGGCCGACCTCATAGGCTGCCTGGCTGATGCAGGGGCCGACCACTGCGGTGATGCGCGAGCGCGTTGCGCCCAGCTTCTCCATGGCCGCGATGGTGTTTTCCAGCACGCCGCCGATGGCTCCACGCCAGCCGGCATGGGCGGCGGCCACCACCTTGGCAACGGGGTCGGCAAACAATACCGGCGCACAGTCGGCGGTGTTTACCGCCACCATCAGGTCGGGCACGGTGGTGGCGATGGCATCGGCCACCGGCGGGGCATCGAAATCCCATTCTTCCGTGCTGGTGATGATGGCGCAGATGTCGGTGTGCTTCTGTGATGGTGTGGCCAGTGCCGATGCGCCCAGCGCCTGCATGGCGCGGCGGCGGTTCTTGCGCACATGTTCCGGATCATCGCGGGAACCGAGGCCGGTGTTGAGCGAGGCATAAATGCCTTTCGACACGCCGCCGTTGCGGGTGAAAAAGGCGTGGCGGAAGATGTTTTCCTGCATCTGTTCCAGCAGGGGAGCGGTAATGAACCGTGCCATGGCCGGGGCTCCTGTTTGCATCTTGCCATCCATGTTGCACGCATCATCCGGGCAGCATCAAGGCATGTCAGGGTGCCGTGCCAGCGGATGCAAACGGTGGCGGGGTGGGCAGGTGCGGATGATGCGCGCACAGCACCTTGAACAGGCTGCCCATGTGCTCGATGCCGGCGATGCGCTCCGCTCCGCGCAGCAGACGCCGGGCCTGTTCGTCATCGGCATTGCGCAGCAGGGTGGCGAGCCGCTCGCGCAAGCCCAGTGCCAGCAGGAAGGCCCCCTGTTCCATTGCCGGCGGGGTGTGCAGCCCCGCCTGGCGCAATGCTTCGGCCAGTGCGTGGAAATCCACGTGGGTGGTGAGGTCGCACTCGCCGGGGCGGTGAAAGATGTCCACCTGCTTGTGCCGGTGCAGTGCCTGCAGGGTTTCGCCGGGGGCGGGAGTGGTGTGGCCATAGTCGATGATGAGTGCAGCGCCGCCGGTGCCGTGCAGCAGCCTGCCCAGCGCCAGCGCGGCAGCCTCCCGTTCGGGCGAAAGCTCGATGATGCTGCCCGTGGGCAGGTCTTGCGCCCAGCCGGGCAGCGTGGCAGGAGCGGGGCCGCTGGCGCTGAAGGTGAAATTGCCGTTTGCGTCCAGCGTGATCAGCCGTTCGCGCCAGCCTTCGGCGGTGCGCTCGTAATGATGCACGGGCAGGGCGTCAAAGAACTCGTTGGCGATGACAAGGGTGGAGGCATCCAGCTGCTCGGGCAGCATGTCGTGCCAGTGCAGTGGTGTGCCGAAGCCGGACAGGCGTTGTTTCTGTTCGCGTCGCAGGGTGGGGGAAAGCTCCACCAGATGCACCTGCAATGCCTGCAGGAAAGCGGGCCGGCTGCGTGCGGCGCGCAGCAGGTCTGCCATCAGCAGGCCGCGCCCCGGCCCCAGCTCGACGATATGCAGGCGATGGGGGGTGCCCAGCTGCTGCCAGCAGGCCAGGGCCCAGATGCCCAGCAGCTCTCCGAACATCTGCGAGGCTTCCGGTGCGGTGAGAAAGTCTCCCTCTGCACCCAGGGGCTGGCGGGTGGTGTAATAGCCATGTTCGGGATGGGTGAGGCATTGCTTCATGTATTCGGCCACGGCAAGGCCGCCGGATGTGGTGATCTGCTGCCGGATGATGCGCTCCAGCGGTGTGCCTGCGCCGCTCATGCCTGCATCCTCACGTGGCGTCAGCCGGTGGCTGGCGCAGGGCGCGCCACATGAGCCAGCCACCCAGCGCGACGAGCGGCAGGGACAGCAGCATGCCCATGGTGAGCCAGCCGCCAGCGAGGTAGCCGATGTGCCTGTCCGGCTCGCGGAAGAACTCGACGATGAAGCGCGCCACGCCATAGCCGGCGGTGAAGGCACCGGCGATGAGGCCGGGGCGGCGCAGGGCACCGGAACGGACCATCAGGTGGAGGATGACGAACAGCACGATGCCTTCCAGCGCCGCTTCGTAAAGCTGGCTGGGGTGGCGGGGCTCCGGCCCCGCGCCGGGAAAGATGACACCCCACGGCATGTCGGTGGGGCGGCCCCACAGCTCGGCATTGATGAAGTTGGCAATGCGGCCAAGGAACAGGCCGATGGGCGTGGCAGCGGCGGTGATGTCCAGCAGGCGCAGGAAAGGGATGCCGCGCCTTCTCGCAAACAGCCAGGTGGCCACGAGCACGCCGATGAAGCCGCCGTGAAACGACATGCCACCGCGCCAGACCGCGAAGATGTCTGCCGGGTTCTGCAGGAAATGCTGTGGCGCATAGAACAGCACGTATCCCAGCCGCCCGCCCGCCACGACGCCCAGCATGGCCCACAGCATGAAGTCATCCAGTGCATGAGGCGGCATGAAGGGTTTGCCGGGGGCAAAATACCGCGGCTGGCGCAGCACGCGCTTGGCGTGGAAGATGGCCAGCAACAGCCCGACGATGTAGGCCAGCGCATACCAGCGTATGGCCAGCGGGCCTATGTGGATGGCCACCGGGTCGATGGCGGGGAAGGGAATCGCAGCCTGATACATCATGCGCCAAGGGGTGGCGGAAAGTGCATGCGTGGTCAAGGGCATGATGCTTGCAGGCAGGGCGGTGCTGGCCTACATCTGTTGAAAGGATCGTGAACAGGGAGAAGGATCATGTCATCGGCAGGCACGAAGTTCTTTGACGAGGTGGCAAAGCTGATCTCTGGCGCTGCCGGGGCAGCGCAGGGGCTGCGGGACGAGATCGACAGCCTGGTGAAGAGCCAGCTCGACCGGCTGGTTTCCGAAATGGAGCTGGTGAAGCGCGAGGAGTTCGAGGTGGTGAAGGAAATGGCCTCGCGCGCGCGGGCGGAGGCCGATGAATTGCAGGAGCGCGTGGCGGCGCTGGAAGCGGAGCTGGACCGGCTGAAGCGGCGCAAGCGCAAGGATGACTGAAGCGCCTCCCGCTGCCGCGCTGGCACGACATGGCCGGGGCCGTGCAACCACGGCGGAGGCAGCTGTGGGCAATGCGGCTTGCGTGGTATGCGCAGGGATGCGCAGGCCGGCAGGCAGAGACACGATCGCATCAAGCGCAGGATTGAAGAAGGCGCACTCTCCGTTGCCGGGAGGTGCGCCTTCCTGCTGCCTGAGAGAGGAACGTGGCGAACGCTGTCGGCGTGAGCCTGCACGCATCTTCACGAAGCCACGGCAGACAGCCCGTACATGCCTGCAACCACGCCGGCATCTGCCTGCCGAGACCGGTTGCCTGCATGGGGAGCCTGCCTGGCCTGCCAGGCGTTTCAGGCGTTGCCGCGGCCCCAGCCGGTCTTCTCGAGGATGGCCTTGGCCACGAACCATGCCACGGGCAGGGCAATGATGGCACCTGCTGCCGTCATCATCAGCATGGTGCTGTTGTCCAGCCGCATGGCCAGGCCGACAGTCATGAGGATGCCTGCCAGCGTGGGGCCGGCGAGGATGTAGATCAGCAGAAACAGCTTCAGCATGGTCTTGCTCCCTGCCCTCCTTGTGTGGCCCTGAGCGGCCTGCGCTTCAGGCCTGCGGTAGATGCAATCGCCAATCTTGCCATTGATTTGGCATATCGGGCCGCGTGGCGCAATGTGCGAAACAACCCTCCACATGCATGAGATAAGGATCGTGCGGCATTCTGCATTGATATTGGTCAAGTGCCGATGATGACGGTGGCTGCAGGCCGCCTGCATCCAGATGTCCAGGTGCCGTGCCGAATGGCATGAATGTTGCCCGGCATTACGCTGGCTGCAACGGGTGTTTCGGCATGGGACAGCAGGGACATCCCTGCGGAATGGCAGGACAGCGATGAGCGACGGGAAATACGGGGAAGAAGGGTGCATCAGCCGCCGTGCGGCGCTGGGTGCATTGCTGGCTGGTGGCGGGGTGCTGGGCATGGCATCCGGCATGCCTGCGGGAACGGTGCGGGCTGCTGGTGCGGCCGGGCAGGGTGCCGCTTCTTCGGCACAGGCGATGATGGATGCCCTGCAGCGGGTGCTGGCGGCGGAAGAAGGCATGATGCTGGCGCGGGAAAGCGGCATGGCCGCCGTGAACAGTGCCGGCGTGGCCTGCGCAGATGCGGTGGATGCTCACACCCTTGGGGTGTTTGCCGATCCGTTGCGGGACCAGTCGCAGCAGTTGCAACAGGCGCTGGAGCAGGCGGCGCAGCGTGGGCGGGCGCTGCGGTTGCCGCCGGGGGAGGTGGTGGCGGGAGACGTGGTGCTGCAAACCCGCGCGCCGGTGCGCATCATCGGCTCTGTTGCCAGCCGACTGACCTGCAGGGCAGGGGCGCGCCACCTGTTGCAGGTGCGCGGTGCGCCGCAGGTGCAGCTGCATGGCGTGCACGTGGATGGCCGCCAGCAGCAGCCGGATGACGAAGCAGGGTTGATCACCCTGCTGGACGTGGCGGATGCACAGGTGGCTGGCTGCATCATCGATGGTGCCAACGGGCACGGGCTGCGGCTGGAGCGCGCCGGTGGCGTGCTGGCGGGCAACCGCATTCGCAACGTGGCGCAGTCGGCGGTGTTTGCGCTGGATTGCCGGAGCTTGCAGGTTACGCACAATGACATTGCCGAGTGTGGCAATGGCGGCATTCTCGTGTGGCAGTCGGCCAAGCGGCATGATGGGGCGCTGGTGGCGCACAATCGCATTCGCCGCATCCGCGCCGATGCCGGCGGCACGGGGCAGAACGGCAATGGCGTGAACGTGTTTCGTGGTGCCGGTGTGCGGGTGGTGGAGAACGACATTGCCGAATGCGCCTACAGCGCGGTGCGCAACAACTCCGGCGATGATGTGCTGATTGCGCGCAACCTGTGCCGGCGGCTGGGGGAGGTGGCGATTTTCGTGGAGTTCTCCTTCGTCAATGCGGTGGTGAGTGGCAACCTGGTGGATGGCGCGGTGTCGGGCATTTCCATCACCAACATGAAGGAAGGTGGCAGGCGGGCGGTGGTGAGCGGCAACATCGTGCGTGATCTGGTACCCAAGCGCGGCCTGCCCGGTGAAGAGGGCTATGGCATAGCGGCGGAAGCCGATACCACGATCATCGGCAACGTGGTGGAGCGCGCCGCCATCTGTGGCATTGCGCTGGGCTGGGGGCCTTACCTGCGCAATGTCGTGGCCAGCGGCAACGTGGTGCGCGCCTGCCCCGTGGGGGTGGCGGTTTCCGTGGTGAAGGGGGTGGGGCGCGCCGGTGTCGTTGGCAACATGTTCGAGCAGGTGAAGCTGGCAGTGGCCGGTTTTGACCATGCACGGCGGGTTACCGGCGAGTTGCTGGGCGCGCGCAGGCTGCCGGCGCATCTGCTGCTGAGCGCCAACAGCCGCGGGTGAAGTGGATGAGGCCCTGTGCGCCAGCGGGGCTTTTGGCCGGAGCCCGGCAATGCGGCCGATTCACCTGCACCTGTCGAACGTGAAGAAAAGTTTTCCAGCCTGCTGTGCAGGCTGGAAAACTTTTCTTCAGGAAAAAGCAAGGCGTCCTGCTGGTTTGGGGCGGCCCGGCACCAGCAGGACATCATTTCCGGTTCAAGCAAATTGCAAGGTTCCGGCAATTTTTTGCCGGAACCTTGCAATTTGCAGTTTTCGAATTCTCATAAAAATACTTTTTATTCAGTCTCTTGAAAAATGCTTCACGCTTGACTTCATCTGCACCTGTGCCGTTGCGTTTCTCCGATCCGGGAGCGGTGTCTCACTGTGGCAGGCATATCTCCACCCGCAGGCCGCCCAGCGGTGAATCCTTCAGCGTGATGTTGCCGCCGTGGCTCAGCACCAGGTCGCGGGCAATGGCAAGGCCAAGGCCGTTGCCGGCCGTGTCCTGATTGCGGGCATCGTCCAGCCGCACGAAGGGGCGGAAGACACGATCGCGCTCCGCGGGCGGAATGCCGGGACCGTCATCGTCGATGATGATGAACAGGCCGTCCGGCTGCAGGCGGGCTTGCAGGTGCACCTCGCGGCCTGCGTGGCGCAGGGCATTTTCCAGCACGTTCATGAGAGCGCGGCGCAGTGCGCCGGGGCGCACGGTGGCGGAAAGCGGCTGTTGTTCGCAGCGGATGTGCAGGTGCCTGTCTGCCTTGCCTGTCTTGAGCAGGCTTTCCTGCAGCTCCTTCAGCAGGGTGCAGATGTCGATGCTGCGGGCCGGTTCCTCCTCGGCCCCGCGGACGAAGTCCATGTAGCCCTGCAGCATGCGCTGCATCTCGTCCACGTCGCGCTTCAGCGCGGCAATGTGTTGCGGGTCGGCATCGAGCATGGAAAGCTGAAGCCGGAAGCGGGTGAGGATGGTGCGCAGGTCATGGGATATGCCCGCCAGCATGGTGGTGCGTTGCTCCACGTGGCGTTCTATGCGCTGCTGCATGGCAAGGAAGGCGCGGGTGGCGGCCTGCACCTCGCGCGCGCCGCGTGGGTGCAGCGGCGGGGTGGGATGGCCCTTGCCGAAGGCCTGCATGGCTGATGCCAGCTCGATGACAGGGGCGATCTGCTTGCGCAGGAACAGCAGGGCGATGAACAGCACGATGACGGTGGCAATGCCCAGCCACAGCAGCAGGTAGGGCGTGGAGGAAGCATAGACGCGATATTGTGCCGGGCGGAAGCGGAAGATGGTGTTTCCGTCCACCTGTATGCGCACGTCGGCGTATTGCGGATTGCTGGCATCCACCCAGAAGGGGCGGCCCGGCACGTAGGTGCGAATGTATTTCGCCAGCCGATAATGCAGGATGGAATACCACGGGCGCGGGCGCACCGGTGGCAGCGGCGGTTTCTCGATGGAGAAGTCCATGTCCAGCGTGGTGCGCACCATGTGGCGGATGGCGTCGAGCGTTTCCGGCGTCTTGGGGCTGCGGTCGTAGAACTGCACGATCAGCCCCACCTCGCGGCCGAACTCCTTCGACAGGCGCTTGGTTACCTCCTCCCAGTGGCGGTCCAGCAGCACGCCGGTGATGACGAGCAGCAGCACCATGATGGGCAGCACCACGATGAGCAGGGTGCGGCGGTAGAGGTCTTCCGGCAGGTGGCGCTCCAGGAAGCGGTTGAACCGCCACTTCAACCGCGGCAGGAAGCGCTGCGGCATGGGCGGAGGCGTGAGGGCGGGGGTGTCCTGTTTCATCGACGGCATGGCGTGTCGTCATTCCTGCGAGGCGGTTGGGCTGGATGCGCCTTCCGCATGCTGGTTGAGGAGGTTTCGTGCAGGGCCGTTGCCGACAGGCGTTGTGGTGGCCAGCAGGTAGCCCTTGCCGCGCACCGTGCGGATGAGCCGCGGGTTGGCCGGGTCGGCCTCCAGCTTGCGGCGCAGGCGGGTGATTTCCACGTCCACGGCGCGCGGCGTGGCGGCGGTGGGAGCGCGCAGCTCCTCGCGCGAGAGCGGTTCGCCGGGGCGTTGTGCCAGCAGCCGCAGGATCTCGCGCTCGCGCACGGTCAACGGCAACAGGCGGCCGTGTGCATCGCGCAGCTCTCCGGTTCGTGCATCCAGCACATATGGCCCCAGCTGCAGGGTGGTGGCCTGTTCGCCGCTGGCACTGATGGCGGCGGCGTGGCGGCGCAGCATCGCCTTCAGGCGCAGCAGCAGTTCTTCCGGCTCGAAGGGCTTGGCCATGTAGTCGTCGGAGCCGGCGGAAAGCCCGGCGATGCGATCCGGCGTCTCGCCCAGGGCAGAGAGCATGAGAATGGGCATCTGCACCTGTTGCTGCCGCAGGGAGCGGGCCAGGGAAAGACCGTCTTCGCCGGGCATCATCACGTCCAGCACCAGGGCATCGAAGGCCAGCGCCTGCATGCGGGCGCGGGCCTCGGCGGCGGAGGCCGCGGTGCTCACGCGCAGGCCGTGGCGGCGCAGGTAATCGCCGAGCAGCTCGCGGATGCGGGTGTCGTCATCGATGATGAGGACGTGTGGTGGCTCCTCGGGGGGTGGCATCGCTGCTGTTTGCGCAGGGATGCCTTCCTGCTGTTGCCGGTTGGTCGGCATGTGTGGCTCCTTTCTCTTGGTCCGGGGCCCTGCCTGATGTCTTTTCCGGCACCGTGCCTGGAGATTGCAGCAATTCGTGCAGGCCGCACAACTGTGCCACCTGCTGGCGCTGTTCGGTATCCACCAGTGCCAGCAACGTCCTGGCAAAGGCTTCGCGCGCCGCCGGGCCGGCCTGTTGCAGGGCTGCGTGCACGCGAGCGACCTGCGGTGCTTCCAGCCGCTGCAGCAGCGCCTGCCCGGCAGGGGTGAGGTGCAGCAGGCGCTGGCGGCGATCGGTAGCACCCTCCTGCTGCACCACGTAGCCACGTTCCACCAGCTCGCGCAGCACGCGGCCCAGACTCTGCTTGGTAATGCGCAGGATGGCCAGCAGCTCGGAAACACGCAAGCCCGGATGGCGGCCGACGAAGTGCAGGATGCGATGATGCGCCCGGCCAAACCCCAGCTCGGCCAGCATGGCGTCCGGCTCGGCAATGAAATCGCGGTAGGCGAAGAACAGCAGCTCCATCAGCCCCACCAGCGTGTCCTGGTCCTCGCTGCAGGGAAGGGCTGTGGCCAAAGATGTTTTCTCATCACGGGGGGTGGGCTTTTCTTGCGCTTGCGCGCTGCTGGAGTAGGGGGTGGTATGGGTGGCGTCGGCAGTCATCATGCGTGTTCCCGGCATCGGCATGCTGATAAATACGTCAGTCATATTGACATATTTCGGGCGGCTTGTAATGTCCCAATTCACCTGCTGGCCAATTGCGGCAGCAGCATGAAAAGACATGGCGCGGCAATGCAACAGGCTTGCGGATGGAGGTGGCGGCCGCTGGTCAAGGGGGCTAGTGGTCGTGGTGCTCCGGCAGCCGAGGGTGGAGGCACGGACAGATGGCTAGTACCGGTTTCGACAACCTGGAAGGCGAGATCTGGTTCAACGGCGCGTTCGTGCCGTGGAAGGAGGCGCAGGTGCATCTGCTGACGCATGCGCTGCATTACGGTTCTGGCGTGTTCGAGGGGGTGCGGGCCTACGAGGGGCGCATCTTCCGCCTGCGCGAACATACGGAGCGGCTGTTTCTCTCTGCCAAGGTGCTGGACCTGGACATCCCCTACACGCCGGAGGAGATTGACGCGGCGTGCGAGGAGGTGCTGCAACGCAACGGTTTGAGGGATGCCTACCTGCGCCCCATCGCATGGCGTGGAGCGGAGCAGATGGGGCTTTCGGCGCGCAATGCCCGCACGCACGTGGCCATTGCGGCGTGGAAATGGCCCTCCTACTTCTCGCCGGAAGAGCGGCTGAAGGGCCTGAAGCTGGATGTTTCGCGCTGGCGGCGGCCGGCACCGGATACCGCGCCGGTCTCGGCCAAGGCGACGGGGCTTTACATGATCAACACCCTGTCCAAGCACGAGGCAGAGCGCAAGGGGCTGACCGATGCGCTGATGCTGGACTGGCGCGGGCAGGTGGCGGAGGCCACGGGGGCCAACGTGTTCTTCCTCAAGGATGGTGTGCTGCATACGCCGGTGCCGGACAACTGCCTGGATGGCATTACCCGGCGTGCCGTCATCGAGCTGGCGCGGCAGCGCGGCGTGGAGGTGGTGGAGCGGCCCATCTGGCCGACGGAGCTGCCGTCGTTCGAGGAATGCTTCCTCACCGGCACGGCAGCAGAGGTTACGCCGGTGGCCAGCATTGGCCCCTACAGCTTCACGGTGGGCGAGATCACCCGCGCATTGATGGAGGATTATGACCGGCTGGTGCGCGGCGGCAAGTGAAGCGGTGAAGCGCAGGGCTGTCGGCACCTGCCTGCCGGCGTGGCAGGTGGTTGCCGGACGATCGTCCTTGCGAGGAATGTTCCAGCCTGCCTTTTTTGCCTCTGCTGGCCGATTTCCGCCAGGATTCCCAGGATTCCACGAAACCTGAACGGTGGCTGAACGGAGTGTTCATGTCGGGGCGGGGTGTGGTGTGGCAGAAAAGCCGTGCAATCGCGCTGCCGTGATGGCTCGGCCTTGGGGAACGGCACCAGGTCGTGAACCCCCCATCCGCCCTCCTGCCGGGATGCCGTTTTTCTCAGGTCCTGTGCCACGGCTGCCGGTTGCCAGGCGTTGGCGGCCTGTCTCCCCTGATGTCCCCGGAGGCAGGCCGCTTTCTTTCCTGCGCACATGTTGCGGGCATGCATCCTGCTCTCAGAACATCGACAGGCGTGCTGCGGGATACCTGCATCCGATTCGATAGGGGGATTGCGCGCGAACGTGGTTGACTCCGCGGCAGGGTGCTGGTTGAAGAGCAGGCAGTCAAGGGGAACCGGCCGGAGCGGGCTTGCAGCCATTGCTCTTGCGCAACACGGGTTCGCGGGGACGATGAAACTGATTTCCGGCAACGCCAACCGGCCGCTGGCAGAGGCCATTGCCGCCTACCTGGGCCAGCCGCTGACGAAATGCATGGTGCGGCGCTTCGCCGACATGGAGGTCTTCGTCGAGATCCAGGAAAACGTGCGCGGGCAGGATGTGTTCATCATCCAGCCGACGTCGTTTCCCACCAACGACCACCTGATGGAGCTGCTCATCATCATCGATGCGGCGCGGCGCGCCTCGGCACGGCGCATCACCGCCGTGGTGCCCTACTTCGGCTATGCCCGGCAGGACAGGAAGCCGGGGCCGCGCACGCCGATCACCGCCAAGCTGGTGGCCAACATGATAGAGCGTGCCGGGGCAGACCGGGTGCTGACCATCGACCTGCATGCCGGGCAGATCCAGGGTTTCTTCGACATTCCGGTGGACAACCTGTATGCCGCGCCGGTGATGGTGCAGGACCTGAAACGCCACTATGACCTTGAGAACGTCATGGTGGTGTCGCCGGATGTCGGCGGCGTGGTGCGGGCGCGCGCGCTGGCCAAGCGCATCGGCGCGCAGCTGGCCATCGTGGACAAGCGGCGCGAGCGGCCCGGTGAGTCGGAGGTGATGAACATCATTGGTGATGTGAAGGGGCATTCCTGCATTCTCATCGATGACATCGTCGATTCAGGCGGCACCCTGTGCAATGCGGCGGAGGCGCTGCTGGACCAGGGCGCGCGGGAGGTTTCCGCCTACATCACCCACGGCGTGCTGTCCGGCGGGGCAGTGGCGCGCATTTCCGCCTCGCCGCTGAAGGAGCTGGTGATTACCGATTCCATCCAGCCGACGGAGGCGGTGCGGGTGGCTTCCAACATTCGCGTCATCTCGGTGGCGGAGCTGTTGGGCGAGGCCGTGCAGCGCACGGCGGACGAGCGTTCCGTCTCGTCGCTGTTCTACTGACGCCTGGCATCTCATGCCGCCTGATCGGGCCATGCCCGGAACGGGGCGTTCATCGGCAAGGCGTGTGCCGCCAGTGATTGTTTCCCCGAAATCGCCGCAATATCCCTTACCTTCCAGAGTGTGCGAATCATGTCGTCCGGGGCGCGCATGCGTTGCGGGGGCTGGCCGTTCATGGACGGAAAGGGAGACGAACATGCGAGCAATCATCGTTGGCGGCAGCATGCTGCTGGGCATCATGGCCGGGGTGGCGGGTGCGCAGGCGCAAACGGCGGCGTCCTGCGGCAATACCGGTGCGGGGTTCGACCGCTGGCTGGCGGCGTTCAAGCAGCAGATGGTGGCGGAAGGGCTGCCGCGGCGCGTGGTGGACCGGGCGCTGGCTGGCGTGCGCTACGATGCGCGGGTCATCCGGCTTGATCGCAACCAGAAATCCTTCAAGCTGTCGTTCGACCGCTTCTGGAAGCTGCGGGTGAACAATGCGCTCATCCGCAAGGGCTGCCGCAAGATGAAGCAATATGACCGGGTGTTCTCCAGCATCGAGCGGCGCTTCGGCGTGCCGCGCGAGATCATCACCGCCATCTGGGGGCTGGAGACGCATTACGGCGGCTACAAGGGCAGGCAGTTTCCCATCCTGCAATCGCTGGCAACATTGGCCTATGACTGCCGCCGGGCGGACTTCTTCCGGCGCGAGCTGAAGGCGGCGGTGCGCATCGTGGCGCGCGGCGACATGACGCCGCGGCAGATGCAGGGAGCATGGGCCGGCGAGATTGGCCAGACGCAGTTCCTGGCATCGAAATACCTGCAATATGCGGTGGACTACGATGGTGATGGACGGCGCGACCTGATCCGCTCGGTGCCGGACCTGCTGGCCTCCACGGCCAACTTCCTGCGGGCGCATGGCTGGAAGCCGGGGGCGGGTTGGAACCCGGGAGAGCCGAACTACCGCGTGCTGCAGGACTGGAACCGCGCCACCGTCTATCAGAAGACCATCGCGCGCATGGCCAACATGCTGCGCCAGTGCCGCTGACATGCCCTTGACAACGCGGTTGGCACCGGCTGCCACCAGCGGCCACGATTGACACCGCTGATGAGCGGAGATTGAGCGCCCGCCTGCCCTTCATCCGGGGCAGGCGGGCTTGCTGCTTGCTCGAGGGGGTGCCGGAAAATCACAGGGCGGCGCTGGTGTGGGCGGTGTTGCTCCTGTCCGCCTCTTCCTGCTGCATGGCCTGGCGGCGCTGGAAGTCGCGCATGATGACGGCTGCGACCTCATGCGGCGGCATGGGCTTGCCGTAATAGTAGCCCTGGGCGAAATCGCAACGGAACTTGCGCAGGAACACGGCCTGTTCGAGCGTTTCCACGCCTTCCACCACCACCGGCATGCGCAGCGAGCGCGCCATGATGACGAGTGCACGCAGGATGGAGCGGGCCTCGCCGCAGCTGTTCACCGCCTGGGTGAAGGAGCGGTCTATCTTCAGCTTGTCGAAGGAGAACTTCCACAGGTAGCTCATGGAGGAATAGCCGGTGCCGAAATCGTCCAGCACGATGCTGACGCCGCGCTTGCGCGCCTCTTCCAGCTGCGTGCGGGCCTTGTCCCAGTCCTGCATCATCAGGCTTTCGGTAACCTCCAGCTCCAGCCGTTGCGGATCAAGCCCGGAGGTTTCCAGCGCCTTCCACAGGGTGGCGATCAACTGGCCGGAAGCGAACTGGGTGGGCGAGAGGTTGACGGAAATCTTCAGGTGCTGCGGCCATTTCACGGCGGTGGAGCAGGCTTCCGCCAGCACGAAGGCTCCGATCTCGTTCATCAGGTTCAGGCGCTCGGCAATGGGGATGAATTTGGCTGGCGAGATGGGCTTGCCGTCGTCATCGTGCATGCGCAACAGCACCTCGAAGCCGTGCAGGTGTTCGTCTTCAAGACGCACGATGGGTTGATAGTGCAGGCTGAAGTAACGTGCGCAGTTGCGCGCGGCGCGGCGCACCAGGCGCTCCAGCTCGGCCATTTCGTTGTAGTCGCGGTCCATGGCCGAGTCGTAGATGTGGAAGGTGTTGCCACCGGCATCCCGTGCGGCCTGGCGCATGAGCGTGGCCTGCCGCGTCAGCTCGGAGCGAGAGGTGGCCTGCTCCTGCGGGTGGAAGGAAATGCCCACGGACAGGGTGAGAATGAGCGACTTGCCGTGCCAGTAGAGAGGGCGCTGGGCCTCGTGCAGCAGCTCCTGCATGAAGGCGTGTGCCTCGTCGCGCCCCGGCCAGGGCAGGGGCAGCAGCACGGCGAAGTCATCACGGCGCAGGCGGAAGACGGTGGCACCATGGCGGTGTGCAAGGCGGGAGAAGCGCCCGGCCAGCGTGCGCAGCACGTGGCTTGCGGCCTCATGCCCTTCGGCACAGGTGATGCGGCCAAGGTCATCGACGCCGAAGATGATGCAGGCCAGTGCACGGCGCGGCGGATCACCCACCGGTTGTGCCAGGTATTCATCCAGCAGCTGCTCGAAGGCCACATGGTTGGGCAGGCCGGTGAGGTCATCGAACTCGCGGGCGTAGGTAATGCGGTTCTGGGCGTCGGTCTGCAGACGACGGAACAGCAGCAGCGCCATGGCGGCGATGATGACGAGCGCAATGATGGCGCTGACGAAAATGCGCTGCATGGCCTCGGTCAGCTCGGCGTGCAGCCGTTTCTGGTCAACCACGGCGGTAATGTAACCGAGCATGTTGCCGTCGGCATCCTTCAGCGGCAGGCGCACGCGGGCCATGCCTTCCGGCTCTTCGTGTTGCTGGGCTGCGGATGCGCTGCCGTCCACCAAGGCGAGGCCTGCGCTGGCAGTAGCGGTGGCAGGGGCGAAGGCCAGCCGGGCAATCTTGTCATGCGGTTCTTCGAAGGTGTTGCGCGCATACATGCGCACCTTGCCCAGTGGCTCGTGCGCGGGCTCGATGCGGAAGGCCTCCACGCCGTATATCTCGGCTTCGCGACGCAGGTCGGCGACGTCTTGCCGCGACATGGGCCTGCGCGCGATGTTGCGCACCAGGTCGTGGTGTTTTTCCACCAGGTGGGTGGACCAGTCCTCCACCCGGCTGGTGGCCACCAGGTGCACGATATGATCTATGCCGCGGCGGGCGTAATCGGCCCCGGCCAGGGTAAAGATGCCCAGCGCCAGCGCAATGCCGGCCAGCAGGTAGCGCAGGAGTCGATAACGGTTGCCCGGTTGCATGATCATCCACACCCGTTCGTGGCAGCGAACAGATGCTGCCAGCATTGCCGTGATGTCTCATGCCCCCGGAAAAGCACAGTCAGCCTGCGCGGGGCTGCAGCCCCTGCATACAACTTGCTGTTCCCTCCCGTCGGGAAAATTATCCGATGTTCCTGAAGAAGGCGTAAAGGTGGAGGGTGCCTTGCCGCTGCGAAGGGTATTGTGCAACCGCCCGAGGACAGGTGATGCGGCTTGGCGCTTGCTGGCCGTTCCGTATCGTGGAATAGTGGTCAGGCTTGCTCGGCCACCATTTCGCGCATGGCCTTCTGCACCTTCTCGAAGGCGCGCATCTCGATCTGGCGGATGCGCTCGCGCGAGACGCCGAATTCCTTCGACAGTTCCTCCAGCGTCAGTGGCGGTTCCTGCAGGCGGCGGGCCTCGAAGATGCGGCGCTCGCGCTCATTGAGCTGTTCCATGGCCTGGCGCAGCAGGCGCATGCGCATGTCGAATTCCTCGCGCTCGGCCAGATCCTCTTCCTGGTTGGCGGTTTCGTCCACCAGCCAGTCCTGCCATTCGCCGCTGTCCTCATCCGCACGCAGCGGTGCGTTGAGAGAGGCATCGCCGGCCAGGCGCCGGTTCATGGCGATGACGTCTTCTTCCGGCACGCCCAGCTGCTCGGCGATCTCCTTTACCTGTTCCGGCGTCATGTCGCCGGATTCCAGGGCGTTGATGCGGCTCTTCAGCTTGCGCAGGTTGAAGAACAGCTTCTTTTGCGCCGCGGTGGTGCCGATCTTCACCAGCGACCAGGAGCGCAGGATGTATTCCTGGATGGCGGCCTTGATCCACCACATGGCATAGGTGGCCAGCCGGTAGCCCTTGTCCGGCTCGAAGCGCTTTACTGCCTGCATGAGGCCGACGTTGCCTTCCGAGATGATCTCGGAGATGGGCAGGCCGTAGCCGCGGTAGCCCATGGCGATCCTGGCCACCAGCCTGAGGTGAGAGGTGATGAGGCGGTGTGCGGCCTCCACGTCGGCATGTTCGCGCCAGCGCTTGGCCAGCATGAATTCCTCTTCCGGCGAGAGGATGGGGAACTGGCGAATCTTCTGCAGGTAGGCGGCCAGGCCGCCTTCATCGGTGGGGGCTGGCAGGGTCTGCCCGGTTACGCGCGGGGTGGGCAGGGCCACCTTGTCCGCTGTCTTTTCCTCCAGCGCCTGTGCCCGCTCGCGGGCATCATCGGCGGAAATGCGGGTGCCGTCTGCCGCGGCAGCGCTGGCATTCTGCCCGGTTGTGGTTGCGGAATTGCTGTCGGCACCGGTGTTGTTGGCAGAACTGGTCATGTGTTGGGCATCCCCGACCATGTGTATTGTGGGCAGCAGGCTTTCCGGTCGCAGCGGCAGCAGAGGACTGCAGCCTGTTGGCGAATTGCCGGCATGAACCAAATCAGCAGGTGTTGCCGGCATTATAGGGGGGTGGGCAGAAACGGCAACCATGCAGCCTGCAGCCGTGCTGTGCAGTGATGAAGGCCGGCAAGATGATGCACATGCTCATGCCTGCATGGCGCGCAAGGCAGCAAGCAGGTGCTCCATGTCTGTGGGCAATGGACTGGTGAAATGCAGCCGCTGACGTGTAACCGGGTGGATGAAGCCCAGCTCGGCGGCGTGCAGTGCCTGTCGCCCCAGTTGTTGCAATGCGTTGCGAGCCCTTTCGTCGAGCCGCCGGATGGAGGCGGCATGGCCGTGTGCGTATAGCGGATCGCCCATTACCGGGTGGCCGGCATGGGCCATGTGCACGCGTATCTGGTGGGTTCGCCCTGTTTCAAGCCGGCAGCGCAGCAAGGCGGCGATCGGCTTTTCCTGGCGCTGCGGCGAAAGGAAGGTTTGCAGCGTTTCGTAATGGGTAATGGCCTCGCGCGCGGTTTCATCGCCGTGCCGCACGGCCATGCGCATGCGCTGGCGCGGGTGGCGGCCGATGGGGGCATCGATGCTGCCGCGCGGCAGGCGCGGTGCTCCCCAGACGAGCGCCAAATAGGTGCGATGCAGTGCGCCATCCCTGCCATGTGCGGCGAACTGTTCGCTCAGGCCCTTGTGTGCCTCTTCCGTCTTGGCGATCACCAGCAGGCCGGAGGTGTCCTTGTCCAGCCGGTGCACGATGCCGGGGCGCTCCACGCCGCCGATGCCGGAAAGCCTGCCGCCGGAACGCTGCACGTGGTGCAGCAGGGCATGCACCAGCGTGCCGTCGTCATGCCCCGGAGCAGGGTGGACCACAAGGCCTGCCGGCTTGTCGATGACGATGAGATGCTCATCCTCGTGCACGATGTTCAGCGGGATGTCCTGCGGGGTGATCTCCAGCGGGCGAGGCGGTGGCACCTGCACCTCGATGCGCGCTCCTGCTGCCACCTTGTGGCTGGCGCGGGTGGCTGGTGCGCCGTTGACCATGACCCTTCCCTCTGCAATGAGAGACTGCAGGCGGCTGCGGGAGAAGTCCGGCACGTGGCTGGCCAGCAGGCGGTCCAGCCGCTGGCCGGCGGCATCTTGCGGCACGGTGAAGGTGATGGTCTGCTCGGGAGTTTGCGTCATGGCCGACAACAAACACGGCACGCGGCAAAAGGCAACCGGGGATGCGGCAGCGGCTGCATCCGCCTCTGCCTCGGCGGCAGCGGAAGCACCGGTGATGACGGAGGCAGACCGGCGGCAGGTGCGCATTCTTACCGCGGTGGTGGTTGGCCTTGGCGTGCTTCTGCTGGTGGGGTTGGCGGTGCTGCTGGCGGTGGTCATCATGCGCGCGGCAGGCAAGCCGGCGGCTCCGGCGGCGGCGGAGATGACCCTGCCGGTGCCGCGCGGGACGGTGGTGGAGGGCATGACGCTTGACGGCAACATGCTGGCCGTGCGCCTGCTGCATCCGGCGGGGCGCGAGATCGTGGTGCTGGATGCACGCAAGGGGCGGGTGCTGCGGCGGTTGCGGCTGGTGGAGCAGGCAGCGCAATGAAGGAGGTGGACAACGCGCTTCAGTTTCGGGTGGCATCGCCCAGGCTGGCAGAATCGGCACGGTGAAACATGACCTCCACTCCCAGCCCGCCCAGGTCGGCGCGGTAGAAACGCAGGGAGTAGCCGTATGAGTCGAGGATATCGCGGACGATGGCAAGGCCCAGGCCATTGCCGTGGGTGCTTTCGTCAAGACGTGTGCCGCGTTGCATGATGGTGTCATAGTGCTGTGGTGCAACGCCGGGGCCGTCGTCTTCCACCCGCAGGTGCAGCAGGCCTCTTGTGTTCGTGTCCAGCCGCACGCGAACGGTGCTGTGTGCCCATTTCGATGCATTCTCCAGCAGGTTGCCGGCCAGCTCCATGAAATCTCCTTCTTCCATGGGCACGATGGCATCTTCCGGCACATCCACGCGCCAGTGCAGGTTTTCGGCCGTTGCGTGCAGGGCGCGGATGATGCCCTGAAGGGCGCGGGCCGCGCGGGTGTGGGGGATGGTGGCCATGCCACCGTGGATTTTGCTGCGGGCCAGTTCGTGTTCGACATGGCGACGGAGCTGGTGCAGCTGCTCCTCCATTTCGTGCGCCTGTGTGTCAAGGCCGTGCTTGCGCACCTCGCGGGCTACGGCGGCCAGCACAGCCAGCGGCGTCTTCATGCCGTGGGCAAGGTTGGCGGCGCGGGCACGGGCATTCTCCACCTGCTGCTCATGGGTGGCCAGCAGCGTGTTCAGCTCCTGCACCAGTGGTTCCAGCTCTGCCACGCCGGGGTTTTGCAGGGTGCGGGTGCTGCCCTGCCGCACCTGTTGCAATTGCTTGCGCAGCACATCCAGCGGGCGCAGGCCCCAGATGACCTGTGCGAGAATGGTGGCAATGAGGATGGCGGCAAGCAGCAGCAGGCCGAAGGTCAGCTGCCAGTTGAACTGACGCAGGGCGGCCGAGATCTCGGCATGATTCAGCGCCACGGTGATGATGTAGCGATGGCTGTTGGCATCGCTGCCGGGCGGAGATGAGGGCTGTTCCGTCCGGCGTTCGGTTGCGGCAGAGCTGTTGGTGGCACCATTGCCATCAGAGGCGGGCAGCTCCACCCAGACGCCGCGCACAAGGGCATAGAGTGTTTCGTTGCGCGGGCCGGTGAGGACGTATTCATGAATGCCGTCCTGCCGCAGCATGGTGGGGGTGAGCGTCAGCTCGGCATCCCACAGGGAGCGGGAGCGGTGCAGCACCTTTCCCTCGGCATCGTTGATCTGCCAGTAGAGGCCGCTGAGGGGGGTGTTGAAGCGCGGGTCGCTGAGTGGGCCGGTGATGCGAACGGTGCCATCAGGCGCGGGTTGCAGGCGGGCCAGCAGCTGCTTCATGTGGTTTTCCAGCTCCTGGTGCACGCGGCTTTCCACCGAGTCCTCGAACTCCCAGGAAAGCTGCCAGGCCAGCCACAGCAGCGCCGGTATCATCACCAGCGTGGAGAGCAGCAGCAGGCGCCAGCGCAACGATGTGGGGGTGCGTATCATTCGCCTGCTCCATGGCCCGAATCACCGGCAGATGCCTTGGCGGTGTCGTCATCCGGGCTGTTGTTGTTCTCCGCGGCTTCGGTGGCGAGCAGGTAGCCGTGGCCGCGGCGCGTCTGGATGAGGTCGGGGCCGACCTTGCGGCGCAGGCGGGCGATGAGCACGTCCAGCGCGTTGGGGCTGCGTTCGTCATCGCCTTCGTAGATGTGCTCCATCAGCTCCATGCGTGGTACGGGCCGGTTGCGGTTGTGCGCCAGGTAGTGCAGCAGGCGGTATTCCAGTGGCGTCAGGTCCAGCGGGCGGCCGTGCAGCAGCACGCGGGCGGCGCGGGTGTCCAGTTCCAGCGGGCCAATGCGCACCACCGGGGCCGCCAGGCCACGGCTGCGGCGGATGATGGCGCGCAGGCGGGCCAGCACCTCCTCCATCTCGAACGGTTTGGCGACGTAGTCGTCGGCACCGGCGTCGATGCCGGCAACGCGCTCCTGCCAGCTGCCGCGGGCGGTGAGCACCAGCACGGGAAAGGTGCGGCCAGCCTCGCGCCAGTTGCGCAAAACCGACAGCCCGTCAAGCGCCGGCAGACCAAGGTCAAGGATGACGGCGTCATAATCTTCCGTGAAGCCCTTGAAGTCGGCTTCCTCGCCGTCATGGGCATAGTCCACCACGTAACCGGCGTGTTGCAGGTGCTCGCCCAGGTCGTGGGCGATGGTGCGGTTGTCCTCGACAATGAGAATGCGCATGCCTTCCCCCGTGTCCAGGCATCATCGCGACTTGCCGGCGTTGAAGTTGTAGCGTTTCTGCGCGCGCACGCGGCGGGCCGGAACGGTGATGACGCGCAGGCGGTTGCGCTTGTCCAGCAGGCGTATCTCGTAGCGGGCGCGTCTGCCCTTGCCGCGCAGGCGCACATCCAGCACCGAACCGCCATGCCGGCGCTGCAGACGGTTCAGGATGCCGCTGAGCGGAGCAATGGTGCCGCTGCGGCGGGCGCGCCAAGCGCGGTTGTGGTCATTGTCATCATCATCTTTGTCGCGGTAGCCACCACCTGAGCTGCCTGCCTGGCCGCCTCCGTATCCGCCATTGTCATCGTCATCTCCATCGCTACCGCCGTCATCGCTCCCACCATCGTCGCCGCCATCGTCGCCGCCACCGTCGCCGCCATCGTCGCCGCCA
>JALSGQ010000067.1 GCA_026982665.1 Hyphomicrobiales bacterium | reverse complement strand
CGTCGCCGCCATCGTCGCCGCCACCGTCGCCGCCATCGTCGCCGCCATCATCCCCATCATCATCGGCCCAGGCAGGAGTCATCGTGCCGGGCATGAGAGCATGCGTCATCGGCAACGCCAGCAGCAGCATGGCGAGCAGCAGGGCAAGAGCCAGTCTTTCGATGATGGAGCGTGGCTTGTGCATGCTGCTTTCCGTTCGCGGCAGACAGGGAGCTTGCGTGCATGAATACATGAATGGCGGTGCCGCGTCAGGTGCAATCCTGCAGCCTGCGCGATGCATAATTGAAGCTTCCGCAAGCTTACAGACACCTTACATGTCATGTCAGCAATCCGCCAGCCGTGGCGTGAGAATATGCAGGCACACGGTGAGGTGGAGCTTTCCTGAAATTGCCTCCACACTACCCGTGAACAGAGCAGGTTTGTTGGCCTGTGTGTGCAGGAAGCAATGGCCTGCAAGGCCTGACAGATAAAAGGTGAAGCAAGGAGGATGAAAATGAAACGCAAGACCCTGATCGTTCCGTCGATGCTGGCGCTGCTGCTGGTCGGTGGCGTCGGGCTGGCCGGGCTGGATGGTGCGCAGGCTTCCCCGTATGAGCGCTACACCAGCTCCAGCAGCGGCAAGACCTACAACTTCTCTTCCGGTCGTTCGTCTTCCGGCACTGCCGGGTCGCGTTCCTCCTATCGCGATCGTGATGATGACGACCGCTATGGTCGCAATTATCGCGACGATAATGATGACGACCGCTATGGTGGCAATTATCGCGACGACGATGATTATGGTGGCTATGGCGGTGGCTACGGTGGCTCCAGCAGCTCCAGCAGCAATGATGGTGGCTATGGCGGTGGCTACGGTGGCTCCAGCAGCTCCAGCAGCAATGATGGTGGCTATGGCGGTGGCTACGGTGGTTCCGACAGCGATGATGATGGCGATGATGACTGATCGGGCATCGCCGAGGTGAATTGCGCTGACACGGCCTTCGCCGCCCGGTGTAACGTTCGAGTGGCGAAGGCGTGCGGGATGGCCGCCTGTCATTCACTGCCAGGCAAGCCCCCCAGCCCCTGAGGGCAGGTGGCCGTCCCGGAATTTCGCCGGCTCTTCGGGCGCAAGCCTGAAGGCCGGCGCTTTTTTTTGCAGCCGTTGCATGTGGCAGCGAAATGCCTGCCGCGAGGGCAGGGAGAAGCTGGTTGTCCTGCTCTTGCCCACCGGCAGGAAGCTGCGGGAGTGGCTCAGCCCTTCACCAGGCGGGGGCGGTGCCTTTCGGCATCCCAGCGGGCGGCCAGCTCGCGGGCCAGGGCAAGGTCGGTGGGATAGTCCACCTCGCACCACTGCCTGCCGGAAAGGTCCAGTGCCTGCACCATGCCTTGCCGCGCCAGCTGGTCTATGGCGGCAGGGAACCATTGGTGCAGGCCTTCCGGCGTGCGGATCATCTGCTCGAGCGTCTGGCGGTATTTCCGCACGCCGTCGCCGCGGAAGACGTAGAAGCCCAGCGCTTCGGCACCGGCCTGTGCGGCGGGCAGATCCTTGCCGATGCGCCGCACCTTGTTGCCGTCGAGCGCTACCTTCATGTCGTCGGCATCGAACGAGGCCTTGGTAGCGGTGGCGGCGATGATCTCGGCATCGGATGCCGCAAGCAGGGCGGCAGCAAGGTCGGCACGGAAGACGTTGTCGCCATTCACCTGCACGAAGTCGTCGTCCATCTCCCGGCGTGCCATCCAGCAACTGGCCAGATTGTCTGCCACCGCGTAGAAGGGGTTGTAAATGATGCGGATATCCACCTCGTTGCGGGTGGCGATGCGTTGAAGGGCCTCTTCCATCAGCTCCGGGCGAAAGCCGGTAACGACGACGAAATGGCGTACGCCACAGGCGGCGAAGGCATCCACCTGCCGGCCGATGAGGGTCTGGCCGTTGATGTCGAGCAGGGCCTTGGGCATGTCTTGCGTCAGCGGCAGCAGGCGGCTGCCCTGCCCGGCGGCGAGTATGATGACCTTCACGCTGCCATCTCCGTCATGCTGTGGGTTTGGCGCCTGGGGTGCGCGTGAAAGCGCGTGGCGCCAGCTTTGGCATCATCAAGGCCCTGACGTCAATGCCGCCTTGGGCTATACCTGCTGTTCGAGACAGGGAATCAGTGTCGGGCCATGCCTGCTCCGGATGGGGGTGGCTTGAGGCCTGCTGCACGGGAGATGATGATTGGCGGTGGAGCTTGCCCATATCACCGATGTGCACCTGCCGACACCGGCGGTGCAGCCGCGGGAGCTGTTGTGCAAGCGGGTGCTGGGGTGGCTGTCGTGGCGGCTGCGGCGCAGGCGGGCGCATCGGCGGGAAGCGCTGGCGGCGGTGGTGGATGACATCCGGCGCAGCAGCACGGAGGCGGGCAACAGGCCGTTCCTGTTGATTACCGGCGACCTGGTGAACATTTCCACCCGCTCGGAGTTTGCAGCCGCGGCGGAATGGCTGCGTGCGATGGCCGAACCTGATGAGGCCATGTTCGTGCCCGGCAACCATGACTACTACGTTGCCGCGGCGGCAACGGCGGGGCTTTCGGCGCTGGTGCCGTGGATGACCGGGGCACAAGAGATGGCGGATGGTGGCACGTTGCCCGTGTTTCCGGTGGTGCGGCGACTGGGGGATGTGGCGCTGGTGGGGCTGAACTCGGCCTTTGCCGCACCGTGGCGGGAGGCTTCCGGCCGTATTGGCGCGGCGCAGCTGGAACGCCTGGAAACGGTGCTGAGGGATGAAGGAGCAGCCGGGCGCTGCCGGGTGGTGCTGGTGCATCATCCGCCGCTGGTGGCGCTGGGTGCGGCGAAGCCGCGCAAGGCGTTGCGGGATGCCGCGGCGCTGGAGAAGGTATTGTTGCACGCCGGGGCGGAGCTGGTGCTGTTCGGCCACACGCACCGCTGGGCGCACGTGGAACGGCAGCGGGCGGATGGCCGGCTGATGCACGTGCTGTCTGCCGCTTCCGCATCCATGAGCGCCGGACAGCACGCGCCGGCGGCGGGCTGGCAGCACATCACGGTGCAGCGGGCGGAAGATGGCTGGCGGCTGGAGGTGCGGCGGCGGCAGCTGGGCAGTGATGGTGCCATGCGGGAGCGGGAACGGTTGGTGTTGCACACGGCTGGTGTGGCGAAAACGGCGAGCGCGGCCTGAGCGCGTGCGTGGCCTGCCTGTGCCAGGGGGCAGGTGTCTGCTCGCCCTTGCCCGTAGCAGGGCAGCGTGTCGTCCTCGTGCGGGCGGTGCGCCGGCAGCGGCGGGAAAGCAACGGGTGGTGGCATGACGATCCTTGACCGGTATGTGCTGCGACAGGTGGCCAGGCCGCTGCTGGTGGCGCTTGTCATCAGCCTGCTGATGCTGCTGGCGGAGCGTTTCGTGCGCATCCTCGACCTGACGCTGGGCAAGCAGGGGTCGCTCTCCCTGGTGTTCGAGATGCTGGGCTACCTGGTGCCGCATTACCTGGGGCTGGCCATTCCGGCGGCGGTGTTCCTGGGGCTTCTGTTCGGCTTCAACCAGATGTCGCGGCACGCGGAGGTGGATGCGGCGCTGGCCGCGGGCATTTCGCTGCACCGGCTGGCACGCCCGGTGATTGCGCTGTCGCTGGTGGCGGCAATGGTGGCGCTCATCGTCTTCGGCTGGCTGCAGCCCTACACGCGCTATGCCTATCGGGCGCTGAAGTTCGCGGTGCAGAACGTGGAGGTGTTCTACCTGGCCGAGGCCGGGGTGTTCATGCAGAGCGGGCGGCGCACCTTCATCATCGATGATCTCGACCGGCAGGACAAGCGCTTCTACCGGGTCTTCCTGTTCGAGGACAAGGGCGAGGGGGGCAGCCAGACCATCACTGCCCGCTCGGGGCAGCTGCTGCCGCAGGAGAATGATCCGCGGCCCCTGCTGATCCTGCGCAACGGGCATCGGCTGCGCATTGAGGGGGCGGTGAAACCGGCTGATCCGCAGGTGCCGTTGCCAAGGTTTTCCAGCGGATTCTTCGAGCAGGTGGAAACGCCCATCGGCAAGAAAGATGCAAGGGTATTCAGGCCGCGAGGGCTGGATGAGCGCGAGCTTACCCTGCCGGAGCTGTATGCCACGCTGAACACGCCGCGCGAGCTGGCCTCGGTGGCGGAGCTGAAGGCGGAATTTCACAAGCGGCTGGTGTCCATTCTCACGCTGCCGCTGCTGCCGTTCCTGGCCATTCCCTTTGCCATCGGCCAGCGCCGGCGGCAGCGTGGATACCGCTTTGCCGTGGCGCTGACCATTCTCATCGCCTACCACGAGGCGGTGCAGCAGGGGGCAGTGGCGGCGCGCAGTGGTGCGGTATCCGTATGGCTGGGCATCTGGGGGCCGTGGCTGCTGCTGGCGGCATTTTCCATCACGCGCTATTACCGGGCGTGCTTCACGCTGCGGGAGGACATGTTCGAGGCGCTATATCGCCTGCTGGCCGCCATTGGCGGGCGTCTGGGCAGGCTCGTGCCGTGGCGCGGACGCGGGCAGCAAGGCCAGCGGGGAGGTGCGGCATGATGATGGGAGTGCTGGGGCGCATGCTGGCGCGCATGGTGGTGGCGCGCTTCCTGCTCATCCTTGTCAGCGTGTCGCTGTTCGTGGTGTCGCTGGAGGTGGTGGCAAGCATGGACAGCATCATGAAGGAGGCGGCAGACGGGCACCTGGCGCTGCTGCGCTATGGCGCGCTGCGCATGCCGGGGGTGATGAACACCTTCCTGCCGATGTCGTTTCTGCTGGCGGTGGTGCTGACGCTGCTGGAGCTGGGGCAGCGCAACGAGATCGTGCCCATATGGGCGGCGGGCATCTCCCCGGCGCGGCTGCTGCTGATGCTGCTGCCGCTGGGGGTGCTGGTGGGGGTTGCGTATTTCCTGCTGGCCGACAGGGTGGTACCCCCCACGGTGCAGCGTCTTTCCGCCTGGGGCGTGGGGGAATATGCCGACCGCAAGCTGCATGCCGGCAAGCAGGGCGTGGTGTGGATGCGCGCCGGGGATGACATCCTGCGGGTGGTGCGGGAGGACGACAAGGTAACGGTGCTGCGGGATGTCATCATCTTCCGGAGAGATCGCACCGGCCTGCTGAGGGAGCAGATATACGCCGCGAAGGCGCGCCGGGCCGGTGGGCGGTGGCTGCTGCAGGATGTGGTCATCTACCGGCGCGAGCCGGTGCCGCCGACGCGCCTGGAGGCCATGGTCTATAGCGGCGAGCTGAAGCTGGCGGAGGGAGGCCTGCGCAGCGGTGCACCGGAGGAAATGTCGCTGCGCGAGCTCAAGTATTTCATCGACAACCTGGGTTTCGGCCTGCGGCCGGTGCAGGTGTATGAGGTGTGGTGGCACCGGCGGCTGGCGGATACGCTGGTGCCGTTGCTGCTGCTGGCCATCATGCTGCCGCTGGCGGCACGCTTTCGCCGCGGCGGCATTGCCGCCACGCTGCTGCTGGCTGGCGTGGGGGTGGGGTTCGGCTTCTTCGTGTTCGATGGGCTGGCCTTGACCGTTGGCGAGCTGGGGTTGGTGCCGGGCTGGCTTGCCGCCTGGCTGCCGGTGGCATTGCTGGCGCTGCTGGCGGCGGCGTTGCACCTGCGGGCGCAGACGGTGCAATAAGGTGCGGGGAGTGGCGGAGAGCGGCAAGGGGCGGGTGCATCGGCCACAGGGGCCTGCATTGCCTGCCTGCTTGCGGGAGTTGTGGCATTGACATGCCGCAGGGCTGATGACTGACGAGCAGGGAATATCGGTGGCGGAACAACAGCATGAACATGGTGGTCCGGCAGGAGTGGTGATTGTCGGCGAGAGTGGCGTGCGGCTGTTCGGACTGACATTGCCGCAGCGCACCGAGCGCCTGTTCGCGCGCATTGGCGTGCCGCGCCTGACGATGGATGCGCAAGGTGTGCTGGCATTGGCAGCCGATGGCAGTGCCCTGCCACGGGACGCAGGCTCCGGGGAAACGATCATCGTGGTGCGGGCGGATGCGGTGCTGGACCCGGCGCTGGCAAGAGCGGTGGCGCAAACGCCCGGCCTGCTGCTGGTGGACAGCGAGGAGGCGCGGCCGCTGCTGGCGCACGTGCCCGCGGAACAGGTGGAGCTGGCGGCGAAGGCCTTGCTGGACGGCGATGTGCAAGCTGCGCAGGCGGCAGGCTGGCGCATCCTGGCTCCGGCCGAGCTGCCGGGTGCGGCCTTTCAGGAAAAGCTGCGCAAGCGCGAGGCCCCTTATGCACTGCTGCTTCGGGATTCGTCGGCGGCAGCGCGGCGGGCGCTGGAATGGCGGGTGTTCATGGGCACCTACAAGGGAGCAACCGATGTCATCACCAAGCGGGTGTGGCCGCGCCCGGCGTTCATCGTTACCCGCTGGCTGGCGGAGCACACGCGCATCACGCCGAACATGGTTACGCTGCTGTCTGCCGTGCTGGTGGTGCTGGCCTTCGGCCTGTTTGCCGCCGGGCATTACGGCTGGGGACTGCTGGCGGCGTGGGGCATGACGTTTCTGGACACGGTGGACGGCAAGCTGGCGCGCACCACGCTCACTTCCAGCAGGTTTGGCGACATCTTCGACCACGGCATTGACCTGGTGCATCCGCCGTTCTGGTATGCGGCGTGGGCGATGGGGCTTGCCGCACATGGCACGCCGCTGGATGATGCATGGTGGTGGGGGGCGCTCATCGTCATCATTGCCGGATATGTCATCCAGCGGCTGATGGAGGGAGTTTCCATCGCCCTGCTGGGCATGGAGATTCACATCTGGCGGCCGTTCGATACCTGGTTTCGCGAGATTACCGCGCGGCGCAATCCGAATCTCGTTCTGCTGACGGTCTTCTGGCTGGTCGGGCGGCCGGACTGGGGGCTGCTGGCGGTGGCGGCATGGACGCTGATCTCGCTCGTCGTGCACGGCGTGCAGCTGGTGCAGGCCTTTGCCGAAAAGCGCCGCAATGGCCGGCTGGTTTCATGGATGGCGCGGGAAGGCGCATGAGCAGCGGCGGCGACAGGGCAATGGGGGTGGCAGCAGCAGAAGCGATGCTTATCGTCAACCCCGCCTCCGGTGGTGGAAACCGGCAGGGGGTGGCGCTGGCAGAGGCATTGCGCGCGGATGCACATGTGCGCGCGGTGGTGCTCGATGACTTCGAGCGCCTGGAGCCGGCCTTGCGCGAAATGACGGAAGCGCCGCCGGAGGTGCTGTTCATCTCCTCCGGTGATGGCACCATCCAGTTCGTGCAGACGTGGCTGGCGGAGCGCAGCGGGCTGTCGCAACAGCGCTGGCCGATGCTGGCGTTGCTGCCGCATGGTTCCACCAACATGACGGCTGCCGACATCGGGCTGAAGGTGAAGGGCGTGGCCCGGCAGGTGGCGTTCATCAGGGAACGTGGCTGGCGGCGGGCTGATGCCCGCGTGCTGAGCCGGCCCACGGTGCGGGTGGCGAATGCCCTGCCGGGAGCGCAGCATGGCATGTTCGTCGGTGCCGGGGTGCTGGCAGAGGCCACCCTGTATTGCCAGCAGGCGTTCAACCGCAAGGGGGTGCGCGGGCAGTGGGGGCCGTTGCTGACCTTGCTGAAGGTGGGAGCGCGCGCCCTGCTGCGGCCTGCCGGGCCGCAGGACGTGGAGCGCATCGACCGCCCGTGGCGGATGCGGGTGATGGCCGATGACGTGCTGATGGGCGAGGGCTGGCAGGTGGCGCTGTTGGCCACCACGCTGCACAGGCTGGTGCTGGGGGCGCGGCCGTTCTGGGGTGGGTGTGATGACGCAGGGGAGGGGGAAGGAGGGGTGATGCGGGCCTCGTTGTTCGGTCATCCGCCGCCGTTTCTGCCGCGCTGGCTGCCGGTGGTGCTGTATGGGGGCGAGCGGCGGCGGGTGCATGAGAGCATGCAGAGCCGTTGCGTGCGGCGGCTGGAGGTGGAAACGGACAGCCGCCTGGTGATGGATGGCGAGGAGGTGCATGTCGCACCGGGGCAGCCGGTGATCATCGAGCGCGGTGCGGCGATGCGCTATCTGGCCGGGTGATGACCTGCGGGCATGAAAGGCGGCTGATGGTGTGGCGACCTGCAAGGGAGAAAATGGCGGAAGCGGCAGAGATGGCGGATGAAGCCGCGTTGCGGCGGCTTGTTCGCGCGCGCTTGCATGCCGCGGTGCCGGAGGAGTTGCAGGTGTTGGCGGCTGCGGCGCGCGGGCGGCACGGGAATGCGGCAGGCGTGCGGGCGGTGCTGGCCTATGGCTCGACGCTGCGTGATGCATCGTTTGCGGAGACGCTGGCCGATCTTTACGTGCTGACGGCGGATTTTGCCGCCGTCGGCAGGAATGTCCTGGCGCGGCTGGGCTGCCGGCTGGTGCCGCCCAATGTGCACTACCTGGCGCACGAGCATGAAGGGACGGTGCTGCGGGCGAAATACGCCGTTCTGCCGCTGGCGCAGTTTGCCCGCAAGGTGCAGGCGGACGTGGACAATCCGTATTTCTGGGCGCGGTTTGCGCAGCCCTGCCGCCTTGTGTGGCAGGCTGATGAAGCAGCGGCGAGGGCAGTGGAGGACGTCATCGTGGATGCCGTGTTCACGGCGCTGACGACGGCGGCCATCCTGCGTTCGGAACCGCAACCCGACTGGCGTGGCCTGTGGCAGACGCTCTTGCGTGCCACCTACCGCACGGAGCTGAGGGTGGAGAGCGGCAATCGTGCGGATGTCATCATTGCTGCCGATGAAGAATGGTTTCGCGAAACCGTGCGGGCGGTGTTCGGGGCGGAGGAAGGGATTGTCCTTCCTGCATGGCTGGAGGAGATGCGCGGCAACCTTCGGTGGCGGCGGGTGGTGGTGCAGGGCAAGATGCTGAGCGTGCTGCGGTTGCTGAAGGCGGCCTTCACCTTCAGTGGCGGGGCGGATTACCTTGCCTTCAAGATAGAGCGGCATACGGGCGAGCGCATCGTGCTCGCGGACTGGCAGCGGCGGCATCCGGTCGTGGCCGGGCTGATGATGCTGCCCCGCCTGTTGCGCAAGGGCGTGGTGAAGTGATGCCGTAACGGCATTGCAATGCTTCGTTTCGGCATCGTGTGCCGTGCCGTGGTAGTGGTGTGGCGTCATGTGGCTTGCATGGCCCGGCTGAATTGCGCTATATGCCCGCATCTTCCGGACATGCGGGCCAGGTGCGGGGCTTTTGCTCAGCAAGGCGGCGGGGACGGTCACCCCTGGAGGAAGCTCGCCGTTTTCAGGTGCGCATGTGCGGCTGTCGGGTCATCTTCGTGCCGGCAAGGATGCTGGCGCGGGGTTGATCGTTTTTGCGTTTCATTGCGAGGAGCTGAAAACATGGCCACGATCATCAAGATGAAGGCCGAGCGGCGGGAGAAGGGCGGCAAGGGGGCCGCACGCCGCTTGCGCAAGGCCGGGCGGGTGCCCGGTGTCGTCTATGGCGACAGGAAGGAGCCGGAAATGATCCACGTCGGTTACGTGGATCTGCTGAAGCAGGTGAATACCGGCACCTTCGAATCCACGCTGGTGGACCTGGATATCGAGGGCGAGACCGTGCGGGTGCTGCCGCGTGATGTGCAGTTCGACCCGGTGCGCGATTTTCCCATCCACGTGGACTTTCTGCGGCTGGGCAAGGGCGCGCGCATTGCCGTGGAGATCCCGGTGGAGTTCATCAATCACGAGGAATCGCCCGGCCTGAAGCGTGGTGGTGCGCTGAACATCGTGCGCCATGAAGTGGAGCTGTATGTGGATGCCGACAACATTCCGGAGAAGATCGTTGCCGATCTGACCGGGCTGCAAATTGGCGATTCGCTGCACATCTCCGCCGTCGAGCTGCCCGAAGGCGTGGAGCCGGTGATCCAGGATCGCGACTTCACCCTGTGCGCCATCACCGGCCGTGTGGCCAGCGACGAGGCAGCGGAAGAAGGTGGCGAGGGAGAAGGTGGCGAGGAAAGCACCGAGGAATGATTCCCGCTTTCCGGCCGTCTTGCAGGATTCACGAGGATGCGGTCCGGGCATGCCGGGCCGCATCTTTCATCATGGGCGGGATGAATGGGAACAGTTGGCATGAAGCTGATCGTCGGGCTGGGCAATCCGGGCAGCAAGTATGCCGGGCATCGCCATAACGTCGGCTTCATGGCGGTGGAAGAGATTGCCCGTGCGCATCACTTCGGGAGCTGGCGCAAGGGGTTTCAGGGCGAGGTGGCGGAAGGCCGCCTGGGGGGCATGAAGGTGCTGCTGCTGAAGCCCATGACCTACATGAACGAGTCGGGCCGCGCGGTGGGCGAGGTGGTGCGCTTCTACAGGCTTTCGCCTGATGACGTCATCGTGGTGCATGACGAGCTGGACCTGGCACCCGGGCGCATTCGCATGAAGTCCGGCGGCGGGCATGCCGGGCACAATGGGCTGCGCAGCATCATGGCCCATGTCGGGGGTGATTTTCATCGCTTGCGCATTGGCATCGGGCATCCCGGAGACAAGAGCCGCGTGCACGGGCATGTGCTGTCCGATTTCTCGAAGAGCGAGCAGGAGTGGCTGCAGCCGTTGCTGGAAGCCATTGCGCGGCATGCGCCGTTGCTGGCAGAAGGACGGTTCAACGACTTCGCCAGCAAGGTGATGATGGATGCGCCGCCGCCGGCGGCAGGCAAGGGGTGAGGAGGACATGGGCTTCAAGTGTGGCATCGTGGGGCTGCCGAACGTGGGCAAGTCCACCCTGTTCAACGCATTGACGAAGACGGCGGCGGCGCAGGCCGCCAACTATCCCTTCTGCACCATAGAGCCGAATGTGGGCGAGGTGGCGGTGCCTGATGCGCGGCTGGAGAAGATTGCGGAAATCGCGAAATCGGCGCAGACGGTGCCGACGCGCATCACCTTCGTGGATATCGCCGGGCTGGTGCGGGGGGCATCGAAGGGCGAGGGGCTGGGCAACCAGTTCCTGGCCAACATTCGCGAGGTGGATGCCATCGTGCACGTGCTGCGTTGCTTCGAGGATGGCGACATCACCCACGTGGAGGGCAGCGTCGATCCGCTGCGTGATGCCGAGATCATCGAAACGGAGCTGATGCTGGCAGACCTGGAAAGCCTGGAAAAGCGCCTGCCGATGCTTCAGAAGAAGGCAGCCACCGGCGACAAGGAGGCGAAGGCGGAGCTTGCCGTCATCATGCCGGCGGTGGAGCTGTTGCGCGAGGGCAGGCCGGCGCGGCTGGCGAACATCGGCGAAGAGCAGCGGCCACGCTTCCGCCGCCTGCAGCTGCTCACGGCCAAGCCGGTATTGTATGTGTGCAACGTGGAGGAGGATTCGCTGCCCGGCGGCAATGCGCACGTGGAGAAGGTGCGGGCGCGGGCCGAGGCGGAAGGGGCTGGCGTGGTGGTGATTGCCGCGGCGCTGGAGGAGCAGCTGGCGCAGCTCGATGCGGCAGAGCAGCAGGAATACCTGGAGAGCCTGGGGCTGGAGGAGCCGGGGCTGAACCGGCTCATCCGTGCCGGTTATGCGCTGCTGGATCTCATCACCTTCTTCACCGCCGGGCCGAAGGAGGCGCGGGCATGGACGGTGAAGCGCGGTGCCACCGCACCGCAGGCGGCGGGCGTCATCCATACCGACTTCGAGCGCGGGTTCATTCGTGCGGAGGTGATTTCATACGAGGATTACGTGGCGCACGGCGGCGAGGCTGGCGCGCGCGAGGCCGGCAAGCTGCGGCAGGAAGGCAAGGACTACGTGGTGCAGGATGGCGACGTGATGCACTTCCGCTTCAACGTGTGATGCTGGTGCTGCGGCATCGGGACATGGCGG
>JALSGQ010000066.1 GCA_026982665.1 Hyphomicrobiales bacterium | reverse complement strand
GCATACTCCCGCGGGGCAGATAACCTTGAGACACAGGCAATGCAAGAATCCGGCCTGTCTGCGTCAAGGCCACGCAGCGTGGCTTATTCCGCTGCCGGTGGCTTGCTGGAGGCATTGCGCCCTTTGTCCTTGGCGTTTTCCCGTGCTTTCTCCGGCGCATCCATCGCGTCCGCTTCCGGAGGGGATTTCTGCCTTTTGCTCTGTAGCAGCACCACCTTTTCCTGCTCGCTTGTCTTCCGGGCTTCTTCGCCTTGATTCGTGTGTGCTTCCTGCTGCTGCGCCGGGGTGCGGGGCAGCGGTGGCTGCGGCTGGTTGATGTCTGCCGGCAGCGGCGGGGCGATCTCGTCGTTCAGCAGGATATGGCTGAGTGCCGCCATGCGCCCGCTGAACGGTGCAATGCGCCTGGCCTCCGCCATGTATTGCAGGATGGTGGAGGCCTCCAGCGGCGCGGCCAGCAGAAAGCCCTGCGCCATGTCGCAGCCCAGCCGCTCCAGCAGTTGCAATTGCCACGGCTCTTCCACGCCTTCCGCCACCACCCGCATGGAAAGCCCGTGCGCCAGCTCTGCTACCGCGGCGATGATGCTGTGGCTGGCGGCATCATCGTGCATGAGAAAGGCGCGGTCTGTCTTCAGCGCCTCGAATGGCAGCGTGCGCAGCCGTGCCAGCGACGAATGGCCGGTGCCGAAATCATCACAGAAGATGCCCACACCGATTTCCGTCAGCCGTTCCAGCGTGCGCCGCGCCTGCGCCGGGTCGCGCATCAGCAGATGTTCGGTAACCTCCAGCTTCAACCCGGCGGCATCGGCGTTTTCGCGCGCCAGCATCTGCGCCACGTCATCGGCCAGGGCAGGGTCCAGCAGGTCGGAGGAGGCGATGTTGACGGCAATGTAGAATGGATATTCCGTGCGGAAGGTGCGCTGCCAGATGCCCAGCTGGCGGATGGATTCCTGCAGCACCAGCCGGCCTATCTCGTGCATCAGGCCGATTTCTTCCGCCAGCCCCAGGAACTCCTCCGGCCCCACCAGCCCGCGCTGTGGGTGGCGCCACCGCAGCAGTGCCTCGAACCCGGCGATCAGCCGCCCGTTCAGCCATATGACGGGCTGGTAATGCACCTCCAGCTCGCCGGTTTTCAGGGCGCGGCGCAGCTCCTGCTCCAGCTTCGCCAGCCGCGCATGCTCGCCGTGCATGTCAGGGGTATAGAAGGCTTCCCGCCCCGGCCCGTCTCGCCGGGCCTCGAACAGGGCGATTTCGGCAGCGCGGATGGCCTCGCGCGCTGTCAGCATCATCGCTGCCACCAGGTCCACCACGCCGATGCTGGCGGTAACGACGGCCTCATGCCCATCGAGATTGAACGGTTCGGCGAGGATCTCGCGAATGCGCTGCACGAACTGCATCGGTGTGCCGTGCCGCTCGGCATCGATGATGATGGCGAACTGATCTGCCGGCAGCCGCGCCAGTGTCTCCCCTTCGTGCAACAGGCCCTGCAACCGCCGCGCCAGCTCCACCAGCAGCAGGTCGCCAGCGGCAATGCCCAGCGAATCGATGATGGCGCGGAACCTGTCCACATCCAGGATCAGCAGGCAGGGGATGCCATCGCCCCGCCGCGCCCGGCGCAGCGCGGTTTCCAGCCTGTCGAGCAGCAATGCCTGCGCCGGCAGCCCGGTGAGCGGGTCGTGCAGCATCGTCAGCGCATCTTCCCGCGGCTCGTCGAGCGCATTGGTCGCCGGCATGGTGTTGTCGGGAGCGATTTCCAGCAGCAACCCGTCCATCACCTTCGGCCCGCCCCGCTGTGGCCTGCTGGCATGTGCCCGCAGCAGGAAGCTGCGCCACACGCCAGCCCCATCCGCCAGCCGCACGGTCATTTCCACCGGCTCGTCCAGCGAGGCGGCGCGCAGGGCTGCTTCCAGCAGCGGCCTGTCCTGCGCGTGCACGATGGTGAAGAAGCCTTCCGCGGTTTCCAGCACGTCAGGCGGCAGGTGCAGCATGGTGGCCAGGCGCCGCGGAACGCGCAGCCGCCCCTTGTGCGGCTCGTAATGGATCGGCAGCGCGCGCGCCCCCTCCAGTGCCTGTCGCGCACTGTTGCCAAGGCGTTGTTGTGCACCGCCCATCAGGGCCGCCAGCGTGATGAGCGCCGCCAGCACGGTGATACCCGCTGTTGTCAGCAACACCGCCGTGGCCGAGCTGATGACGAACAGCTTCAGCGTCAGCAGCAGTGCCACCAGCCCCCAGGCAAACAGCCCGGCCAGCGCCAGGTGTGCCCATGGTTGCGCCGTGCGCTCGGCATTGGGCCACAGCAACGCCGCCACCCCGGCCAGCGCCACCACCATCAGCGCCAGCCGCACCACCGGCAGCAATGCCGCCGGAAACACCGGTGCCAGCAGGATGAGCGAAAGCCCCAGCCCGGCCACCACCATCAGCACCAGCTTGCCAGAGCGGCTTTCCGGCGCGCCTGCCCATGCCACCAGCCACCATCCGGCACCGAACAGCATCAGGGCTTCCGCCAGCGTTGCCAGCCGCACCAGCAGCATCTGCTCGGGGGGCAGCCACAGCAACACCGGCAATGCCCCCGTGTAGGCCAGCACGAACAACAGTGCCCCCAGGCCGAATACGCCCGCGCCCAGGCGCTGCATCGGCTGCATCTGCCGGCCGCTCATCAGCAGCACCAGCAGCATGGCGATGATCATGCCCGCCAGCAGACCGGAGAACAGGAAATGCGGCAACACGTCCGCAACCACCGGCATGCGCGCCACGTCCGGCTCGGCTGCTGCCACCGCAGGGGAGGAATTGGCTGGTGCAATCGCTGCTGCAGGGGCTTGTGGTGTGGC
>JALSGQ010000065.1 GCA_026982665.1 Hyphomicrobiales bacterium | reverse complement strand
GATCCGGCGCTGCTGGCGGAGCTGCTGCTGCCGCCGGGCATGGGCATGCTGCTGAACGACATCGACGGCGAGGTGGATCCGGCGGCCCTGCACGCGGCGCGCAACGCGGTGATGGGCACGGCTGCGCGAAGGCTCGATGCACTGCTGCGCGAGAGCTTCGACGCGGCGGAAGTGCGCGAGGATTATGCCCCCACGCCGGAGCAGGCAGCACGACGCACCTTGCGCGCCGCCATCCTGGCGCTGCTGGTGAAGGCAGACCCTCAGGCCGGTGCGAAGCTCGCCTACGACGCCTGGCAAAAGGCAACGAACATGACCGAGCGCGCCGCCGCCATGCAGGCGCTGGCGCAGACCGACACGGCGGAACGCGAACAGGCGCTGGCCGAATACATGCAGCGCTACGGCGATGATGCCCTGATGATGGATCGCTGGCTGTCATGGCAGGCCATGTGGCCGTTTGCGCCGTGCGTGCACACCACCCGCGAACTGATGGAAAGCCGCTGGTTCACGCTGGACAATCCCAACCGCGTGCGCGCCCTGCTGGGCGGCTTCGCCCATGCCAACCCGGTGTGCTTCACCGCTGCCGATGGCTCCGGCTTCGCGCTCATCGCCGAGGCCATCCGCAGGCTCGATGCCATCAACCCCACCTCCGCCGCGCGGCTGGCCACCGCCTTTCGCATCATTGGCAAGCTGCCGGCACAGCGCCGGAAACAGGCCGAGCAGCACCTGCGCAAGCTGCTGGATTCCCCCGATCTTTCGCAGGAAACCCGCGACATCATCGCCCGCCTGCTGGGGCAGGCGTGAGCCGGGGGTGGCAGATGTCGCATCGCCTGTTTCATCAGCAGGACGGGGCAGAGCCTACCACACGCGCCAGGCCGCATGGCATGCGCGGCACTGCGCGGTGATGCCGCTCATCGCCTCCATCACTTGCCTGTAGTGCTCCGCCGTGGGGTTCTTCGCGGCGGCTGCCTTTCCGGCCACTTCGGCCAGCCTTGCGCCTTCCAGGTGCAGTTGCATGCCCATCACCCGCATTTCCGCCGGCAGAAAGGGGCCAAAGCCGCCCTGCTGTGCCTGCTGCCCCGGCTGCAGGCCGGCAGGAATGTCATCAAGCACCTTGCCCACGATCATTCCCATGCCAAGACGTCCCTCCAGCTTGCCGTCCTCGATGGCCTTGGCCATGCGCTCGGCAGCCAGCCTGCGGATTTCGGCCATCTTCTCCGGCGGCACCTTGGCCGTGCGCAACCGCGCCATCAGCTCGTGTGCCGGGCCAAGGTCATCGTTGGCAATCCGCTCCACTTCCCTGAAGTCGCCTTCGGCCAGGGCATTCACGATGTCATCCAGCGAATCGACAAAGCCGCGCATCATGGCCAGAAAGCGCGCCCGCACATCTGGTTCCAGCTGCACCAGCGTGCGCTCATCCTGCGTGGCCGCAGCACTCTGCGCAGCACCGGCTTTCTCCGCCGGCGGCTTCTGCTGCTGCGCCTGCACGCCTGACAAGGACAACGCGCCCATGCCCACCCCCGCCGCCAGCACGGCGGCCAGCCCGGCCATCATCAACCCCTTTCGTTGCATTCCTGCCTCCTGCTTTCCGTTCCCTGTTTTTCCGTCAGCCCGGATTCATGTCGCGTGGATGAAAGTGGCCCGGCAGCCCACGTGGCTGCCGGGCACACCCCAGCCCGTGTTGCTCACTGCTGTTGCTGCTGCATCATCTTGCGGCCCATGCCGTAACCGGGGCCACGCCCCTGGCCGGGGCCCATGCCCATGCCGCGGCCCGGGCGCTGCTGCATCATCTTCTGCTGATGAGCAGTGAACTCCTGCATGGAGATCTTGCCATCGCCGTTGGCATCGATGCTCTCGAACGCCGGCGCGTTGGCCTGGTTGCGCAGCAGTCCGCCTTCGGCCTTGCGCGCCGCCTGCCGCTTCTTGCGCAGGGTTTCGAACTCCTCCTTCGAAATGTAGCCGTCATTGTTCACGTCCCACGCGCTGAACGGCACCGGGCCGCGCTGCGTGGCATCCTGGGCCAGCGCCTGTCCGGCCATGGCGGCCACCGCACTTGCGGCAATCAGCATGGCGATCTTCTTCATGACTCCACTCCTTTCCTTGCTTGCATCTTTTTCCTCGGCGCCCCATGGCGCAGGGGAAAGTGGGGGGCTTTCCACCGAGCCTGTTCCTTCAGGCTCGTTGCCATGATGAACCGCTATGCTGAAACCAGCCTGAAATGCAGATGACGATTTCGGGGAAATTGCGGGGCAGGCGGGTTGTTCTCACCCGCGGTTCCCTTCGGTGGGCAGGCATGCGGTAACGCACAGCCCCCCCAGGTCGGCAGAGCGGGAGAACTGCAGGGAGCCGCCATGCAGCCGCACGATGTCCTGCGCTATGGCCAATCCCAGCCCGGAGCCTTCCCTGCTTTCATCCAGCCGCATGCCTCGGCTGGCCAGCAGTTGCATGCGCTCCTCCGGCAGGCCCGGTCCGTCGTCCTCGATGCTGATGCAGATCCGCCCGTCAGGCTCCAGCCGGAAGCGGCAGCGCACGCGATGTCTTGCCCATTTCATGGCGTTGTCCAGCAGGTTGCCCAGCAGCTCCAGCATGTCTTCCCGCTCGCCGAACGGTGGAATGTCATCCAGCCCCGGGCACTCCACGGCAATTGCCGGCCGGTCATGGTGATCATGGCGGCCATGACCATGCACGCGTTGCAGCACCTTTAGCAGGTCGGGCATTTCGCGCCGGGCATCGAAGTGTTGTGCGCCAATGCCCTGTCCGGCCATGCGCGCCCTTTTCAGCTCCCGCTGCATGAGGTGGCGAATGCGCTCCGCCTGTTCGCGCGCATCCCGCGCCAGCCGCGCACCTTCCGAATCCGCCGGTGCCCTTTCGCCAAGCCGCGCCAGGTCCTGCAGCAACAGGCTCAAGGGCGTTTTCAATGCATGCGCCATGTTGCCCAGCGCATTGCGCGAGCGCTGCAGGCGTTGCTCCAGCAGCGCCAGCAGGCGGTTGAAGGAGGCAATCAGCGGCTGCACTTCCGCCGGTGCCGCCGTTTCATCCAGCCTCTCCCTGTTGCCGCGCTCCACCTGCGCCACATCGCGGCACACGGCATCCAGCCGCCTGAAGGCCGAGCGCAGCAGCCACACCTGCAAGGTCAGCAGCAACACGCCACCCGCCAGCGAAAACGCCAGCAGCCACAGCTTGAAGCGGTTGCGATATTCCTGCACCTCGTCCAGCGAGCGTGCCAGCACCACCTGCAGGTCATGCCCGTTGAGCCGCGTGCGCCAGCCCCAGCCCAGCAGCCGCTCCCCGTCTGCCATCTGCAGGTCCCACAGCACGCGGGTTTCACCTTCCCCGAGCCGTGGTGCGGGCAGCGAGCGCCCTTGCAGGGAAGCGGAAGGAATGTGCCTGCCATCCCCCGTGCGCACGATGAAGTAGTGACCGGATCCCGGTTGCCCGTAAACGCCGCCCAGGCGCGGGTCGTCGTGCAAGGGCCGGGCATTCTCTCCTGCCGCCTTTTCCGCCACTGCCTTGAGGATGACCTCGGCATCCTTCTGCAGGCGGGAGACGATGAGCTCCTCCACCAGCATGTGCATGGAGCGGTTCACCAGCACCCAGTTGCCCAGCAGCAACGCCAGCAGCGCCAGGCCGAGGCCGATGCGCAGTCTCCTTTCCATGGACATCAGGCAGCTCCCGCATTGCGTGGGGCGAAACGCCGGCAGGCGTCGGCATCATCTTGCGGCATCATCACGCGGCATCATCTTCCGTGAAGACATAGCCTTGCCCGCGCCGGGTCTGGATGCGCTCGTGCCCGATCTTCTTGCGCAGCCGGTGCACGTGGGCCTCCAGCACGTTGGAGCCATGCTCCTCCTCCCCGGCATAGACGTGTTCTTCCAGCCAGTCCTTCGACAGGACCCTGCCCGGGTTGAGCATGAACAGGCGCAGGATGCGAAACTCGGTGCCGGACAGCGCCACCTCCCTGCCATCGGGCAGGCGCACGCTGCGCCGCTGCTCGTCCAGCTCCAGCCCGCCGCGGCGGATGATGCTGCCCGGCACCTGGTCATGGCTGCGGCGGATGAGGGCGCGCAGGCGCTCCACCAGTTCTTCCACGTGGAAGGGCTTGCCCAGGTAGTCATCGGCCCCGGCCCGCAGCCCTTCCACCCGCTCGTGCCAGGCATCGCGCACCGTCAGCACCAGCACCGGCGTGCCGTTGCCCCGCCGCCGCCAGTTGCGCAGCACCTCCAGCCCCGGGCGCTCCGGCAGGCCGAGGTCCAGCACCACCGCGTCGAATTCCTCCTCGTTTCCCATCAGCTCGGCATCCACGCCGTTGTCCGCATGCTCCACCACGAAGCCTTCCTCGGCCAGCGCCTTGCGCAGGCGCTGGGCCAGTTGCACGTCATCTTCCACCAGCAGCAGCCTCATGACAGCTTGTCCCTTGCCTTGCGGCACAGCCCTCTCGCAAGGTCGTTCCGGCCATTGCAGCACGGTTATCATGGCATGACCATGGTCATCGCCACATGACATTTTCCTTGCGTGCCGGCGCATGGTGGAAGGCATGGTTGTGCGCATGCCCGCACAGGCGTAGGAACACCGGCAGGAGGGGCTGCCTGCGGGAGGTGGCCGGGACGGGGAGTACATGGATCATGGAACATTTCACCTCACTCATTCCGCTGGCCCGCTGGCCGCAGGACTTTTCCTTCGATCCGTTCATCGAGGACGTGCGCATGCTGCTGCCGTGGGCGGAAATCTCCCACGCCGGGCGGCCCACGGCGCTGGACACGCGCGCCATTACCCTGACGGTGGAAGGCTACGACCTCACCGTCAGTATCCACGACACGCCGCTGGACGAGGCGCTGCTGGAGCAGACGCTGGAGCTGGACCGCAACTGGCCTGATGCCGGCGAGGTGCTGCGCGCCTGCTCTGCCCATGCGCTCGTCAGCGCCCATGATGACCCGCAGGAATGGGAGGAAGCACGCAAGGTGGCAAGGCTGGTGGAGCTGGTGGCCAGTGCCCTGATGCGCCATGTGCCGGCCAAGGGGCATATATGGGCCACGGCCTCGCGCCTGTTCAGCCCGGAGTTGTTCGAGACGCTGCTCAATGACGACAACGCCCGCGCCTTGCGCTGGGTAACGCTGGAGTTCTACCAGGGGCCGAAGACCGCAGAGGGCGAGGAAACGGTGGTAACCCACACCCGCGGGCTGGTGCGCTTCTTCGGCTACGAGATGGAGCTGGCGGCGCTGCCGATGAAGCCCGCCAATGCCGCGCAGATCATCATGAGCGTGGCGCAATACCTGCTGGACAACGGCCCGGTGCTGAAGAACGGCGATGTCATTGGCCCGGAGGACGGTGCGCGCTTTCAGCTCATGCATCTGCCCAAGGAGCGCAGCCAGGGCGCGGTGAAGGTGCAGCTCTCGCTGGTGGGCTGAGGCAAGGGAATGGAAGAGCAGGGCAGGGCATGTGCCCGGATCATTGAGACGGCCTGAACCGGCAGTCTGCCCACGGAGGCCTGCCGCCCGCCGGATGAAAGACGGCCAGCCGGAGCAGGAACCGGCTGGCCGCTTCGTTTTCCACCTGCGCCTGTTCCGCCATGCGCCCATGGCTGCACCTTGGCAACGGCGGGTGGCAGCCCGTGATGCCTCCTCACAGGTCGCCGTTGGCTGCCGCCTCCATCATCTGCTCCAGCCGCTCGCGCACGGAGATGGCGCGCTCGTAGAGTTCCCTGGAGATGCGGTTGGGGTTCGGCAGGGTGTTCAGCCAGCGAATGTCCCAGTCCAGTGTTACCAGCCAGATGTCGCCCTTGTTGTCTTCCATCACCGCGATGCGGCAGGGGATGAAGACGATGAATTCCGGCATGTGCTCCAGCACCAGCGCCAGCGTCTCCAGGTCGCAGAACGAGTAGATCTCCACGCGCGGATACTTGTCGTCCCCGCGGATCTCGCGGATGACCTTCCACGGCGTCGAGGCACCGACGAAGCGCATGTTCAGCTCGTTGCCCTTCAGCTTCAGCGACTCCACCACCTCGTCGAAGGAAAGCCCTTCCGCCGCCTTCTTCTTGGCCGCCATGAAGTTGATCATGTCGCGCAGGCTGAAGGGGTTGTAGGCCATCATGCTCTGCATGAAGCGCATCTTGGCCTCGGCCGAGATCGGCGGCATGAACTCGAACTTCGGAATGTCCTGCTTCGGTGGCGTGGGCATGCGCACCCAGCCCTTCTCTGGCGGAATCGGCTCCGGGAAGGCCGGCTTGCCGTGGAAGTAGCTCTTCGCGTTCAGCTCCAGGCGCGCCTTCTCGCGCGCTTCCTCGTCATCCTCCTGCGCCTGCGCACCAAGCGGCAGCACCAGCGCCAGCATCAGCGCCACCAGCAGCAGCGAAAGTGCCAGCCCACGCCCCATGATGCCCGCTGCCACGTTCCCCCTCTCCGTCATCGGCATTGCACCCTCTCCATCGTTCCGTCATTCAAGCATCTGTCGTTCAAGCATCCGTCGTTGCGTCTTGCAGCCGTGCGTCCGGCGGCCGCACGCCCCTCATTGCTGCTTCGCGCTTGGCGGGTTCACCCCCAGCGCCTGCGGTGCGGCGTTCATCATCGCCATGGAAGCGCGCATGATCTGCACCATCAGGTTGGGGTCGGCCAGCCGCATCCAGCTGTCCATCATCTCCGGCTTCATCATCACCGCCATCCAGTCCTGCCACAGCTTCGGGTCCACCATGGCCATCATGGCGGAATACCATTCCGGATCGGTCATCAGCCTGATGAAGTCGGTGAACACCTCCGTGTCGGTGGCCAGGTTCGTCATGCTCTTCATGAACTCCGGGTTGGCCACCATCTTCATGTAGGCTTCCATGGTCTGCGGCTCGACCATCTTCACCGCCATCTTCATGAACTCGGGGTTGCTCATCACCTTCATGTAGCCTTCCATCAGCTTCGGGTCGGCCAGCTTCATCACCCCGTTGAACATCTTCGGATCCGTCATCACCTTCATGTAGCTTTTCACCAGCGACGGATCGGAGAACCTGATCATGGCCTTGATGAAGGAGGGGTTGGTCATGATGTTCATGTAGCTCTCCACGAGCTTCGGATCCCCCATCTTCACCATCGTTTCCAGAATGCGCGGATCCCCCATCATGTTGACGTAGTTGGTCAGCATGGCGGGGTTGCCCATGTTGATCATGGCTTCCAGGAAGGCCGGGTTGGTGGCTGCCTTCATCCAGTCGGCCATCAGCTTCGGGTCGGCGGCCTGCAGCATGCCTTCCATCATCTTCGGGTTGGTGAGGATGCCGAAGAAACCTTCCACCTGCCGCGCCGAGGGCGTGGCACTCTTCAACGCCTCCGCCCACTTGCTGTCGGTGAGCGACTTCACCCATTCGCCCACGTCCTTCGCCGTTTGCGCCTGTGCCGGGGCAATGACGGCAGCGGCAGACAGCACCGTGCCGGCAGCCGGCACCAGCGCCAGCATCAGCGCCAGCGTGCGGGCGGCAGTGATCTTCCGGGCAATTCGCTTGTGAAGCATGCGGTCAACTCCTCCTGCAGTCGTTGCTGTTGTTGCCGTTGTTGTTCGTGCGGTGCGCGACATCACCTGTGCGCCGCCAGGTCCTCCCGTGCGCGTCGCAAGATCCGCTGACACTACAGCATGGCCGTGCAACGGCGGCAAGCGCATATTCACCCATTCAGATATGAAGAAGGGAGCGGTGCCGGATGATGGAACCGCTCCCTGACAGTGGCGTGAGCATGCCAAGGGGCCTTACTGCTTGTTGCCTTCCGCCTTGGCAGCCTTTTCCTTCATGTAGGCATCCAGCGCCTTCTTCAGGTCATCATCGGAAAGCTTCTTGTGCACGTCCGGGTCGAACGACTGGCCAAGCTGCTGGTAGATGTTGTCCAGTGGCGCGTGGCAGGCGGTGCACCATTCGCCGTATTCGCCAAAGATCTGTGCCGTGGAGCTCCACAGCGGGCGCGACATTTCCGAATACATCTTGAACATCGCCCCCATCATCTTCATCATCGAGTCGGTCATCAGCTTGGCCGCCTCGCCGTAGTCGGAGGCACCCTCCCCAGCCTTCACTGCCGAGACCGGTGCCGCCATCAGCAGCCCGGCCAGCACTGCCGCTGCAATCTTCCTGCCCATGTTGCTTCTCCCCTGAGCCTGGATGTTGAACCCGCCATTCCGGCCTGCCATCGCCGGCCAGCCGGATGACGCTCCCTTGCCCCCGTGAACGGGCCGCACCCTGGTGCATGGCTGTCGTCTCGCAAGCAGGGGGAGTCTGGCGACTTTCCGCCTGCAGCGCGGCATGCGCCATGCGAGCAGCACCATGCCCCTGCGGCCCGCGGCTGTCGCGCAGCGTATATATCATGATACGAATATAAGTCAAATCGAATATTTGAATATTTCGTCTTTCCGGTTGCCGCCATCAGCAATGAAGGAAGGATGCGAGGTCCGCAGGCAAAGGGTAGAGAGAAGGGCAGAGGCAGTAGCGGCACAGCTGGCCGGAAGGCGCAAGGGCGCGCAAAGAAAATGCCCGCAGCCGTAGCCGGCCACGGGCGCAAGTTCAGGGAGGATAGACTCGAAACGCTACCGAACACGCATTCGCAACGCCTTGCCACCACCGGCCTTGCGTGCTCCCGCATGCCGGGCGGAGCAGATGCGGGCTGGAGCGGCAAAGGCGCGCTTTTCCGCAAACCGCTCCGTTCAGTTGCCGGAGCCGGTGGAGGGCGTCATGCTCTTGCCCATCTGGCCGAAGCTCTCGATCCAGGTGTTCATCATCTTCATCCACGGCTGCGGATCCATCATCTTTGCCATGGCGTTGATGTAGTTGGGATCCGTCATCATCTTCATGAACGGCTCCACCACCTTCGGATCGGCCCACTGCATCATGGATTCGACGTATTTCGGATCGGTCATCATGTCGATGAACGGCTTGATGACGGCCGGATCCACCATCTTGGCCATCATTTCCATGTAGCGCGGGTCGGTCATGATCTTCACGTAACCTTCCACCAGCTTTGGGTCGGCCATCTTCATCATGGCTTCGATGTAGCGCGGATCCGTCATCAGCTTCACGTAGCCTTCCACCAGCTTCGGATCGGCCATCTTCATCATGGCCTCGAAGTAGGCGGGGTTGACCATCAGGTTCATCCAGTCGGTCATGAACTTCGGATCCATGAGCTTGGCCATGGACTGCGCCCAGTCGCCGCTGGCCTGCTCCTGTGCTGTCGCCGTGGTGGTTGCGTGTGTCAGCCCTGCCATGCCCAGGCCGCTGCCCAGCACCAGCGCCAGTGCGATCTTCATCATGCCCTTCTTCATGCCGGAATACCCCGTCGTGCTGTCGTGTTGCCATGCGCACCATCCTTGCAGACGGCGCTATTCATCGCTCCCCGGTTTTGTCGAGGCATGAATATACGAGCATTCAAATATTAGAAAGTATAAATTGGCAAGTGCGACAATCTGTCAAGCATGATGACTGACATGCTACTGCCTGCACGGAAAAGGGCGGCCATGGCAGCGCTGGAAGGGAGTGGTGTCCATCAACCACAGAATCATGCCAATTAACCAATTCGTGGGCAGACGGTTAACAAGCTGCCACATTTCCTGCATATTCCAGCTGTTGGATATGTCCGCTGCAGTGCGTGTAGTGGCGCTGTGGTGCATCCGCGTGCCCGTTGTGGTGTGTTGTCTTGCGGTCTGTCGTGTGTGGTTGCGGCATGATTGTTTCCGGCCCTGCCGGAGGTCGTGCTGACAGGCGGCAGGGTGGCAACGGGCGGGGGCGACGTGGTTTGGGCATGGGGGCGGGCCCATGCCGTGCAGGCATTGCGTATCGGCCTTGGCGTGCTGGCGGAATGCCTGTTGCGGACGGTCTGCCCCGGAAGGGTATCTGCCATTCCGTCGCTGGGGGATGGGGGGTGCCGGGCGTTCGGACAGTCGTGGCTGGGGGCTTGTCAGGGAGAGAAGGCCATGAGCCATAGCGGAGAGTTTGTCGGGAAGTTTGTCAGGGTCAAGGCGGCGGCGCTGCTGTCGCTGGGCTTGCTGGCGTTTGCCGGCGGTGCCACAGGTGCTGTCGCGCAGGAGGACATCAAGGTCAAGATCGCGCCCGGTCTGCCGTATGTGGATGTAACCATTGGCGGGCGCACCGTGCGCATCATGCGCAATCAGGACACGAAGCACAAGCTCACCAACAGCTTCACCAAGACCTCGCGCGCCTGCCCGCCGTTCTGCATTCAGCCGCTGCAGCCGGCCCCGGGCGTGAACACCGTGGCCGAGCTGGAGCTGCTGGAGTTTCTCAAGAATAAGGTGGAGACGGGCAAGGGCGTGCTGGTGGACGCGCGCATCCCCGCCTGGTTCAAGAAGGGCACCATTCCCGGCGCGGTGAACATCCCCTTCACCCTGTTCGACAAGAAGAATCCCTATCGCGACCGCATCCTCGTGGTGCTCGGCGCACGCAAGCTGGAAGACGGCACGTGGGACTTCGGCGGTGCGCGCGAGCTGCTGCTGTTCTGCAACGGTCCGTGGTGCGGACAGTCTCCGCGCGCCATCCGCAACCTCATCGCCGCCGGATATCCGCCGGAGAAACTGCACTATTATCGTGGCGGCATGCAGGCGTGGCAGATCCTGGGGCTGACGGTGGTCAAGCCCGCCATTGCCAGCGCCCGCAAATAGCGGCCATCCGTCAGCAGGGAGGGAATGGCCATGAACTCGGTTGATGCAATCGCGTCGTGCCGCAACAGGCGTGGCGTGGTCAGGGGGCGTTGCAGCACGTGGCTGCCGGTATCCATGCTGCTTGCAATTCTGGTCATTGCCCCGCTGGCACCAGCTGAGGCCGCCGTCCGGCAGGGTGCCGAGCAGGGGCAGGCAGCGTCCCGCACATCGGTCTCCGCGGTGATGATCGCGCAGGCCGGCGGGGAAGGAGCAGCGGCAAAAGCCGGCGAGCAGGAGCTGAAGGCCCTCACCGACGAGGTGCTGAAGTCGCTGGGGGCGGTAACCGGGGCTGCGCCTGTCGAACCCCGCCCGGCGCAGCCGGCCCCGGCAGACTATCAGTCGCTGATGAATGCGCTCACCACGCTGGTGGAAAAGGCCTCCCGCCAGGGCAAGAGCTCCGAGGACATCTTTGCCCTCATCCAGGAAGCGCTAGCCAACCAGGATGATGAAACGCTCGATGCGCTCATCGATCAGGCCGGCGGCAAGGTGGCGTTCGACAAGCTCATGCGGGCGCTGGTGCAGAAGGCAACATTGCAGGTGGGCAACGATCCATACACCCGCATGCTGCAGGCGGAAGGCGAAACCACACAGGTGCTTCAGGAGCACGCCGCCCAGGCAGTGGAAGTATCCGCGCCCCCGGCGGGGCGAGGCACAGGCAGGCGCATTGTCGTGCAGCCGGGAGATACGCTCAGCATCATCGCCCTGCGCGTTTACGGCAATGTCAGGCGCTGGCGGGACATTTACGAGGCCAACCGCGACAGGCTGAACAACCCTGATGTGGTGCCTGCCGGCATCACGCTGAAACTGCCATGAGGCGCAAGCATG
>JALSGQ010000064.1 GCA_026982665.1 Hyphomicrobiales bacterium | reverse complement strand
CGCCCTGCGCGTTTACGGCAATGTCAGGCGCTGGCGGGACATTTACGAGGCCAACCGCGACAGGCTGAACAACCCTGATGTGGTGCCTGCCGGCATCACGCTGAAACTGCCATGAGGCGCAAGCATGGTGCAAAGGGGCGAAGTTCCTCTGGTACCCGCGAAAACATGAATGGATGTGGCACAGGGGGCGTGAAAGGCTGCCCATGTTTCACCATATCTTGCAGGCAGAATGCCAGCCACGATGCAATGCATGCCGGTCATGCCGGTGTGGCACACGCATGAAAACGATGAAGGACGCAGCATGAAGAAGCCGTTTTCCGACTTTGCCAATCGCAAGCCGCCGCACAAGGCTGTGGCCGCGCCTGCGTCCGGTTCTGGCCATGTGCCGCGTGGTGGCAGGCCGCAAATGGCGCAGCACGCTGCGGCAGGGCGTGGCGCGGGAATGCCTTCCGGAGCGCCTCAGGCCGGCAGGCAACGCACAGGTGGCGGTCATGCCCTGATGATAGGGGTTTTTGCCCTCTCGGCATTGGTGGGCGGTGGCCTGGCCGGATTGTTCCTCGCCATGCAGGACACCGTAACCCCCGTTGCCGGCAATGGCACCGGCAATACCAGCATCGCCATCATCACGCCGAATGCCGGCACTTCTGACAGCAAGGTGGCGGAGGCAGACAGCAGGAAGGCCACATCTGCCCCTGCCGCTGCAATGGCTGCGGGCAACGGCAAGATGGATGGTGCCGGCGCATCATCAGGCAAGGTGCAGGATCGGGTGGTGGCAACGGCACCGCGGCCCGAAGCCCCTGCGGAAGCGCCAGCCACCAGCGAGGCAGGCGTGGTGGCAGCTGCGTCCGAGCTGCGTCAGTTGACTGATCAGGTCATCAGCGCCCTTGGCGCGCTGGGCCGCGCCGAGCAGCAGGGCACGGTGGAGGAAACGGCCGCCGGGGCCGACAATCTGCGCAACTCGCTGGCTGACCTGGTGGATGCCGCCATAGCCGGCGGCAAGTCGGACGAGGAAATCCGCGCGCTGGTTTCCGAGGCGCTCGAGAACGCCGGCGAGCAGAACATCCCCGCCATGCTGCGCGATGCCAGCGGCAAGCTGGACGTGCGCCGCCTGCTGGCCAGCGTGATGCCGGCAGCACCCGCCGACGCCATGCCCATGAGCGCCGATGAGCGCGCCTATTTCAGCCAGTTGGAGGAAGAGGCCGGAAACGAGGCTGGCGGCGCGGCTGCAGCCGCAACAACGGCCGCACGCCCTGCTGCATCTGGCAACACCCGGACTGCGGGCAACACCCGCAGCAGAAGCCGTTTCTTCACGCGCAATGGCAAGCGCTACACCATTATCCGTCCCGGTGATACGCTCAGCGACATCGCCTATGCCGCCTATGGCGACGTGCTGGCCTATTCCGCCATCTTGCGCGCAAACCGCGGACGCATTTCGGTGCGCAACCTGAAGCCCGGCACGCGCATTCTCATCCCGGAGATTGCCACCACCCGCAACAAGAACAGGCAGCGCCGCATCAGGCGCGACAGCGCTGCCCCGGCTGCGGCTGGCAACACAAGGCGGCGCACCGCCACCGACAACAGGCGCAACCGTCAGCCGGCCACCAACGCCGGCAGGCCACAGCCGAAAATCATCACCCTTCCGGCAGCCGGCAATGCCGCGGAGGCGAAGGATGGCACCGTGAGGAAGATCACCAACTTCCGCTCGCGCCGCCAGTCCGAGCCGCTGGACATCGTTCCTGCTCCCGCAGCGCGTTGATGGGCAGGGTGCCTTCAGGCAGCGCATGCCACGGCGGTGGCGAAAGGTGCCCAGGCACAGGCAGGCATGGAAAAAGGCACCCCAGGCCAGCAGGGTGCCTTTGACGTTGAAACGTGCAAGGGGAACCTCTCGCTCCGGATCGCAACCGGGCGATCCTCCTCCTCGGCCAGACGCCTACTTCTCGCCCGCCGCCTCGGCAGCCAGGTTCGGCGTGCTGCAATACAGGTTGTAGAGCGTGCCCATGATCTGCGCTGCTTCGTCCGAGGCCAGCGAGTAGTAGATGGATTGAGCCTCGCGCCGCGTCTTTACCAGCTGCTCGCGCCGCAGGATGGCAAGATGCTGCGACAGCGCCGACTGATTGAGGCCAATGAGCCGCTCCAGCTCGCTGACCGAACGCTCCTTCTCGGCCAGGTGGCACAGGATCAGCAGCCGCCACTCGTTGGCCATTGTCTTCAGCAGCACGCTGGCGCGATTGGCGCTGTCCTGCAGTTTGCTGATGTCCACGTCGCTCATGGGCGCACACCCCGCTGCAAACATCACATGCTCCAGACGCCACCGCCCGCAGGCGCGTGGCATGACACATCCTTTTTATGTTCATATTCAAATATGCGCAAGGTGAAAGTGCATGGGCGAACAGAATATGCCATCATCCGCCCGTCTTCCGTGTGAACAGGCCGGTGCACGAACTTGTGTATGGACAGCATCTCCCCACGGTGCGTTTTCCACCGGTGGAAGCCGCCTTGCGGGCGCAAGGTTGAACAACCTGCCGCAAGGGGGCATAAAGACGCCGTTCCCGCGCCTGCCATGCCATCCGGAAAGGCAATTCGGGGAAAGCTTGCCGACAGGCAATGCATCGGGGCATCCGAGGCATCCGGGGCGGCGCGGGACGGGGAGGAATGGTCCAGCCCGCGGAATCTTCCGCAGGCGGTAATGAAGGGAGGAGCGCCCGGCAGGCAACGCCAGCCGAGGGCTGTGGCCTTGCGATCCGGCAGCGGCGTGCGGTGCGCTCGGCAAGAGGGAGTGGGACATGTTCGAGGATCTGCCAATCAGCACCCAGATGGGTTTCTGGGGCCTTGCCATCGGCATTGCGCTGGGCTTTGTGGTGCACCGCACCAATTTCTGCGCCATGGGCGCGGTGTCGGACATCGTGTCGTTTTCCGACTGGCGGCGCATGCGCGCTTGGGTGCTGGCCATGGCCGTCGGCATCATCGGCTCGCAACTGCTCTACATGGGCGGCTACGTGGCGCTGGATCATTCCATCTACCTGCGCCCGTCGCTGTCGCTCAGCGGCCTTGTCATCGGCGGTCTCATCTTCGGTTTCGGCATGGTGCTGGGGGGTGGTTGTCCGGGGCGCAACCTCATGCGCGTCGGCAATGGAGACCTGAAGGCGCTGGTGGTGCTGTTCTTCATTGGCTGGGCCGGATACATGACCATGCGCGGCGTGCTGTATTACCCGCAGAGCTGGGTGCGCGATGCGCTGGTCATCGACCTGAAGGGCTGGGGGCTGCCTGACCAGGGGGTTGGCACCATCCTGGGGGCCATTACGGGGCTGGAAGGTGCCGCCATGCAGATGGTGGCAATGCTGGCCATTGGTGGCGCGCTGGCCGCATTCGCGCTGAAGGATGCCGGCTTCCGCCGCTCGCCGCGCCATCTTGCCGCCGGCATCCTGCTGGGGCTGCTGGTAACGCTGGCCTGGTTTGCCACCGGCTACATGGGCGCAGACGATTTCGAGCCGGCGCAGGTAACGGCGCTCACCTTCATCGCCCCCACCGGTGATGCCTTCCAGTACCTGATGACCTGGACCGGTGCCACCATCAACTTCGGCATTGCCACCGTCGGCGGCGTGATTCTCGGCTCCTTCATCTCGTCGAAGATGACGAAGACCTTCCACCTCTCCACCTTCGTCGACACGCCGGACACGGTGCGCAACATGGTGGGTGGCGCACTCATGGGCTTTGGCGGAATCCTGGCGCTGGGCTGCACCTTCGGCCAGGGCATCACCGGCATCAGCACGCTGGCCATCGGCTCGCTGCTGGCCACGGCCGCCATCATGGCCGGGGGCGTGCTGGGCGTGAAATACATGGAGCGCGTGCTGGACATCTGAAACATCTGAGGCATGCCGGGCCATGAAAGCGGCATGACATGCCGTCTTTTGTCTTGACAGCACCGCCATTCGATGCATTCAGTGCTGCGCATATGAGTATGCCATGATATGCGTGCCCGGCATGCCGCAACAACAATGATGATGGTGCGCCACATTCAGCCGTGGCAGGGGGTGCAACAGGCCACGGCGGAGGGACAGGAACCGACAGCTTTCTGAGGGAGTGGGAACATGGCTGAAGACACCGTTGCCGACATCAAGCGCAAGTCGATGACCATCATCGTAACCAAGGGCTCGCTGGACTGGGGCTATCCGCCCTTCATCCTGGCCACCACCGCGGCGGCCCTGGATTACGAGGTAACCCTGTTCTTCACCTTTTATGGCCTGGCGCTGCTGAAGAAGAAGCTGGACCCGAAGTTCACCGTGCTCGGCAACGCGGCCATGGAGATGCCCATGTTCGGCACCCACATCGCCATGCCCAACTTCATGGCCATGATTCCGGGTGTGGATGCCATTGCCGGCTCGATGATGAAGAAGATGATCAAGGACAAGGGCGTGGCATCGCTGGAGGAGCTGCGCGAGGCCGCGGTGCTGTCCGATGTGCGGATGATCGCCTGCCAGATGACGCTGGATCTGTTCGAGTACAAGAAGGAAGATCTCATCGACGACATCGAGCTGGGCGGTGCCGCCACCTACTTCGACATTGCCTCCAGAAGCCACATCAACATGTTCATGTGAGTTTCCGCTGCCGGGCACACCCGGAATCGTCAGGGAGAACACCGGCCATGCATCGCCGGTGGGCAACAAGGAAGAAGGAGAAGCAACACATGGCTGAACATACGCTGGATGCCAAGGGCCTGAACTGCCCGCTGCCCATCCTGAAGGCGAAGAAGATGCTGAAGAGCATCCCGAAGGATGACGTGCTGGTCATCTACGCTACCGACCCCGGCTCCGTCGCCGACTTTGCCGCCTTCTGCAGCCAGACCGGCAACGAGCTGCTGGAGTCCGGCCAGGAGGGCGACGTGTTCGTGTTCAAGATCAAGCACACCGGCGACTGATGCCGGCACATTGACGCGAATCGCTCTTGCGGAGCATTCGGGGGCGCTGCCTTTGCCGGGGCAGCGCCCTTTTGCATGCGCATCCGCATGCTGTCGCGGCCAGTTCGCTGCTGATGGTTTCGGCAAGGGCAGGTTGTCAGGGTTGTGGCAATCTTGCAACAATTGGCGCGAAAAAGCGCCGGCTCCGCACCGTCTGATGGACTTGCCTGTGGACAGGATGTCGCAGATTCGGTAGATACGGAAACGCAGATATATCACATCACGAATACATTGGCGCGGCCGGGGTAACTGGGGGGTCCTGCCCGCGAAACGGCCTCAAGGAGGGGAGCTGGTCATGAAGAAACTGCTGCGTTCCGTTGCATCCGTGGCGGCACTTTCCGCCGGTGTGGCGATGGTGGCGGGCGATGCCCTGGCCACCGAGGGCTATTTCCAGCACGCCTACGGCCTGCGCCACAAGGCCCTGGCCGGTGCCGGCGTCGCCTCTGCCGAGGATGCCACCGTCATCTCGCTCAACCCCGCCGGCCTCGTGGGCATTGGCGACCAGTTCAACATGGGCGTCTCGCTGTTCATGCCCTTCCGCAAGTATTCGGCGACGAACACCGCCCTGTTGCCGGCCGGCACGACGCAAAAGAGCAAGAAGAACATCTTCCCCGTACCCAATTTGGCCTATGTGCGGCAGATCGATGATGTGTCAGCCTTTGCTGTTTCCATCTTCGGCAACGGCGGCATGAACACGACTTACGATGCATTTGCCAGCCGCACGTGCCCTGCACCAGGTGGCGGTACCGTAACAGGGCCATTCAATGCTCTCTGTGGCTCCGGCAAGCTCGGCGTTGACCTGATGCAGATGTTCATCTCCGCCGGTTACGCCCGCAAGCTGACGGACGGCTTCAGCATCGGTATTGCACCCGTCTTTGCCATCCAGCGCTTCAAGCTCTATGGGGCGCAGGCTTTCGATAATGCTATGTTCACTTCCAGTGTGGGCAACGTGACCAACAAGGGGTATGACTACTCCTTTGGCGGAGGTGTGCGTGTTGGCATACAGTTGCAGCCTGCCGACTGGATCAGTTTCGGTGCCTCCTACCAGAGCAAGATGTGGATGTCAAAATTCAGCAAATACAAGGGGCTGTTTGCTGAAGGCGGTGATTTTGACATCCCGGCCAACCTGCAGGTTGGTGCAGCATTTCAGGTTACGCCGGAAATGAAGGTGATGCTGGATTACCGTCGCATCTTCTACAGTGACGTGAAGTCCATCGCCAATTCGCAGCTGGGCACGGACTTGATGGGAACCGCAAATGGTTCCGGCTTTGGCTGGCGTGATACCAACACCATCAAGGTGGGCGTGGAATATCAGGCCACGCAGGATCTCGTCCTGCGCGCCGGTTATTCCTACATGTTCCCACAGGTGATGGAGCGCAACAGCGTGCTGTTAGACGTGCTGGCACCGGGTGTCATCCGTCACCAGTTCACAGGCGGCGGCACCTTCCGCGTGGATGACAACAACGACATCGACTTCGCCTTCATGTATGCCACCGGTAAGCACAGCGGGCCTGAGTACATTTACAACCCGGCTATCCCTGGCTGGGTGGCACCTGGCGGAACGGTGGATCTGAAGATGCATCAGATCGAGGTGTCCGTCGGCTGGACCTACAACTTCGGCGGCTCCAGCAAGGCCCGCTGATCCGGGCATGGCGCGCCAACAACAGTCCGCCATGATCCATACGAGGGGACGAAAGGACGCCGGGGCAATATCGCCCCGGCGTCTTTCTGTTGCGAGAGGGGCTTCGGCAATCCGGCAGGAAGGGGCATCGGCGGGCGGCGACGCTATCGGAGAATGGACTTGCAATCACCGGTCGCCTGTCGTTGTTGATCCCCTGCCACCGCATGAGCACAGCGCAGGTTCTGTCAGGCAGCATCACGATCCGGGCGTGGCAGGCAGGGCAGGGTGCCCGCTCCCCTCCAGCGCCAGCAGAAACCTCTTGATGTGCAGGCCGCCGGTGTAGCCGCCAAGGCCTCCATTCGCCGCCACCACGCGATGGCAGGGGATGATGACGGGCAGCGGATTGGCCCCGTTGGCCTGGCCCACCGCCCGCGCCGCACGCGGGCTTCCCAGCCGCCGCGCCTGCTCCGCGTAGGAGATCGTCTCGCCGAAGGGAATGCCACGCAACACCGCCCAGCACCGCTGCTGAAAATCCGTGC
>JALSGQ010000063.1 GCA_026982665.1 Hyphomicrobiales bacterium | reverse complement strand
CTGCCCGCGGCCATCGCCCTGCGCTTTCTCTACGGCGGGCACCTGCCGGAGGGCATCGAGAGCCTGTTGCCAGAGGACTTCACGGAGCGCTTCCAGGTCAACAACGGTTTCGTCCGCTATCAACAGCACCTCTACATGACCATGGGGCCGCGGGCCACGGCCTCCGCCGGGCTGGTGATCGCCCATCACATGACGCCGCTCTCCCGCGTGCTGGCCGAGGCGCGGCGGGCGGAGAAGCAGGCCAAGAGCAGCGGGCGCAACGCGCTTTCCATCACGGTGATGAAGCGTGCCGGCAACGTCGCGCGCATCGCCGGGCAGTGGCCGGGCTTCACCGTCAGCGACGACTGGCAGCAGGTGCAGGAGTCCGAGCCTTTCGGCCAGACCTTCCCCGGCCTGATGGCGCGGCTGGCGGCAATGTTCCGCTCCGGCCAGCTCTCCCGCCGCGCCCCCTATCACGTGTTCCAGCACCTGCAACGCCTGCCGGAGAGAAAGCTTTCCGGGCTTGCGGATGAGGAGTGGAACACCATGCTGAAGAGCATGCTCGTCTATCAGTTCAAACGGCAGACAAAGTCCAGGGATGAGGAGGCAAAGCGCCTGGCAGGAGCCTTGGCCACCGACATTGCCGACTGGGTCTGCCGTGCGCAGCATGAGCGCCCGCTGCACACCTTGCGCGAGTTCCTCGGCGCGGCGGAGTTCTTCGGCAGGCGCGGCGGGGAGGAAGATGCGGATGAGGAGAGGGAGGATGCGGCATGAGCCAGGCCATCTTCATTGACCCGGTGGATGTGCTCTACCTGCGCGGCAACCGGCTGTTCGGCGGTGCGGGCGAACATGGCGAAGCGTTGATGCCGCCGTGGCCCTCGGTGGCTTCCGGCGCGGTGCGCTCGCACCTGTTGAGCAACAGCGGCGCAGAATTTGACGACTTTGCCAGCGGCATGACCGGCCTGTTCGATGCCCCGCTGCAACAGGCCCTCGGCACGCCACGGGAGCCGGGCAGCTTCACCCTGCGCTGGTTCTCTCCAGCGGTGCTGCAGAACGATGCGGTGCAGCCCGTCTTTCCGCTGCCGCAGGATGTGTTCATTCCCGAGAACAAGGAGGCTGGCGGGCAGCCGCAGGAAGTGCATCACCTGCAGCCCTGCCGGTTGCCTGAGGGCGCGCAAACCTCCGCACCGCTGGATCAGGTGGCGGTGCTGAAGCGCAATGACCCCGCCAAGCCCGCCAGCGGCTGGTGGTTGAACGAGGCCGGATTGCAGGCCTGGGTGAAGGGTGAGCCACTCACGCCGGATCATCTCATTGCCATCAGCGATGTGTGGAGCACCGAGCAGCGCCTCGGTATTGCCCGCGATGCCGAGACGGCCACGGCGGCGGAGGGGCAGATCTACACCACCGAGACCATTGCCTTTCGCCGCCGGCAGGATCGGCAGGGCGGCTTCCTGGCGCTGGTCGATGGCATTGCCGCGGATGCCCTGCCTGACGGCCTGTTGCGCTTCGGTGGCGATGGCCGTGCCGCCCGCCTGCAACGCAGCGCGTGGCAGCTGCCGGAACCGGACTGGCAGCGCATCAGGGACGAGAAGACCTGCCGCATCCTGCTGAGCACGCCGGGCCTGTTTGCGGCTGGCTGGCGGCTGCCGGGCATGGACGAGAAAGGCAACTGGAAACTGCCCGATGGCTCCCTGAAAGGCCGCGTGGTGGCTGCCGCGGTTTCGCGCAGCCGCACCGTCTCCGGCTGGGATCTGGCCCAGTGGCACCCGAAGCCGGCGCAACGCAGCGTGCCGGTGGGCAGCGTCTATTGGCTGAGCGAGCTGGAAGGGGACATCGAAGCCGGCCTGCGGCGGCTGCTGGATGATGGGCTGTGGACTGCCATGACGGATGAGGAGCAAGACGAGATCGGGGCGCAACGCCGGGCGGAAGGGTTCAACCGCTGCCTCATCGGCGCGCCACTGGATTCGCGGAACAACTGACGAGCGGGAGGAACAACGCGATGTTCGAGCAGAAGCGACTGGTGTTCTGGTATGCGGTTTCGCCGGTGCACATGGGCGCCGGCACGGCCGTCGGCGGGTTGATCGACAACCCCATCCAGCGCGAGGTGCACACCCAGCACCCGGTGTTTGCCGGCTCCGGCCTGAAGGGTGCGCTGCGCGAGGTGGCGGAACGCGAATGGAGCGGAGATGATGTGCAGGTCATCTTCGGCCCCGATTCCGGCCATGCCAGCGACCATGCCGGGGCGCTGGCCGTTTCCGATGCGCAGATCGTCGCCTTTCCGGTGCGGGCGCTGAAGGAGGCCTTCGTGCACGTAACCTCCCCGGCCTGCCTGGCGCGGCTGAAGCGGCTGGCGCAGGTCGCCGGCATTGCCGCGGACTGGGAGGTTCCGGCAGCGCCCGATGAAGGCAAGGCGAAGCTCCTCAATTCGGCGCTGATGTCCGATGATCAGCTGATCCTGGAAGCTTTTGCCTATGCGGCGGACATGGAGCAGGAAAGCGAGCCGCTGGGCAAGGTTGCCAGCTGGCTGGCGGAGAATGTCCTTCCCTCTGGCAAGGAGCACGAGGAGTTTGCCAAACGCCTGCGCCGAAATCTCGTGCTGCTGCGCGATGAGGACTTCAACCACTTCGTGCGCTTCGGCACCGTCGTGGAGCCGCATGTGCGCATCGACAACGATACGGGCACGGCAGATGATGGTGGCCTGTTCTACACCGAGAACCTGCCACCGGAGACGGTGATGACCTCGCTGCTGATGGCCACCCGTGGCCGGAAGAAAAAGAAGGAGCAGGAAGAGAGCATGCCAGCGGTAGAAATCATGGAGAAGGCCGCTGCCCTGCTGGATGGCCAGCTCATGCAGGTGGGTGGCGATGCCACCACGGGCCGCGGACTGGTCATCACCCGCGTGCTGGCTACCGAGGCCACCGGCACCACCGCCGAAGCCGCCGAATAAGGGAGGAACACGCCATGCCCGACACGCAGGATGTCATCAGCCTCGACCAGCAACGCGCCGCCTATGCGTGG
>JALSGQ010000062.1 GCA_026982665.1 Hyphomicrobiales bacterium | reverse complement strand
GCTCATCAAGGCCACGAACGTGGCTGGTGCCGACGGAGGGACTTGAACCCCCGACCCACGCATTACGAATGCGTTGCTCTACCAGCTGAGCTACGTCGGCAGACAGCAAAGGCGTCCTGTTCGCCACCGCTTCCTGAACACTTCCGGCGGCCATGCAGGACACACCAGCACAGATACGCCGCATCGCCCGTTTTGGCAAGCCTTCAGCCGTTCCTTCCCTGCAGATGTCCCATGCCGAAACACAATTGTCGCCGGCAGCACCGCTGGAGACCCTCCGTCTCTGCCCCTGCCGTGCTGCCACTACCAGATATGGCGTGAACATTCATGGAAAACACGCTGGTTCAGCGATTCGAACATGACCTGTTCCGGCACCGTTCGAATGCTTGACGCTGCATCCACGACGCCCTGCCACCCCGTTAACCTCTCGGCAGGATTTGCCCGCATGATGTTCCGCCACGTTAACCATTGGAAAGCCCTCCAGGCGCAGCCTGCTCCATTTCGGGTTGAGCCGTCCGCGCCGAAAGGAATATCAGAAGGTGCGAATACGACTGCCATCACCATGAACATCCTGTGAAAACAGCTCCCGAAGCGATTCGGACACGAGTCGTTCACACAATGATTTCAAAGGTTAACGCACCGCCGCATTTATGCCATTGCTGACGGTGAAAACCGCCATCCAGTGAACCGCGCGGCAAGAGAGCCATGACCACCCGCCATCAGCACATCACCGCCCTGCTGGGCCCCACCAACACGGGCAAGACGCACATGGCCGTGGAGCGCATGCTCACCTACCCCAGCGGCATGATCGGCCTGCCACTGCGCCTGCTGGCGCGCGAGATCTACGATCGGCTCACCCGCCGCATCGGCACCCGCCAGGTGGCGCTCATCACCGGCGAGGAAAAGATCTGGCCGGAGGCGGCGCGCTATTACGTCTGCACCGTGGAGGCCATGCCGCTCAGCCACGTGGTGGACTTCATCGCCATCGACGAAGTGCAGCTTGCTGCCGACTTCGAGCGCGGCCACGTGTTCACCGACCGCATCCTGCACGCCCGCGGGCGTGAGGAAACGTGGCTGCTGGGTGCCGAGACCATCCGTCCCCTGCTGGCCTCGCTGTTGCCTGGCATCCGCTTCCGCAAGCGCGAGCGCTTCTCGCGCCTTTCCTGGGCCGGGCCGAAGAAGCTCACCCGCCTGCCACCCCGCAGCGCCATCGTCGCCTTCTCTGCCGAGATGGTCTATTCCATCGCCGAGCTCATCCGCCGCACCCGCGGCGGCGCAGCCGTGGTCATGGGCGCACTGTCCCCGCGCACGCGCAACGCGCAAGTGGCGCTGTATCAGTCCGGCGAGGTGGACTGGCTGGTGGCCACGGACGCCATCGGCATGGGCCTGAACATGGACATCGACCATGTCGCCTTCGCCGCCACCCGCAAGTTCGACGGCTTCCGCCACCGCGACCTGACCACCGCCGAGCTGGCGCAGATCGCCGGCCGCGCCGGGCGCCACCTGAACGATGGCACCTTCGGCACCACCGCCCATGCCGAACCCTTCGACGAACAGACCATCGAGGCGCTGGAGGAGCACCGCTTCCCGCCCTTGCGCCGCCTGCAATGGCGCAACCGCAACCTCAACTTCCGCTCCGTCTCCCACCTGCTGGCCGCGCTCAACGCCACGCCGAAGCGCGAGGAGCTTGCGCGCGCCCCACTGGCGGCGGACGTCGCCGCGCTGGAGCTGCTCTCGCGCAACGCGGAAATCATGGCGCTCACCGATTCGCCGGAAGCCGTGCAGCTGCTGTGGGAGGTCTGCCAGATCCCCGATTATCGCAACATCACCGGCGGCGATCACGCCGCGCTGATCGCCAGCATCTATCGCCAGTTGCGCAGGCCCAGGGGCCTCATCGACGAGGACTGGCTGGCCAGGCAGGTGGCGCGCTGTGCCCGCTATGACGGCGACATCGACACCTTGTCAAATCGCATCGCCCATGTGAGAACATGGACATTCGTGGCCAATCGTGGCCGCTGGCTGAAGGATGCCGCATACTGGCGCGAATACACCCGCGAGGTGGAAGACCGGCTTTCCGATGCGCTGCACGAGCGCCTCACAAGCCGCTTCATCGACCGCAACACCTCGGTGCTGCTGAAGAAACTGCGACAAAGGGACGTGCTCATGTCAAGCGTGGATGAACAGGGCAACGTGATGGTGGAGGGCGCGCACGTGGGGCGCATCAAGGGCCTGCGTTTTGCGCCTGACGGTGCGGCACAGGAAGGCGAGCATGCCCGCACCTGGAACAGTGCCGCACAAAAGGCCGTGGCACGAGAGCTTTCCGACCGCGCCCAGGCCATCATGGCGGCACCTGATGGCGATTTCACGCTTGATGCCGAGGGCCGCGTGCTGTGGCAGGACAACGCCATCGGCAGGCTGATTCCGGGGGCGGACATCCTGCGCCCGGCGCTGAAGGTGCTGGCCGACGAGGCACTGGCCGGGGCAGAGCGCGACATGGTGCAGAAGCGGCTGGAGAAGTTCGTTTCCCGCCACCTGCAGGAGCTGCTTGCCCCCCTGTTCGCCCTGCGCGAGGATGAAACGCTTTCCGGCCTGGCTCGCGGCCTTGCCTTTCGGCTGGTGGAGGCACTGGGCGTGCTGCCGCGCGAGGAAGTGGCGGAGGAAGTGCGCCAGATGGACCAGGAGGCGCGCAAGCCGCTGCGCGCGCACGGCGTGCGCTTCGGGGCCTATCACATCTTCATTCCGGCACTGCTGAAGCCCGCGCCAACGCAGGCGCGGCTGCTGCTGTGGCGGCTGTGGCGCGAGCAGGAAACCGGCAAGGCCCAGGACATCCCGCCGCCCCCGGCCAATGGCCTGACCTCCGTGCCGCTCGATTCCGGCTGGCCTGATGGCTATGCGTTGGTGGCCGGTTACCGCCCCTGCGGCGCGCGAGCGGTGCGCGTGGACATGCTGGAGCGCCTCGGCGACATGATTCGCGACCGCGTGTTCTGGAAACCCCGTTTCACCGGCGAGGAGCGCCCGGCAGGCTCGGTGGAGGGCGGCGGCTTCACCGTGATTCCGGACATGATGTCGCTGGTCGGCTGTTCGGGGGATGACTTCGCCGCCATCCTCACCACGCTGGGCTACCGCCCAGAGCAGCGCGCAGTGCCAGCGATGCCAGCGGCGCAGGCTGAAGGGGGAGATCCCTCGCAGGCGCAGGAGGAAGCGACAACGGCACAGGCGGCGGAAGCCTCCGGGGTGGAGACACCCGACGATCAACCCGCTACCCATGATGATGCCAAGGCCGCGCAGGCCGATACCGCGGACAACGCATCGGAACAGCAGCAGAAAGCGCAGGAAATCATCGTCTGGTGGCCCGATGGCACCGGCCCGTTCCGCAAGAAGCGCCGCGGCAAACCGCGTGGCGCGGCACAGGGCAAGCCGGGCAGTGGCAAACGCTCCACCGGCAGGAAGGACACCGGCAAGAAGCCGGAAAGGCGCGGCAAGCCGCCGCGCCGCCACCGCGAGCCGGACCCCGATTCGCCCTTTGCCGTGCTGGCCCGCCTGAAGCAGCAGTCGGACTGAAATCGTCTTTCAACACCCGCAAGCAACCGCATGCCCCGCCGTTCTCGTCGCAAGCCGCCCGCCGGAACCACCACGGACACCACCTCCGCGGCAATGCAAACAGGCCAGCGGCTCGATCACTGGCTGTGGTGTGCGCGGCTGACAAAAACCCGCAACGAAGCCGTGCGGCTCATCACCTCGGGTGCGGTGCGCATCAACCGGGCAAGGACGGAAAAACCCGCCACCCGCCTGCGCATTGGCGATGTCATCACCCTCATCCGCCACGAGCGGCTGTATATCTGCCGCGTGCTGGGCTTTCACCCGCGCCGCGTCAGCCCGCGCGATGTTGCCACCTTGCGCGAAGAACTGTGAAGGTGAACAGTCGAGCCTCACCGCACCACACATGTTCCGGGGATGCCCCAGACAGGACTTGCGGAAAGAATGGCAAAGGGGAGCGCCAGTCGGTGCCATCAATCAGGCCATTGAACAACCCGAAACAAAACCACCCCACCCAATAACACTGCATCAGAACTGCCGCCGCAGGGCAAGATCAAAGCGGTGTTCCGGCGCACCAATGGGCTGGCTCAGGCTGCCGGCATGCGTGCGCTCCACGGCATAGCGGGAGACGATCCACAGCCGCTGCCAAATCTGCCAGCTCAGGGAAGCACTGGCGCGCAGGGTCAGGTTGTCCTGCCCGCCGCTGACATCGTCATGCTCCACGCCCAGCGCCACATCGCCCTGCAGCGTGGAGCGAATCTGCTGGCGCACTGACAGGTTCAGCGTCTGCTGGCGGCTGCGCCCGCTGGCGGTATCCTGCAGGTCGAAGGTGGCGGCAAGGGTGATGTCGGTGCGCCGCGTGGGCCGCCATGTAAGGTTGCCATTCACGCCTGCGCCGATGAACGTTTCCTGCGCCGGATCACGGTAGTCCCGCGCCGCCAGCCGCACCCCCACCTGCCCCTCCCAGATGGGGCCGCGCAGCAGTTCCACGCCGCCTTCCACATATCCGCCGATGGAATCATTGGCCGCAGCGTTTTCGCGATAACGCCGGGCATCGACCCCCACCTCGCCATAAATGGCCAGGACAGGTGCCGTGCGCAGGCGCAGCCGTGCGCTGGCCTGCGGCTGCAGGTAGTCGCGCGCCCGCCCCTTCTCCTCGTGCCACAGCACCCCCGCCGAAAGCGTGCCACGCAGGCGATAACGCTCATGCTCCAGCGCCACGTTGGCGCTCAGCTCGTGCTGAAGCTCGGAAAGGCCGCTCGTGCCGCTGCCATCATCCGCTTCATCCACGGCATGGTTCAGCGACAGCTCAAGCCGCGTATCACGCCGTGCATCCAGCCGCAGGGTTGCACCCAGCGCGCCTTGTGCATCCACGCCTTGCGGGGTGTAGGCGATGAAACTGCCGCTTGCGGTGAATGCAAGGGCATGGCGCGGCCACATGCTCTCCAGCCGCAAGTCCGGGGCGATGCGCAAGCCCGCCCGCACCGTGTCTGCGGCATTGCGCTGATAACGGACGCTTCCGCCCATCTCCAGCGTGCCGCGCAGGCGAAAGGCCCCCATGCGCAGGCCCTCGCCGGCTTCATCTGCCCCTGCCGTCGCGCCAGTGCGGGGGATGCGCGCATCCATCGCTGCCGGTGCCGATGCTGCGGCCCGCCCCGTGCTGCCGGTCATCAGTGGCGTTGCCCTGCGCGTGTCGCCGGCAGGCAGGCGCGGCACCTCGGGCAGGCGGGCATCATCGGCAATGCGGGGCAGTGGTGCCGGGCGCGGCAGGGGAGCGGCCATGGCTGCATCCCGCTGGCCAGGGCGGATGTTGCGCCCATCACGCAGGGCAGCAGTGTTGCCGGCACCTGAAGCATTGCCTGCCGCGTAAGTGCTGCCGCTTGCCCCAATGCCACTGGTGCCGGCACCCGTTTCCTCCATGCCGGGCAGCCGCAGGTCAGGCGCGGGCGGAGCCAGCTCCTGCGCATGGGCCGCCTGCACGCTGCCGGCAACGACCAGCAGCATCAGCAGCGCGGAGAAGATGTGAAACGGAGCCTTGCCCAACGGAGCCTTGCCCATGTGCCGGTGTTCATTTCCATGCATGTGGAGAACGACGCAAAGGCCGCACGAATGCCTGTCCGGCAGTGATGGCAGAACATGGTTAACGATCGGTCAATGCACTGTCGCGAATGGGGAGAGGTGGGGCGTCTTGATGCACGAAGGGACGATGGAAGGCAGAGCATCGGGCATCGGGAAAGGAAACACCGGAGAGGCCGGGCCACTCCGGTGTCATGCACATTGCGGCAATGGAATGCGCCTCACGATTCGTCGCAGCTGCCCGCTTCCTGCAGCTCGTTGCACTTCGGGCACAGGTCGCCATACTTTGGCGAGAAGTGGCGGATGGTGTAGTTGGAGGAAGGGAAATCCTCGCAATTCTTGCACCAATGCCACACGGAGGTGCCATATTCACGGCGGTAATTGCGCTTCTTCACTTCCTCGGCCATTGGCTGAAGTCTCCCTTCTGCTGTTTTTTCTCCCCTTGAGGGATGCCACCCACATCATGCCGTCATGAGAAGTCATGAAGGGCAAGGGCATTGCATCCCGCTGCCGGGGTGCCATATGAAGCCACCTGACTCAATATGGGTACATCCATGTTCGCTGACGAGCTTGCCGCATCATGAAAACATCACGGGTCATCATCCATTATGACGAAATCGCCCTGAAGGGCGGCAAGCGCCGCGCCTTCGAGGACCGGCTGCTGAGCAACCTCAATGCCTGCCTGAAGGCGCGCAACCTGCCCTTGCGCGCGCGCAATGCCTGGGGCCGCATCTTCCTGGAGGAACTGGAGAACGCCCCGCTGCCGCCGGACTGGCAGCAACAGGTGCGCGCCGTGCTGTCGCTGTTTCCCGGGGTGGCCAATTTCGGCTTCGTGGAAGTGGCGGCAAAGGACATGGAAGCATTGGAAGCACTGGCACCTGTGCTGGTTCGGCGTGTCATCGGCCACACCTTCCGCGTAACGGCCCGGCGCACCGACAAGCGCTTTGCGCTGAAATCCTTCGAGATCGAGCGCGCCTTTGCCGCCGCCATGTTCCGTGCCGCACCCGATGGCGCGTTGAAGGCCGCCATGCGCGGATACGAACGCGAAGTGCACATCGAGGTGCTGGCGGAAGAGATCGTCGTCTATGTGAAGGAACCGGGCATCGGCGGGCTGGCGGTGGGCTCGTCGGGGCGCGCGGTGAGCCTGCTTTCCGCCGGGTTCGATTCACCGGTGGCCAGCTTCATGCTGATGAAACGTGGCGTTACCGTGTTTCCCGTTCACTTTCATTCCAGCCCGCTGGTGTCCGACGAGGCGCTGGAGGCGGCGCGTGATCTGGCGCAGCATCTCTCCGCCGTGCAGGGCAGGCTCACGTTGGCACTGGTGCCGGTGCTGCCCATCCAGCAGCACATTCGCGACCATGCTCCGGAGCACCTGCGCATCGTGCTGCTGCGCCGCTCCTTCATGCGGCTGGCCAGCCGCCAGGCCGAGCAGCTGCGGGCGCTGGCGCTGATCACCGGCGAGAGCGTGGGGCAGGTGGCCTCGCAGACATTGGAGAACATGCTGGTGATCGATGCCGCCGCCACGCTGCCCGTCCTGCGCCCGCTGAGCGGGCTGAACAAGCGCGAGATCATCGACATCGCGCGCAGGATCGGCACCGAAGCCGTCTCCGCCCGGCCATGCGATGACACCTGCTCGCTGTTTCTGCCGAAGGCACCGGAGACGAAGGCGAAGCTGAAGCAGGTGCTGGCGGCGGAGCAGCGCCTGCCACAGCTGGCAGCGCTGGAGCGCGCGGCACTGGAGCAGGCGGAGCTGGTGAGATTCGCCTGGGGGCGGGAGCTGGAGACTGATCCGGCGGAAGACACGACAAGGGAAAAACGGTAAAAATCATCGCATGGGGCTTGAAACGGACGCCTTGTGCGCATAGGCCTTGAAGCGGAATGCGCAACCGCGATGAATGCTGTGAAGCGGGCGGGAGATGATGGGGATGAGGATTGCAATTCCGGCAGAGACCGCGGCGGATGAAACCCGCGTGGCCGCCACGCCGGCAACGGTGAAGAACTACGTGGATGCCGGCCATGCGGTGGTGGTGCAGAAGGGCGCGGGCGAGAAGTCCTTCATCAGCGATGCCGAATACGAGGCGGCTGGTGCCAGCATTGCCGGCACCGCTTCCGACGCGGTGCAGGACGCGGACGTGGTGCTCACCGTGCGCCGTCCCGATGATGCACTCATCACGACCATGAAGAAAGGCGCGGTGCTCATCGGCATGCTGGACCCGTGGACGGATGGCGGCTTCATCGAGGCACTGAATGCGGCAGGCATCACCGCCTTTTCCATGGAGCTTCTGCCGCGCATCACCCGCGCGCAGGCCATGGACGTGCTGTCCTCGCAGGCCTCGCTGGCCGGCTACAAGGCGGTGATCGAGGCCGCCAACCTGTATCCGAAGATCTTCCCGCTGATGATGACCGCTGCCGGCTCCATTCCGCCGGCGAAGGTGTTCGTCATGGGCGCGGGCGTGGCCGGGCTGCAGGCCATTGCCACGGCGCACCGGCTCGGCGCGGCGGTTTCCGCCACCGACGTGCGCCCCGAGGCCGGCGAGCAGGTGGCCTCATTGGGCGCGAAATTCATCTTCCTCGAAGAGCTGGCCGCCGCCGGCGAGGGTGGCTATGCGAAGGAACTGACGGAAGAGCAGAAGAAGCTGCAGGCGGAGCTGGTGGCCAACCACATCAAGGACATGGACGTGGTCATCACCACTGCGCTCATTCCCGGCAGACCCGCTCCGGTGCTGGTTACGCAGGAGATGGTGGAGAGCATGCAGCCCGGCTCCATCATCGTCGACCTGGCGGTGGAGCGCGGTGGCAACTGTCCCTTGAGCAGGCCCGGAGAGGTGGTGGAGCACAAGGGCGTGCGCATTGTCGGCTACACCAACATGGCCGGACGCGTGCCGGGCAACGCCAGCGCAATGTATGCCAACAACCTGCGCAACTTCTTCAAGCTGCTGGATGGCGGCGAAGAGGGACTGAAGATCGATACGGAGGACGAGATCATCGCCGGCACGCTGCTCACGCGCGACGGCGAGCTGGTGAACGAGCGCATCAGGGAGATGCTGGGCGCGGGGTGAACCACGCGCCTGAAAGCGGCACGACAAGGACGGTGGGAGCCATGCAGAACGTGCAGGAACTGGCGGAAAAGGCAAGGGCTGCGGCAGAAAAGGCCCGCGAGGCGGCCGAACAGGCCGCGGCGGCAGCCGATGCAGCGAAGGAATACGTGGCGCAGGCGGCCGCCAGCGGCGGGGCGGAGGTGGCCGGCATGGCGGCCGGTGCGGCTGGCACCAGCCCCTTCATCTACCTCTTTGCCATCTTCGTGCTGGCGGTGTTCGTCGGCTATTACGTGGTGTGGTCGGTAACGCCGGCACTGCACACGCCGCTGATGTCGGTTACCAACGCCATTTCCTCGGTCATCGTCGTCGGCGCGCTGCTGGCCGTGGGCGCAGGGGCGCTGTATTCCTCCGCCGCCGTAACGCTCGGCTTCATCGCGCTCATCCTGGCGGCGGTGAACATCTTCGGCGGCTTCCTGGTAACCCAGCGCATGCTGGCCATGTTCAAGAAAAAGAACTGACGGGGGCGCGGCATGTCGCAGGAACTCATCATCCTTCTCTATCTCGTCTCCGGCGGGCTGTTCATCCTCGCCCTGCGCGGGCTGTCGCACCCGGACACCTCCAGGCTTGGCAACTATCTCGGCATGGCCGGCATGGCCATTGCCATCATCACCACCTTCTTCGCCATGCCGTCGCTGGGCGCGCTCACCTGGCTGCTGATCCTCGTCGGGCTGGCCATCGGCGGCGGCATCGGCGCCGTCATCGCCCGGCGCATCCCGATGACGCACATGCCGCAGCTGGTGGCCGCCTTCCACTCGCTGGTCGGTCTTGCCGCGGTGCTGGTGGCAGCCGCTGCGCTGTATGCACCACAGGCCTTCGGCATCGGCAACCCGGGCGGCATTCATGGCGGCTCGCTGGTGGAAATGTCGCTGGGCGCAGCAATTGGTGCCATCACCTTCACCGGCTCGCTCATTGCCTTTGCCAAGCTGCATGCGCTGATGTCCGGCCGCCCCATCCTGCTGCCCATGCGCCATGCCATCAACATCGGCCTTGGCCTGTTGCTGGCGGTGCTCGTCATCTGGTTCGTGCAGACGGAAAGCCATGCCGCCTTCTGGCTCATCGTGCTGGTATCGCTGGCGCTCGGCGTGCTGCTCATCATTCCCATCGGCGGGGCGGACATGCCGGTGGTGGTGTCCATGCTCAACTCCTATTCCGGCTGGGCGGCCGCCGGCATCGGCTTCACCCTGCAGAACGTGGCACTGATCATCACCGGCGCGCTGGTGGGCTCCTCCGGTGCCATTCTCTCCTACATCATGTGCAAGGCCATGAACCGCTCGTTCTTCTCCGTCATTCTCGGCGGCTTCGGCACCAGTGCCCAGGCCGCCGCCGACGAGGGCGAGAAGCCGGTGAAGGCCGGATCGGCGGAGGATGCCGCCTTCCTGCTGAAGAACGCGCGGAAAGTGATCATCGTGCCCGGTTACGGCCTGGCGGTGGCGCAGGCCCAGCATGCCCTGCGCGAGATGGCCGACCTGCTGAAGGAGCAGGGGGTGGAGGTGAAATATGCCATTCACCCGGTGGCCGGACGCATGCCGGGGCACATGAACGTGCTGCTGGCCGAAGCCAACGTGCCCTATGACGAAGTGTTCGAGCTGGAGGACATCAACTCCGAGTTCGCCGATGCCGATGTCGCCTTCGTCATTGGCGCGAACGACATCACCAACCCGCTGGCCAAGGACGACCCCAGCTCGCCCATCTACGGCATGCCGGTGCTGGAGGTGTGGAAGGCGGGCAACGTGCTGTTCGTCAAGCGCTCGCTCTCGCCGGGCTATGCCGGCATCGACAACCCGCTGTTCTACCGCGACAACACCATGATGCTGTTCGCCGACGCGAAGAAGATGGTGGAAGACATCGTCAAGGCGCTGAAAAGCTGAGGAAAGGGAGCCCCTGCCAGAGGGCATTTCCCTGCCGGAGTATCGGGCCACGGCCTGATCCGATGACACATCCCGGTTCTTCCAGGGAGAGGCATTTCCGCGGCAGAAATGCCTCTCCCGCATTTCGGCATGCGGCTCTCGCGTGGCCCCGGTGGCACACTCAACCGCCGCCTTTCTGCATGCTGTCTGCCTTGCCGGCGGTGGCATCGGCCATCTCCGCCAGCTCCTCGAACAGGCTCACCGCCAGCATCAGCCGCGGCAGCGACAGCGGCTCGCCCAGCGCCTCGTCCAGCAGGGGACGCAGGCGCGCAAGGTCGGCCTCGTGCCGCTTCATCCATTGCGCCACCGCCTGCCGTGCGCCTGCCCCCTGACGCTGGCGGCAGATGGCAACGGCCATGCGCGCATGCAACAGCATCAATCGATCCAGCAACCGGTTGCAGGCCAGCCGTTCCTCGTGTGAAGACGGCTCGAGCCGCCGCGCCGCCATGATGACGGCACTCAGCCGCAGCTCGGTGCCGGTGAGGAAATAGATGCGCGCCACATCCTTCAGCGGCGCATCGCATTGTGCCTGCACCTGCGCGATGTCCATGCCGCGCAGGAGATATGGCAACTGCGCCAGCTGCCGCGCCAGCGTTGCCGGCACGCCCATGCCACGGAACTGCTGCCGGCGCTGACGCAACCGCGTGCGCACATGCGCCGTCGTTGCTTCTGCCAGATGCTTTCGCAACCACTCGATGACCCTGCCCTGCCTGTGCACCAGGGCATCCACCGGCTGCGGCCACACCTCGTGGCGCAGCAGCCACTGGCAGGCGCGGCGCAGAAGGCGGCGCAGCTCCGCTTGCAGGCGCACCTGATCCATGCCGCTGACGTGCCGATCCAGCGCATCCACCGCCCGCACCAGCGCCGGCAGATCGAACAACGCACAGGCCACGGCAAACGCCGTGGCAATGGCGTGCACATCACGCCCTGTCTCTTCCTGCAGGCGATGCACGAAGGAAGGCCCGCCGAGGTCGATCATGGCATTGCCCAGCACCGAGGCGATGATTTCCCGCCGCAATGGGTGCTGGCGCACCTCCTCGGCAAAGCGCTTGCGCATGGCTGGCGGAAAGGTGGCCGGCAACCAGTTGTCGGCAAAATGCGCATCATCCACCACGCCACAGGCCAGCAGGTCATCGAACAGCACGATCTTGGCCCATGACATCAGCACCGCCACCTCCGGGCGCGTCAGCCCCTCACCACTGCGCAGCCGCTCTTCCAGCATGGCATCGGAAGGCAGCTGCTCCAGCTGCCGGTCAAGCACGCCGCGCTCCTCCAGCGCCCGCATCAGCCGCGCCAGCGCCGGCGTTTCATGCATTTCCGGCAAGGTGGTAACGGAGATGCACACGGCCTGCCGCAGGCAACGCTGCAGCACCAGCTCGCGCACCGCCGGCTCCATGGCCGTCAGCAGGGCATTGCGTTCTTCCAGCTCCAGGCGCTGCCGGCGCATGGCCACATTCAGCGCGATCTTGATGTTGACCTCGATGTCGGAGCAGCTCACGCCGCCGGCATTGTCGATGGCATCCATGTTCACGCGCCCACCAGCCCGCGCAAAGGTAATGCGCGCCTTTTGCGTCATCCCCAGGTTCGCGCCCTCTCCCACCACCTTCACCCGCAATGCATCGGCGGTAATGCGCACCGCGTCATTGGCCGGGTCGCCCACGTCCGCATCGCGCTCCTGCGCATCGCGCACGAAGGTGCCGATGCCGCCGAACCACAGAAGATCCGCCGGCATCTGCAGGATGGCGCGAATCAGCTCGTCCGGCGTCATTGCATCCACCTGCACGCCCAGCATCTTCTGCATCTGCGGGCTCAGGGCAATGGACTTGGCGCGGCGCGAGAACACGCCGCCACCAGCAGAAATGATGCTGCGGTCATAGTCCTGCCAGCTGGAGCGCGGCAGCCGGAACAGGCGGCGGCGCTCGGCTGCAGCGGCCCGCACGTCAGGCTCCGGATCGATGAAGATGTCGCGATGATCGAAAGCCGCGAGCAGCCGGATGCCGGGCTGGATCAACATGCCGTTGCCGAACACGTCGCCGGACATGTCGCCCACCCCGATCACCGAAATGGAGGTGGTGTCGATGTCAATGCCCAGCTCGCGAAAGTGCCGGCGCACGCACACCCAGGCACCACGGGCGGTAATGCCCATCTTCTTGTGGTCATAGCCGCTGCTGCCGCCGGAGGCAAAGGCATCACCCAGCCAGAAATTGCGCGCCAGGGCCAACGTATTGGCCAGGTCGGAAAAAGTGGCGGTGCCCTTGTCTGCCGCCACCACCAGGTAGGGGTCATCGCCATCCAGCCGCACCAGCCGCCGGGGCGGGCGGATGCGCCCGTCCACCACGTTGTCGGTGATGTCCAGCAAGGTGGCAATGAAGCGCTCATAGGCCGCCTGCCCGGCAGATCGCAGCGCCGCCGGCTCGGCCGGCGGCTGCCGCAGCACGAACCCGCCCTTCGCCCCCACCGGCACGATGACGGCGTTCTTCACCGTCTGCGCCTTCATCAGGCCGAGGATCTCGGTGCGGAAGTCCTGCGGACGGTCGGAGAAGCGGATGCCTCCACGGGCGATGGGCCCGCCGCGCAGGTGCACGCCTTCCATGTCCGGCGCATGCACGAACACCTCCGCCCACGGTTTCGGGTCGGGGATGAAGTCGATGTCGCTGCTGCGCAGCTTGAAGGCCAGCGGACGTGCCGCACCTTCCGCCAATTGCGGCGACTGCCAGTAGTTGCAACGCTGCATGGCCATGATGGTTTGTGCCATCATGCGGATGATGCGATCCTCATCCAGCGACGGCACCTGTGCCAGCGCCTGCAGGATGGCGGCCCGGATCTCTCCGGCGCGCCGGCGGCGGGCGGATGCTGCCTGCCGTCCGGGTGCCAGCAGCGCCTCGAACATTTCCCACAACCGCCGGGCCAGTGCTGCGTGGCGGTTGAGCGTCTCGGCCATGTAGCTCGAGGAGTAAGGCACACCGGCCTGCCGCAGCCAGCGCGCCAGTGCGCGCAACACCACGATCTGCCGCCACGGCATGGCGGCATTGATCATCAGGGCGTTGAAGCGGTCATCGTCCGCCTCGCCGTTCCACACCGCCAGGAAACCCTCGCGCAACAACCCGGACAGGCGCTTCAGATCCACCTGCCCGCCGGCCGTTGACGGGCGCAGCAGCATCTCGTGCAGGAATACCGGCAGCGGATCATCGCCGCGATGCACGGTGAAGGTGCGCTCTTCCACCGCCAGCAGGCCCATGTGGGCAAGCATCGGCACCCGCTGCGCCAGCGGCACCGGCGCGCCGAAATGATACAGCTTCAGCCGCAGCAACGCGGCATCACGGCTGCCCGAAAGGCCACCGCTGGCCTCATCCAGCGGCTGAAACTGTGCCTCCACCTGCGCGCTGCCGGCCAGTTTCTCCAGCAGCTGCACGTCCGCCAGCGCCTCTACCGGGCTGTAGGCCTCCTTGTAGGCTTCCGAGAAGGCGTTGCGATACAGCGGCCACAGGGCATCGGCCCGTTCTGTTCCCAGGTGCCGACGCATATGCTCCAGCAGCCGCTCCTCCCAGCTGCGCACGATGTCCAGCAAGCGCTCGTTGAGCACGGCGGCATCCGGCAGGTGCAGGGGCCTGTCGGCTGTTTCCGGCTGCAGCAGCTGCAGGCGATAATGCACCCGCACCTGCATGTGCTCGCCGAACTGCGGCGTGAACTGCACCACGCGCGCGCCCAGCTCCGTTTCCAGCAGCGCCGCCACCTGCTCGCGCAGGCGCGAGCTGAACCGCTCCCGCGGAAAGAAGGCGAAGGCCGAGACGAACAACGGCGAGCAGCCGCTCCACAACAGCAGGCACGGGCGTGGCCGCTCCTGCACCTGCAGCACCTGCACCGCCAGCCGCGCCAGCTCCTCCGCCGGCAGCTCGAACAGGTCATCACGCGGAAACGTCTGCAGGATGTTGAGCAGCGCCTTGCCGCGATGACTGCCACCATCGGCACCGGTCAGGCGCATTGCCGCCATCACCTTGCGCCGCAGCAGCGGGATGTCCTGCGCCGCGCGCACGTAGGCAGCGGAGGTGAACAGTCCCAGCAGCCGCAGCTCGCCCACCGCTTGCCCCGCCATGTCATGCAGCCGGACGATGACGAGATCCATCGGTGTCCGGCGGTGCACGCGCGATATTGCCGCCGACTTGGTGATCAGCAGCGGTGCATCCTGCGCACTGGTGCGGCAGGGCATGAGGCAGGCGCAATCATCGCACGGATCACCGCTGATCTCGTCCAGCAGCCTGCGGCGCAGCAGGCCATGCGCCGGACCGTCTGCCACCAATCGCCCGGAAGGATCGCGGCGCAGGCGGCGGCTGCCAAGGAAAACGAAATGCTCGCCCGCCAGCCATTGCAGGAAGGCCAGCATCTCGGTGAGGTCGGCCACCGGCACCGGTGGCGGCAGTTCCTGCCAGGCCTCGATGACCTGCTCCAGCTGCTGACGCATGGCGGGATGATCCAGCACCACGTCATGCACCTCGGCCAACACCTGAAGCAGTTCCTGGCGCAGTTGACGGCGCTGCTCCTTCGCCAACGGCTCCAGCAACAGCAGCATCAGGCTCTCCGGCCGGATGCCGGGCTGTCGCCGCGCTGCCGTCTCGCGCCGCTCGAGCGTCAGCAGGGCACCGTCTGCACTGCGTTGCACCTGCAATACCGGGTGCAGCAACAGGCGCACCTCCATGCCGCTGGCAGCCAGGTGATGGAGCACCGAATCCACGAGGAACGGCATGTCGTCGTTGAGTATCAGCAGCAGCGTGTGCCCGCCCAGCCCCGGCGGCAGCCGGCCATTGCGCAGGCGTTGCACGCGCACCTGGGGGCGTCCAGCCACGCGCTGGCGCAGCAGTTTCAGGGCTTCGCCCGCCAGATATTCCTGCGCCTGCGCATTGAAGCGCTGCCGGTCTTCCTCCGAGGCATCGGCAAACAGCAGCTGCCGAAGCTTCTCCAGCCATGGCGTGTCATCAGCCGATGTATGGGCATGGTTGGCGTCGTTGCCACTGCCGGGCACGGCAGTATCCGGGTGAGAGGAGGGACGGAAGCCACGGTGGGACATGGCAGACCCCTTCATGCGGGATGATCCCTTGGGCGGAAAGCGCAGGGCCGGAGCATGCCGGACAGAGCAAGACCGCCCCTGCCACATGAGACATTGTGCCACACCCGCGGGACAAGACAAGCAAAATCGGCGCGGTATCTGATGAACTTGCGGCAATGCAGACAGCCGGGCGCGCGGGACAGGCATGACCGGGCTGCCGACATTCTTCCTGCTGCCGGTGCGCCGGGCAATCAGCGCCGGCGGAAACGCGCCAGCACCGGCACATGGTCGGACGGACGCGGCCAGCTGCGGGTTTCGCGGGCGATGGCGACATCCTCAAGCCTTGCCGCCAGTTCCGGCGTGCTCCAGACGTGATCAAGCCGCCGTCCCCTGTCGTGCTGTTCCCATGCATCACCGGCGCGATAGCTCCACCAGGTGAACACCTTCTCCGGCACAGGCAGTCTCACCCGCACCACGTCCACCATGCCGGCTTCTGCGCGCAGCGTTTCCAGGCGTTCGGTTTCCATTGGCGTGTGGGTGATCACGCGCAGGAGGCGACGATGATCCCACACGTCATCGGGCAATGGCGCGACGTTCAGATCTCCGGTCAGGATCACCTCGCGCCCGCCCGAGGCCGCCTGCTGCACCTGCCGCGCCAGCCAGGTGCGCAACTCGTCCAGAAACGCCAGCTTGTGGGCGAACTTCGGATTGCGCCCGGCATCAGGCACATCACCGCCTGCCGGCACATACAGCGAGTGCACCTCCACCCCCGCCACCTCGGCCATGATGTGGCGCGCATCCTCAAGGCCGCAGAAACAGTGGCGTTGCACGTTGCACAGCGGCAGGCGCGAGAGGATGGCAACACCGGCATGGCCCTTGCGGCCCCATACCGCCATGTGTTCATAGCCCAGCCTGCGAAAGGTGCGGGCCGGAAATGCATCGGTGGCGCAGCGGATTTCCTGCAGGCACAGCACATCAGGCCGCCAGCCATCGAGAAACGCCGCCACCTGCTGCTGGCGCAGCCGCACCGAGTTGATGTTCCACGTGGCAATGGTGAGGGCATCACCGTGCGTGGCACCATGCATGGTGGCAGTGGCAAGCGGCTTGCGTTCATCATCGGCGGACATGCCGTTTTCCTTTCCGCGAACACCCATGCTCAGGATGCGGCCTGCCCTGTCGGCGCATCGGTTTCATCGCGCAAGGGGCGCGCCAGCAGGCGCTGCAGCTCGGTAGCGGCATCGGACCGGCCGCAAACGATGCGCTGCACCGAGCCGGCAACGGGCATGTCGATGCCATGTTCCTGCGCCAGCTCCGCCACCACCTCGGCGGTGAACACGCCCTCCGCCACGGTGATGCGCTCGCCCAGCACCTCCTGCACGCTTCTGCCCTGCCCCAGCGCCACGCCAAGGGAATAGTTGCGCGACTGGCTGGAAGTGGCAGTGAGCATGAGGTCTCCCAGCCCCGAAAGGCCGCTCAGGGTTTCCTCCCGCGCCCCCATCACCCGGCCCAGCCGCCGCATCTCGGCAAAGGCGCGGGTCAGCAGTGCCGCGCGCGCGGAATGGCCAAGCCCCATGCCCTCCACCACGCCACAGGCGATGGCCAGCACGTTCTTCAGCGCGCCGCCCAGCTGCACGCCCACGAGGTCATCGGAGGAATAGATGCGAAAGCGCCGGTGCGCCAGCATGCGCGCCACCTCCCGGGCCTCGGCAATGTCTGCCGCCGCCAGGGTTACCGCCGCCGGCAGGTTGCGTGCCACTTCGGCCGCAAAGCTGGGGCCGGAAAGCACCAGTGGCGTTATCTGCGCGGCCTCCTGGTGCACCACCTCCGACAGCAATGCCCGCGTGCCCTGTTCCAGCCCCTTGGCGCACAGCAGCAACCGTCGTTGCGGTGCCAGCAGCCCCGCCGCCTGCATCTGCCGCAGCATGGCGCGGGTAGCCTGCGCTGGCGTAACCAGCAGCAACAGCGAGCAATCGCGCAGGTCCTCAAGGGCTGCAGTGGGCGCGATGGCCGCGGGCAGCTCCACGCCGGGCAGATAGCGCACGTTCTCGCGCTTCCTGCGCATTGTTTCGGCCAGTTCCGGCTCGCGCACCCACAGGATGACCTCATGCCCTGCCCGCACCGCGCTCAGCGCCAGCGCCGTGCCCCACGCACCGGCACCAACCACGCCCACCGTAATGTTGCCGGCATCATGCGCGCCCGAAACATCCTGCCCCTGCTGCCTGCTCAATATCCTGCCCCTCCTGCACCCGTATTCACATGCCGCCCTGCGGTGCCATGTGCATTTTTGCGTTGTCTCGCGTATCATTATGCGGCAGATGCACCTGCATCAACAGGCCTGCTGCTGCCGGGCACGGCAGCCTGATGGCCGCTTCTCGTCAACACATCCAGAGCATGGCTTTCTGCCCATGGCCCGACCACCTCGACCATCCTCCTGCAGCCCTTCTCCGCAAGCCGTTGATGCCACAGCCGATGCCGCTTCATCCACAACCGCCGGCAACGGGGATGATGCGCCGCATCAGCCGGATGACCTCAGCACGCTTTCCCCATTCCGCCACTTCTCCCGTGCGCAATGGGCGGCGCTGCGGCAGGACACGCCACTGACACTCACCGAACGCGACATCGAGGAGGTGCGCGGGCTGGCGGTGGAGGTGGACCTGCAGGAAGTGGAAGAGGTCTATCTGCCGCTGTCGCGCCTGCTGAACCTGCACGTGGCGGCCATGCAGCGGCTGTTTCAGGCGCGCCGGCAGTTTCTGGGTGGCAACGGGCGCAAGGTGCCGTTCATCATCGGCATGGCCGGTTCCGTGGCGGCAGGCAAGTCCACCACCGCACGACTGCTGCAGCGGCTGTTGTCGAGCTGGCCGGATCACCCGCGAGTGGACCTGGTGCCCACCGACGGCTTCCTGCTGCCCAATGCCGAGCTCAAGCGGCGCGGGCTGATGGGGCGCAAGGGTTTTCCGGAATCCTATGACCGGGCACGGCTGCTGCGCTTTCTCAACGACGTGCGCGCCGGCAGGCGGCACGTGCGCGCGCCGGTGTATGATCATCTCACCTACGACGTGCTGCCTGGAGAGTTCATCGAGATCGACCAGCCCGACATCCTCATCATCGAGGGGCTGAACGTGCTGCAGACCGGCCGTCCGCCGCGCGATGGCAGGGCGGTGCCGTTCGTTTCCGACTTCTTCGATTTTGCCCTCTACCTGGATGCGCCGGAAGGATTGCTGCGGCAATGGTATGTGGAGCGCTTCCTGATGCTGCGGCGCACCGCCTTTGCCGATCCGCGCTCCTATTTCCACCGCTATGCCGCGCTCGACGACCGGCAGGCGCAGAGCGTGGCCGAACAGCTGTGGGAGACCATCAACCTGCCCAACCTGCGCCGCAACATCCGCCCCACCCGTGGCCGCGCCGATCTCATCCTGCGCAAGGGGCCGGGGCACCGCATCACCGAGGTGTTCCTGCGCAACATCTAGG
>JALSGQ010000061.1 GCA_026982665.1 Hyphomicrobiales bacterium | reverse complement strand
CGGAATGACGATGCAGAACGGCTCGCCCTCGCCGGAGGGCCTGAAGGCCCCGGCCTTCTCCCACTGCTCATACAGCCGCTGTTCCACGGCCTTCGGATCGAAATGCTTGTCCAGCATCCGCCTGCCCTTGCTCACGGGTGATGAATCAGGCGCGCAACCGCCCAGTGTCGCCGTATAAACACCACCGCGCCCGGCAGCGCAAGAGCTCCGACCCGTTGCACGGAACACGCCCTGCCGCCAGCACGGCACGCGTGAAAAAGGTGATGGCCGCCCCTTGCCAGCCTCTCTCTTTCGGCGCATCAGCAGCAGATACGTGATTCACGGCACAAGGCGGCAAATGTCTGCCACGTGGAACAGCGACCAGACACCGCTACGAAATCCACACGAACACATGACACCTCGGCACACCAACCTGCTGCTTTACACCACGCATGCGCAACACCTGCTGTTTCACCGCCCGCTGGCACAGGTGACGGTGCATGCACCGCACCAGCTGGATGCGGCACTCAAGCGACTGGAAGCAGCCCTGCAGGCCGGGCACTGGCTGGCCGGGTGGTTCGGCCATGAACTGGCACCGCTGCTGGCCAACGGCCATGACCACTGTTTCCGCGCCTCCGCGCCAGCAACTCGCCAACAGCGCCCCCGCCCCGTCCTGCCCGCCATGCCGCCCCTGCTGCACGTGCTGATCTGCCGCCCGCCGGTGCGCCTGACATCAGCGCAGGCGTGCATGCTGCTGTTGCGACTGGCCTCGCGCCATGCGGCCAATGGCAGGGCCACCGCCCGCCGTGGCAGTCGCCGTCAGCTCGACAACCGCCATCCGGGGCGCCTGCCGTCCGGGCGCTGGCGGGCCGGCTGGCGAGCCACGGATCATGCCCGCGGCGTGCAGCGCATCCGGCAATATCTGGCCGCCGGCGACATCTACCAGGCCAATCTCACCTTTCCGCTGTTCATCGATGGCGTGGACAATCCCCCCCGCCTGCATGCCCTGCTGGCGCAACGCCAGCCACCGGCACATGGCGGTTATGGCCGTTTCGGCCCGTGGCACCTGCTGTCCTGTTCACCGGAACTGTTCCTGCACCTGTCCGATGGCCGCGCGCGCAGCGAGCCGATGAAGGGCACCATTGCGCGGTCTTCCCATCCGCCGACTGACAGGCAACAGCAACAGGCCCTGTTGCAGGACGCCAAGAACCGCGCCGAAAACCTGATGATCACCGACCTGATGCGCAACGACCTGGGGCGCCTAGCACCCATCGGCGGCGTGCGCGTGCCGACGTTGTTCACCCTGCGGCACCTGCCCCGCGTGCACCAGATGGTTTCCGTCGTGGAGGCCGATCTGCCGCGCCACCTGCCATTGCAGCAGTTGCTGCAGGCCGTCTTTCCGCCCGGCTCGGTCATCGGCGCGCCGAAATTGCGGGCCATGGAAATCATCGACGAGGTGGAGCAATGGCAGCGCGGCCCCTATACCGGCTGCATGGGCTGGCTGCATCGCGACGCCGGCGGACACCTGCAAGGCGAGCTGAACGTGCTGATCCGCACCCTCGTGCTGCATGATGACGGCTTCGGCTACATGGGCACCGGCTCCGGCATCGTTGCCGATTCGGTGGCATCGGAGGAATACGCGGAATGCCTGCTGAAGGCCCGCTTCCTCGCCATGTGTCCCGGCCACCTTGCGGCCGGTGCTCCCTTGCCAACAGGTGGAAAGGCCCGGCGCACTCCAGCACCTGCAGGAAAACCGCAACCAATCCACGGGAGGAACCGCTTGTGCACAGCGAGCAGGACCGCAAGAGGCCGCAAGGCGCTTCCGACAGCCACGCCGATGCCGCGTCGCGGGAAAAGACGCCCACCGGATCTCCGGGGCTGAGGCCACAGGAATGGGTACCTCCACAGGCGCAGGTGCCAGAACTGCTGGAAACGATGCTGTTCATGCCCGGACACGGATTGCGGCATCAACAGCGGCATCTGCGGCGGTTGCGGGATTCGGCGCAGGCACTGGGATTGAACTTCATGCCTTCCTCCGTGCGGAGGATGCTCGATCATTACATCAGCCGCCTGCACGAACGGTGCATCGTCCGCCTGCTGCTGCAAGCCAACGGCTCCTTCTTCCTCTCCGACCGCCCCGCCCCGACACTGCTGGCCGATGGCCAGGCCATGCGCATCATCGTGGCGCGGAGCGCGCAGGTGCGCTCGTCCGACCCGCTGTTGCGCCACAAGACGACGCTGCGCCAGCATTTCGACAAGGCGCTGAAGGAAGCACGCGAACGGGGCGCGGATGAAGCCATCCTGCTGAATGAACAGGGCGAGTGCACCGAGGGCAGCTTCACCAACCTGTTCGTGCGCATGCCGGGCGAGAGCATCCTGCGCACTCCGCCGCTGCGCTGCGGCCTGCTGCCCGGCGTGTTGCGCGGCCTGCTGCTGGAGGAAGGATGGGCACGGGAGCAAGTGGTGCTGCCCCGACACCTGCAACAGGCCGAGGCCCTGTTCATCGGCAATTCCGCCCGCGGCCTGCTGCCGGCACGGCTGGCCGAAAACGTCGCTGCATGAAGCCCCCGCACGAGGCCGAACAAGGCAGTGATCTCCTGCGCCGGAAAAGGTGGCATCGAGCACGAGGAGCCGCCCGCGAATGATCAGCCGTGCCGCGTGGCAGAGGCCAGCCGCAAGGCTGCAAGCCCCCAAGTCCCGCCGGGATCAATCTCCCGCACGCGCTTCATGTTGCGTCCACCCTGCACGCAGATGTTGGCTGGCGCCTTCCGTCATCATGCCCGGCCATGCGGCCGGACTTGCGACAATGATTCAGATTCATGGAGCGCTTGCAACGCGCCGAATGAACTGCATTTTCCATCGCCACGGCGACCTGCCGGCAACAGGCTGGCACAAGAGGGAAACACCTCGCCTGCTTCAGATCCGCTGTGCGCTTTTGCGATTTCTTCACCGCCGCCGGATATTGTCCAGCTCCGCCTGCAGCCGCTCTTCCACCATGCGCGGCAGGTTTTCTTCCAGCCAACGGGCCAGCATCGGTTCCAGCAGGTCGCTCACCAGCTGGCGCAATGCCTCCTCGCCACCCAGCGCTGCCTTTGCCTGCTCCAGCCGTTCCAGCCGCCCCAGCGCATCCTGCACCCGTGCCTGCACCC
>JALSGQ010000060.1 GCA_026982665.1 Hyphomicrobiales bacterium | reverse complement strand
GCGAAGGGACCGGGTTTCATGTCCGGCAGTCGCTCAGTGCGGGCGTGGCGGAATTGGTAGACGCAGCGGACTTAAAATCCGCAAGGGCGTGGCCCTGTGGGGGTTCAAGTCCCCCCGCCCGCACCACCAGCGCTCTCATTGCATGACATCAGGCGGCAAGCCGTTCCCTCAAGCTTGTGGTTCAGGTTCTTCCGTCATTGCCTGCTGCCGCCCCTGATGCAGGGCGAACAGGGCAATGGCGCAGGCGTTGGAGACGTTCAGCGAGCGAATGGCACCGGGCATCTGCAGCCTGACGATGGCATCGCAGGTTTCGCGTGTCTTCAGGCGCAGGCCCTTGCCTTCCGCTCCCAGCACAAGGGCGATGCGCTCCGGCACGTGCGTGCGGCAGTCGAGAACGGCTTCGCCATCGCTGTCCAGGCCCCACAGGGTATAGCCATGTTCCCGCCGCAGCTCCTGCATGGCGCGGGCGAGATTGGTGATGCGCACCAGCGGCACGTGCTCCACGGCGCCGGATGCGGCCTTGGCCAGCACGCCGGATGCCGTACCCGGCGCGTGGCGGGCGGTGGTGATGATGGCGGCGATGTCGAAGGCGGCTGCCGAGCGCAGGATGGCACCGACGTTGTGCGGGTCGGTAACCTGGTCCAGCAGCAGCAGGATGCCGCCGCAGCCCGCCACTTCAGGCAGGCTGGGGGTGGGCAGCGGCTCGGCGAAGACGAGCACGCCCTGGTGCACTGCATCCGGCCCCAGCCGCCGGCTGATTTCCTGCGGGCGCACCTCTTGCGGGGTGATGCCGGCGGTGCGGAAGTCCTCCTGCAGGCGGCGCAGGGCATTGCGCGTGGCAAAGGCGCGCAGGATGCGCCGGGCCGGATTGCGCAGGGCCTCGCGCACCGCATGCACGCCATAGATGACCTCCTCTTCCGCTGCCAGCGGCGAGGCACAGGGCGCAGGCCGGCTTCTGGCCACCTTGCCGGATGCTTTTGGGCGTTGTTTTCTCATGACCGAATTTCATCACAGGATTGCGGAGGCGGCATGACACAGCATGTTACTGGATTTTCTGCCTGTTGGCACTGGCCGGAATTCCTGCCGGGGCGAGGCTGTTCATGACATGCCATGAATTTGCACACCAGGCCAGCGTGGCTGGAAGGTGAACGATCGGCAGAATACAGGCCCCGAGGCTGCCCTGGAATGGTCCAAACGAACATGCTGCAGGTCGATATTGGGATGTCCCGCCACTGGAGGGCAAGGCAAAGCCACTGATATTTTGGCGGACTGTCTCGAACATGCGCGCTTTTTTCCGAGACCGCCCCCAGCATCCTTGTGCCTTATCCCTGTTCGCGAGATTGTAACCAGGTGTCGAAATCCGCCAGGGCACGGCGGGCCATCAGGCGACGGCGGTGGCGGGTGCGTTCCTTGCCTTTGAGGCGCTTGCCCTCTTCATCGTGTGTCGGGGTCTCGATGGGAGGCAGCAGGCCGAAGTTGATGTTCATCGGCTGAAACGTCTTCAGCCCCGATTCCGCCAGGTGTCCGCCGGTGATGTGGTGGATGAGCGCGCCGTGCGCAGTGGTCTGCGGCGGTGGCGTAAAGGGCCGCCCCAGCAGCTCGGCGGCAGCGGCTCGCCCCGCCATAAGCCCGCAGGCAGCACTTTCCACGTAACCTTCCACGCCGGTCATCTGCCCGGCGAAACGGATGCGTGGCTCCGCCTTCAGGCGCAACTGTTCGTCCAGCAGGCGCGGGCTGTCGAGGAAGGTGTTGCGGTGAATGCCGCCCAGCCGCGCGAAACGGGCGTTTTCCAGCCCCGGGATCATGCGGAAGATGCGCTGTTGCTCGCCGTATTTCAGCTTGGTCTGAAAACCCACCATGTTGAACAGCGTGCCCAGCGCATTGTCCTGCCGGAGCTGCACCACGGCATAAGGGCGCCTGCCGGTGCGCGGGTCGGTCAGGCCCACGGGCTTCATTGGCCCGTGGCGCAAGGTATCGATGCCGCGCTCGGCCATTACCTCGATGGGCAGGCAGCCGTCGAAATAGGGGGTGTTCTTCTCCCACTCGCGAAATTCCGTCTTCTCGCCTGCCAGCAGTGCCTGCACGAAGGCTTCGTATTGCTGCCTGTCGAGCGGGCAGTTGATGTAGTCGGCGCTGCCCTTGTCGTAGCGCGACTGTTTCCAGCACACCGACATGTCGATGGAATCGGCATGCACGATGGGTGCGATGGCATCGAAGAATGCCAGCGCCTGTGCGCCTGTGCGCTCGAGAATGGCCTGTGCCAGTGCATCGGAGGTGAGCGGGCCGGTGGCGATGATGACCTGTTGCCATTCCGCCGGTGGCCAGCCGTCGATCTCCTCGCGCACGATGGTAATACCGGGATGTGCGGCCAGCCGCTCGCTCACCATTGCGGAGAAACCTTCGCGATCCACCGCCAGGGCGGAGCCTGCCGGCACCCTGTTGGCGTCCGCCGCTGCCATGATGAGGGAGCCGGCGCGGCGCATCTCCTCGTGCAGCAGGCCGACGGCATTGTTTTCCGCATCATCGGAGCGGAAGGAGTTGGAGCACACCAGCTCCGCCAGCTTGTCCGTCTTGTGCGCATCCGTCATGCGCGTTGCGCGCATTTCGTGCAGGATCACCCGCACACCGGCCTGCGCCGCCTGCCAGGCGGCCTCGGAACCGGCCAGCCCGCCACCGATGACATGCAGCACGGGCGCTGCAGGGCTGTGGTTGTGTGATGTATTGCTCATGAGCAGCACAGATAGGCCGGGAGGAGGCCTTGCTCAAGGGCAATTGCATCAATCGGCATTGCAGGCCGCAGGCATGGTGGAAACATTGTTCGGGATGGCAGCATTCCGGGCAGTGCCTGTTCAGGCGGCGGCGTTGAGGGTGTCTTCCACCAGCGCAAGCTGTTCATCGACATCGATGGCGATGCGGGAAGTGATCTCCAGCTCGCGATCCTCATAGACGTTGCGCTGGGGGTATTGCCTTTTCCACTCATTCACCACCCGGTCGCGCTCCTGCAGCAGCAGGCGCACCTGTGGCCAGAACAGTTGCAGCATGGCGCTGATCCAGCGGTTCACCGCCAGGCAGGGGTGCACGTGTTCTATGCGGAACCTGTCCACCAGCGCCAGGGCATCATCGGCGGCAAAGAAGCTTTCGTCGGTAACCCAGCGGTTGGTGGTGAACAGGTGGGTAGGCTCGCCTTGCGCATTCATCGAGATGGCGACGAGGTGGCAGACGGCCTGTTCCGGTGGCGGACGCGGGGTGTCCTCCGGCATGGATACGGGCTCAAGCCCCGGGGGCATGCCCTCGCGCCGCACGAAGCAGTGGAAGTGACCGTGTTCGCCAAGGTCGGGGCGGTGTGCGTGATAGTAGTATTGCGCGCCGAATTCGTCGTCGAACACGTCGCCACGCGGATAGTGCTCCAGCTCGTAGAAGGCCCCCTGATGCGCCAGGCAGCGGCTTACCACGTTGGCCCCGGCCTTTTCCAGCAGGCGGCAGCTTTCCAGGATCTCCAGCCCGGCGGCACGCATGCGCTCCAGCCGCGAGCGCGGCAGGCCATGCACCAGCGTGGCTGGCGGAGTGTGCAGGTCATGGTTGTTTGCGGCTGTCGCACCCATGCAGCCATCATAGCGCATTGCGCCGTGTGCTCAAGAAAAACACACCGCGGGGATGCTGCAGGAAGCAGGGAACTTGCGCCGTGCCGGGCTGTGCCTTCTCAGTCTTCCTTGCTGCCGGCCGCTGGTTTCTCCTGCGCCTTTTCCTGTGGCTCGTGGGACGCTGCCTTGTTGGAGTCGGGGTTTTCGGCCTTCACGCCCTTGCTGTCGGCAGGAGCCTTCTGTGCGTTCTCGGCATTGTCGCCCTTGCCGGCGGGCGGCTTGTCCACCGGGCGCAGATAGGGGGCAGCAGGGGTGTCATCATTCCCCGTGTCGGCTTCATGTTGCGTGGTTGCTGCTGCCACGGCTCCTGTTGCTGCCGCTCCTGTTGCTGCAGCAGTGCCGGCTGCGGCGGTGGCCGCATCTGCAGCGGCAGTCTGCGTGGCTGCAGCGCCGCTGCCGACGGAAGCACCAGCCTGCTGAAGGGGGGAGGTTTGCGCATCGACATCGCCAAGCCCGGCCGTGGCCTGCGGCTCGTGCTCGATGGCCTGCGCTTCATCACCATACCACATCTGCTGCCATTCCCCGAGCGGATCCTCGGAGTAGCGGATCTGACCATCTATGAAGGCACCATCCTCGATCACGATGCCCTGGCTCAGCACGTCGCCTTCCACCTGTGCGCCAGGCAACAGGTGCACCTTCACGCTGCAGATAGGGCCGATGGCGCGGCCGTAGATGATGACCTCCTGCGCCAGCACCTGGCCACTGATGGCACCGTTTTCCTGGATGATCACTCGCCCGGCCTGCACCGCGCCGTGAATGGTGCCATCCAGGTGCAGCTCTCCACTGGTAACCAGGTTGCCCTCCATGACCACGTCGGAAGTGATGACGGTTACCGGGCCACCGGGCTCGACAGGCTGCACGGGAGTGGCAGCGTCAGCGGTGGCTGCCGGCTCTGCTTCCGCGGCGGCAGCCGTGGGTGGCGTTGTTTCCGCCTGAGGCTGCTGCGCATCGTTGTCGCTTCTGGTCTTTCGAAAGATCATCTGTCTGTCCCGATGTTGTTTCCGGCCGGGCCTTGCGGGCAGCATTTGCGCTGCCGACCTCGGCACGCTCGATCTGGCAGACTTTCACGTCGCCCCATGCTGCTACAAGAGCAGATTTCGCAGGCCGGTTGAAGCGTGTAGGAAAAAAAGGGTAAATTCTTGGCAATCAAATGCACTGCTGATGCCTGAGGCATCAGCCATCCGTGGCCAGGACAGGAATCGCCGGGCCGTAGAGAAACCACAACAGCAGTGCCCAGCCCAGCAGCCACAGGATGACGAGTGCCACGTGCAGGTGCTGTTGCCGGCGCTGGCGCCTTGACAGCAAGGTGCCCAGCCCTGACGCAATGCCCAAGGCCAGCGCCCAGGCCAGCAGCAGGCGCGCCGCACGGGCCAGTGCGTAGATGCCGAGAAACACGGGCAGACCCACCCCAAGCGCCTGCGCGAACACGGCATGGGCACGCCCGCCAGCGGCAGAGAACACGCTTTCGAAGATGCTCCACGCGCCGCTGTTCAGCAGTTCTTCCTCCGCCCGTATCATGATGTCTTCCGACAAGCCGGGCAGGGCGGAGAGCAGCGTCATGGCGGTGAAGGCGTCGCGCCCGCCCCAGAGGTAGAGAATGCCGCTGCCCAGCAGTGCCCCGATCAGGGCGAAGGCGGCAGCAACCAGCGCGCGGCGCGGGCTGCGCAGGGCCAGGAAACTGACGAGCATCTCCACCGGTGGCAGGAACAGCGCCGCTTCCAGCAATGCCCACAGCAGTGCGGCGACATGTGCGAGCCAGCCGCGCCGCCGTGGTGGAGCAGGAGCGGTGGCCGCTTCATCTGGCATGTCATCAGGCTGTGGCGAATCGCTGTGCATGGACAGCATTGAAACACAGGCAGGGTGCCGTATGCCAGCAGCCATGCCGTTTCGCCGGATGAGGGCATGCAGGTGGCAGGGGCGGCAGAAAAGGCAGCAGACAAGGGTGGCAGAAAGCCGGCAGGGGATGTCAGGGCAGGCGAGGCGGTCGTGCGATTTGCCACAGCTGTTCGAGGTCCATGTGCTGCTGCAGGTGTTCGGCCAGGGCATCGAGCGTCTGTTCCACCTGCTGGCGATAGCCGGCTTCGCGGAATTGCCGCGCGCCCAGCATGTGCAGGAAGGCGCGGCGGAAATCGTCCGATGCAAAGGCCCCGTGCAGATAGGTGCCCATGCAGCGCCCGTCTGCCGACATCGCGCCATCATCACGCCAGGCGTCATTGTCGTTGCCGCCATTCACGGGCGTGGATGCGGCAGCAACCGGGGCAGATGGGCGCTGCCGGCTGCGTGCGGGGCGGTGGGATGCCTGATGCATGCAGTATTCCGCATCCGCATCCGGCCCCTGCTTCACCTGCGCAAAGGGGCGCTGGCAGTCATCCCCGCGGCTGCGGCCAAGGTGGATCTCGTAGGCCTTGACGAGAGTGCCGCTCTGCACGTGCCGCGCCAGCACCCGGCGGGTGATCTTTTGCCTTGTCAGCTGCGTGTCCACCTGCAACAGGCCCAGCCCTTCCGTGCGCGCACCTGCCGGGCCTTCCACCCCGTGCGGATCGTGAATGGTGCGGCCCAGCATCTGGTAGCCGCCGCAGATGCCCAGCACGCGGCCGCCGCGGCGCACATGGGCGGCGATGTCGATATGCCAGCCCTGCTGGCGCAGGTAGGCGAGGTCGGAAAACACCGCCTTGCTGCCCGGCAGGATGACGAGATCGGCATCGCCGGGCAGGGGCTTGCCGGCGGCAATGATGCGCAGGTTGACTGCCGGCTCCTGCCGCAGCGGGTCGAGGTCGTCGAAATTGGCCATGCGTGGCAGCTTCGGCACCACGATGCGCAATGGCCGCGCAGCGCCTGCGACTGCCGCAGAATCGTGTGCGATGCCCGCGGTGGAGCCGGCATCGTGCTCCAGCGCCTGGCTGTCTTCTGCCGGCAGCAGATGGGCCTGCGCAAAGTGAGGCACCACGCCCAGGCAGGGCAGGGAAGTGCGCTGTTCCAGCCAGTGCATGCCGTCGATGAACAGTTCCGGGTCGCCATGGAAATTGTTGATGATGAAGGCGCGGATGCGCGTGGTGTCCTGCGCATCCAGCACCGCCAGCGTGCCGACGATGGCCGCCATCACACCGCCGCGGTGAATGTCTGCCAGCAGCGCCACCGGCGCATCCACGGCAGTGGCGAAGCCCATGTTGGCGATGTCGCCTTTGCGCAGGTTGACTTCTGCCGGCGAGCCTGCGCCTTCCACGATCACCAGCTCGGCCTGCCGGCACAGCCGGGCAAAGCTGTCGATGACCGCCGGCATGAACTCCGCGCGGCGGCGGAAGAACTCCCTTGCGCTCATGCTGGCGGCGCGGCGGCCCTGCACCACCACCTGTGCGCCGCCTTCCGATTCCGGCTTCAGCAGCAGCGGGTTCATGTGCACCAGTGGCGCACGGCGCGCGGCCTGCGCCTGCAGCGCCTGGGCGCGGCCTATCTCGCCGCCATCGGCGGTAACGGCGGCGTTGTTGGACATGTTCTGCGGCTTGAACGGAGCCACGGCCACGCCGGCGTTTGCGAAGGCGCGGCACAGCCCGGCAACAATGAGGCTCTTGCCGACATGCGAGCCGGTGCCCTGGATCATGATCACCCGCGCTGTCATGGTTGCGGCTCCGTTGCCGTGGCGCTGCCGGGCATGTCTGCATCGGGAGCAGCGGAGATGACATGGGCGAAACTGCCCATCACCCGGCCGATGCAAAGCCCCATTGGTGGCAGGGGCGTGCCACCTGCATCCTGCGCCTCGAACAGCGCCGGGGCATTGGCATCCTGCCACACGGTGCTGGCGTAATGGAATTCGTGCCCGCGCAGGTTGGCGGCAAAGGGCAGGGGGCTGTCATGCCGCAGCTGCCGGTAGCCAAGATGCAGATGGCGGTCGGCAAAGCTGGTGGTTACGGGCAGCAGGTCGCACATGGCGTGTGCCGTGCCATCATTGTCCACCAGTCCGCGCCCCAGCACCATGAAGCCGCCACACTCGCCGTAGATCAACGCCCCGCGCTCTGCTGCCCGGCGCATGCCGTTGCGAAAGCGCGTGGCGGCGGCCAGCCGGCCGGCGTGCAGCTCCGGGTATCCACCGGGCAGGAAGATGGCATCACATGCATCCGGCGGTGCTTCATCCGCCAGTGGCGAGAAGAGGTGGATTTCCGCCCCCCTGGCGTGCCAGTCCTGCAGCAGATGCGGATAGGCGAAGCAGAAGGCCTCGTCGCGCGCCAGTGCAATGCGCTGGCCCAGCGGTGGCAGCCCGGCGGGCTGGCTGCCGGAGGCTGCCGGTTCGTCATCATCGGCAGGCGTGGCAGGCAGCGGAGCGGCAAGGTTGGCAAGACGGCACAGCGATACGGCTTCCGCTGCCGCTTCCGCTGCTGCATCCAGCCAGCGCTGCAGGTCGGGGTGTTCGGAGGCTGGCACCAGCCCCAGGTGCCGTTCCGGCAATTGCAGCCGCTCATCCCTGTGAAATCGCCCCACCACCGGCAGGCCGCTCACTTCCTCGATGACAGTGCTCAGCATCTGCGCATGGCGGGGGCTGCCCAGCCGGTTGAGGATGATGCCGGCAATGCGCACATCCGGCCGCAGGCTGGCGAAGCCGTGCACGACGGCGGCGGCCGACTGGCCGCTGTGCGCGGCATCCACCACCAGCAGCACGGGGATGCCGAACATGGCCGCCAGGTCGGCGCTGGAGCCGATGCCGTGCAGGGGAGATGCATCATTGCCTGCCGGCTTGCGCACGCTGCCGTCGAACAGGCCCATCACCGCCTCGATGATGACGATTTCGGCATCCCGCCCCAGCGCATGCAGGCGCCGGGCCAGCTCGGCGCGCGACATTGCCCACGGGTCGAGGTTGATGGCCGCGCGGCCGCTGGCGGCGGCATGAAACGCCGGGTCTATGTAATCCGGCCCCACCTTGGCGGCGGCCACCTCGACGCCACGCTGGCGCAGCAGGCGCAGCAGCGCGGCGGTGATGGCCGTCTTGCCCTGGCCGGAAGCCGGGGCGGCGATCATCAGCATTTCCGTCATGGCCGGGCAATACCTTCAAGCCTGCCCCTTGCACGGGGATTTGACAAAACGCTGACAGCTTATAGCCTGCCAGCCATGCAACGGGCCAAGGAAAATTGCCAATCCGCAGCCAACGAAGCTGCTGCAGCGCAGGACAGTGCAGTGGCAGCCGGAAAGGCCAGGGCACGCCTGCGCAGCGGCTTTACCACCGGCGCATGCGCTGCCGCCGCGGCCAAGGCAGCGTATCTGGCACTGCTGACGGGACGCTGCCCGGATGAGGTGGGCATCACGCTGCCTGGCGGCCAGCGCCCGTGCTTCGCCCTGCACCTGTGCGAGCACCTTGGCGACAACGAGGCCCGTGCGGGCATCATCAAGGATGCCGGCGATGACCCGGACATCACCCATGGCGCGCTCGTCATCAGCACCGTGCGGTTGCTTCAGCCGGGGCAGGGGGTGCGCTTCGTGGCGGGCGAGGGCGTGGGTACGGTAACGCTGCCCGGCCTGCCACTGCCGCCCGGCGAGCCCGCCATCAACCCGGGGCCGCGGCTGATGATCCGCACCGCGCTTCAAGAAGCGCTTGCAGAGGCGCTGGAAGAGGCCCGAACTGCTGACATGGCAGACGCGCCGGATGCACCGGATGCACCGGATGTGGCGGTGGAAATCTCCATTCCCGGCGGCGAGGAACTGGCGCGCAGGACCATGAACCCGCGGCTGGGCATCATCGGCGGGCTGTCCATTCTCGGCACCACGGGGATTGTCAGGCCCTATTCCTGCGCGGCGTGGATTGCCTCCATCCGCGAAGGGGTGGACGTGGCCCGCGCGCTGGGGCTGGCACATGTCATCGGTGCCACGGGCCGCACATCGGAGCGCGCAGCGCAGGAGCTGTTCGGGGTGTCGGAACAGGCGCTCATCGACATGGGAGACTTTGCCGGTGGCCTCTTGAAATACGTGCGCAATCATCCCGTGCCGCGGCTGACCATTGCCGGTGGTCCGGCCAAGCTGGCAAAGCTGGGCATGGGGATGCTCGACCTGCACTCGAAGCGCGGGCAGGTGGACATGCGCTGGCTGGCCGAACAGGCCGGGCTGCATGGTGCCGATGCAGAGGCCATTGCGGTGGCGGGCAGCGTGGGCCAGGCGCTGGAACTGGCACATGGGCGCGGGATGGATCTCGCCAGCCCCATTGCCCGTGCTGCCCTTGCCACCATCCGAGACGTGCTGCGCGATGCGCCGGTGCGTGCCGGTGTGCTGGTGGTGGACAGGAGCGGTGCCGTGCTGGCGCAGGTGGAGGAACCAGCCTGATGGTGGCGGGCGCGGGCAAGGCAGATGCGCCCATGCGCCTGCTGCTGACCGCAGGCACGGCAACAGCGCGGAAACTGGCGGAAATGCTGGCGGCGCGGCTGGCGGCAAGAATGGATGAGGTGGAGATCATCTATTCGCTGGCCGGGCTGACGGATGCTCCGCGGCTGCCGGAGCATCCGCATATCCGCGTGCGGCAGGGCGGCTTCGGCGGCGTGGAAGGATTGGCGGCATGGCTTGAGCGCGAGGGCATCGCCGCGGTGATTGACGCCACGCACCCGTTCGCACGGCGCATGCCGCATCAGGTGGCGGAGGCGGCACGGCTGGCGGGGGTGCCGCATGCGCGCTTCCTGCCGCCAGCGCCAGCGTTGCCGGTCTCCTGCTTTTTGGCCTCTCGTGCGTCGGTCTCTCGTGCGTCATTGCCAAGCCTGATCCGGCAATCCATGGCCGAGGCCTCCTGCATCCGCTGCCTTCCGGATGTCCGGGGCAAGCCCGGGCATGACGGTGCAGCGGGAAGGTGCCTGGGGCTGATGGATTCCCTGACGGACCTGACGCGGGCACTGCCGCGTGGCGCACGGGTGGTGGTGGCGCTGGGCAGCCGGGGGGTGGCGGTATTGCGCAGCCGGTCAGACCTGCATCTGCATGCCCGCATGCTGATGCCGCCGGCCTTCATCCCGCCGCCGCGCTGGCGGTTGCTGACGGGGCGCAAGGCGGGGGCACCGCGTGGCTCGCTGGTGGGGGAAATGGCATGGCTGCGGGCCACCCGGGCGCAATGGCTGCTGGCGCGGCAGTCGGCGGGCAGCCATGCACTGGTGCTGGCAGCGCTGCGGCTGGGCGTCAACGTGCTGCTGCAACGCCGCCCCGCGCCGCCGCCGGGTGCGCTGGTGCTGCGGCAGCCGGAAGAGGTGGAGGATTGGCTCAGGCGGATATTGCCGGTCGATCGAGCCTGAAGACCGTTTCGCCATCCACCACCGTGTGCAGCACGCGGCCCTCGAACACGCGGTCCTCGAACGGCGTGTTGTGCGAGCGTGAATGCAGCGCTTCTGCCTGTACGCGCCAGCTTGCTTCCGGGGCGACGAGGCAGAAATCGGCCGGTTTGCCGGGTTTCAGCGTTCCCGCCTCCAGCCCCAGCAGCCGCGCCGGGGTGGCGGCAAGCGCCTCCAGCAGCCGCTCCACGGGCACTGCACCTGCATGATGCAGCGACAGTGCCGCCGGCAGCAACGTCTCCAGCCCCACCGCGCCAAAGGCGGCCTCGGCGAAGGGCAGGCGCTTGGTGTCGGCGCTCTGCGGGTCGTGGGCGGAGACGATGACGTCGATGGTGCCATCCGCCACGCCTTCCACCAGCGCGGCGCGGTCCTCCTCCGTGCGCAGTGGTGGCGAGAGCTTGAAGAAGGTGCGGTAGGCACCAATGTCGTTCTCGTTCAGCAGCAGGTGATTGATGCTTACCCCGCAGGTAACCGGCAGGCCGCGCTCCTTTGCCTGGCGCATGATCTCGACCGATTCGGCGCAGGAAAGTTGCGCGGCGTGGTAGCGCGCGCCGGTCATCTCCACCAATCTCAGGTCGCGCTCCAGCGCGATGATCTCCGCCTGCCGTGGAATACCGGGCAGGCCGAGGCGGGCAGAAAGCTCGCCTGCGTGCATCACGCCGCCGCCCAGTTCGGCATCCTGCACCGTGTTGATCAGCAGCATGTCGAAGTCGTGCGCATAGGCCAGCGCACGGGCGAGGATGCGGCTGGAGGCCACGGCCTTGCGCCCGTCGGTGATGGCCACCGCCCCGGCCTCCTTCAGCAGGCCGATCTCGCTCATCTGCTTTCCTGCCAGCCCGCGGGTGATGGCGGCCGTGGGAGCTACCTTCACCTTTGCCGTGGCCCGCGCCCGGCGCAGGATGAAATCGACGATGGCGGCATCATCCACCACCGGGTCGGTGTCCGGCATCACGATCATGGTGGCAACGCCACCGGCGGCGGCAGCGTCAGACGCGGTGGCCAGCGTCTCGCGGTATTCGAAGCCCGGTTCGCCGGTGAATACCCGCATGTCCACCAGGCCGGGCAACAGCCAGTGGCCATTGCAGTCGATGATGTTTTCCGGTGGCAGGCCGCGGCTGGCGGCGGCCTCACGGGTGATGTCCGCGCCCGTGGCGACAATGCGCCCGTTTTCCACCAGCAGGCCGCCGGGAGTGCCGTTCAGCCCGGAAGCCGGGCAGAACAGCCGCGCATTGACAAAGGCGCGGGGCAGGGCGGGGCTGTGGGAAGCACTGCTCATGCCGCAGCCTCCCGCGTGAGGTTGCGGGCCAGCGCGTCGATGACGGCCATGCGCACGGCCACGCCCATCTCCACCTGCTCGCGGATGACCGAGCGCGGTCCGTCGGCCACCACCGAATCGATCTCCACGCCGCGGTTCATCGGCCCCGGGTGCATGACGATGGCATCCTCCTTGGCCAGTGCCAGGCGCTGCTCGTTCAGCCCCCAGAAGCGGTAGTATTCACGCTCCGAGGGGATGAAGGCACCATCCATGCGCTCCTTCTGCAGGCGCAGCATCATCACCACGTCGGCACCCGGCAGGCCTTCCTCCATGCTGGTGAACACCTCCACGCCCAGCCGTGCGGCATTTGGCGGCAGCAGGGTGGAAGGCGCGATGATGCGCACCTGCGCGCCCATGCGGGCAAGCAGCAGGATGTTGGAGCGCGCCACGCGGGAGTGGCGAATGTCGCCGCAGATGGCAATGACGACATGCTCGAACCGCCCCTTGTGGCGGCGGATGGTCAGCGCATCCAGCAGCGCCTGGGTGGGGTGCTCGTGCCAGCCGTCGCCGGCGTTGATGACCGCGCAGCTCACCTTCTGTGCCAGCAGCTCCGCGGCACCGGAATGCTGGTGCCGCACCACCAGCAGGTCCGGATTCATGGCGTTCAGCGTCTGGGCGGTGTCCAGCAGCGTTTCGCCCTTGGCAACGGAAGAGGTGCCAACGCTCATGTTCAGCACGTCCGCCCCCAGCCGCTTGCCGGCCAGCTCGAAGCTGCTCTGGGTGCGGGTGGACGGCTCGAAGAACAGGTTGATCTGCGTGCGGCCCTTCAGCAATTCCAGCTTGCGGCGCTGGCGGGAGACTTCGACGTATTCCTCCGCCAGGTCCAGCAGCGCGGTGATTTCGGCCACGGACAGCCCGGCCACGCCAATGAGATGGCGCGTGGAGAGAATGGGGGTGCCATGCTGTGCAGATGCTGCGCTCATCGATATCGCTCAATGGCATGCCGGCAGTGCGCGTGCAAGGCCTCCTGCGGGGTTATCCGCAAAAAGGCCTTGCACGGCATCGGAAAAGGGGCAGGGATGTCATTCCGCCGGTTGCATGTGTCGGCGCGGCCGGCGCGGCAGGATGGAGAACCACGCCGGACGCTCGAACAGGTAGCGCAGCACTGTTCCCTTCAGCAGCGCCTGCAGCACCAGCGGGCCGGTGATGGCGGCAACGAGCACGATGACCGAGATGACATCCGGCCCCAGCCCCGGTGCGAGCTTGACCAGAACGGTGCGCAGGCTGGCCATGAACAGGAAGTAGGAGACGTAGATGGTGAGCGTGTGCTGCCCCAGGTAACGGAAGGCGTCGAGCCAGCCTGCACCGGGCAGGGTGGTGGCGGCGCGGTGCAGCCATACGCCGGCAGCAGCCACGGCCAGCGAGCCGGCAAGCCCGAGGGCAAGCGAGATGCCCGGCAGCGTCGCCATGTCGTTGAACACCAGTCCGGCATCGATGACGGCAAACAGCAGCAGGCTGGCAAACAGTGCCGGCAGGGTGAAGCGCTTCACCATTTCGGCAAAGCGGAACACCTGCTGCGCGGCAATGACGCCGGTGTAGAAATAGACGAAGCGCGAGGCGAATTCGTCAATCACCATCCAGCCGGTGTGAATGGGCAGTGCCTCCAGCAGCGCCGCGGCAGGCCAGACGATCCATGCCGGCACATCCTTCAGCAGCTTCGTTGCAACGGCAAAGATGGCCAGCAGGTAGATGAACCACAGGGTGCCGAACGGGTCGATGAAGCTGAGCGCATAGAGCTTCAGCGTGCCTTCGACACCGTATTCGCGGGCGAAGGCTGCTCCCTTGAAGGCGAAGGAAATGGTGAGCCAGACGATGTAGAACCAGGCGAAGTGCACCACCCGGCGGTCGATGAAATCGCGCCACGGCCAGTTCAGCCGGCGCGAGAGAAACAGCCCGGAAAGCAGGAAGAAGGCAGGGATGCGGAAGGGCCGCGCCCACTCCACGATGTAGGCAAACCACGTGCAGTCTGCCAGTGCCTTCTGCACGCCGAGGGAGACGTGCAGCATCACCACCATGATGATGCTGATGCCCTTGGCGAAGTCCACCCACTCGATGCGCGGCTTTGCGTGTGGAGCAAGGGTTGTCGTCATCATTCCTGTCCCGTTCTGACACGAATCTCCTTCATGTGCCGGGAACGGTGCAGAAATCATGCCAGTTGCATGGCCAGCCAGATGAACAGCGGCATGGTGAGGAAGGAGGCGACGACCTGTGCCGTGGCGGCGGCGGCGTAGAACTCGGCATCGCCCCCCATGCGCCGGGCCAGAACGTAACCGTTCACGGCCGTTGGCACGGCAGCGGCAATGGCCATGATGACGTAGGCCTCGCCGGAAATGCCGAACAATGCACCCAGCATGAGTGCCAGCAGCGGCGTGATGACGAGCTTCAGGGCAATGGTCAGCACCACCTCGCGCCGCGCCTGCTTCAGCGCCTGCCAGCTCAGCCCCGCGCCCAGTGCCAGCAGCGAGACGCCCAGCGCCCCGCGGCCCAGCAGCTCCAGCGTGGTGAACAGCACGCCTTCTGCCGGCATGCCGGCAAGCTTCCAGCCCACGCCGATGGCTATGCCCCACAGGAAGGGGTTCTGCAGCAGCTGCTTCAGCACCATGCCGATGGAAGGGCTGCCGCGCCCGGTGTGCACTGCCAGCACGGTTACGTTGACGATGTTCAGCCACGGAATCATGGCGGCGAAGGCGATGGCCAGCACCGCCACGCCATGCAGGCCGAACAGGCGCTCGACGATGGCAAACGCGATGAAGCCATGCCAGCGCGTGGAGGTCTGGAAGAAGGAGGTGAAGGTGGGGTCGCTCATGCCGAAGGCACGGCGCAGGGGCTTGCGCAGGCCATAGGCGATGATGGTCTGGATGATGACCATGGCGAACAACGCGAAGGCAAAGCCGGAAAGCGCGGAAAAGCTCACTTGGGAACGCGCCAATGTTACGATGAGCAGCGCCGGGAACAGCAGCCAGTAGAGCACCTGTTCCACCCCGCGCCAGTGCTCGGCAGGCACCGCGCCACCCTTGCGCAGGGCGAAGCCCAGCACGATCAGCAGCATCACCGGCAGAATGGCCTGAATGACGGCAGACATGGAAAGCTCCGGCTTGTTCTCTGCTTTCCGGAATGAATGCAGGACAGGGAGGATGACAACGGCAGGAGGCGTGGCACGGGGCCACGTTCCGCTCAACCTTCCCGCAATTGCCGCAGGTGGTCAAGCAGCCCCTGCAATATCCAGGCAGCGGCCAGCTTGTCCACCACTTCGTCGCGCCGTGCGCGGGAGAGGTCGGCATCCAGCATGGTGCGCTTGACCGCGGCGGTGGAAAGCCGCTCGTCCCACAGCAGCACCGGCAGGCCGCTGGCGGTGGCGAGGTTGCGGGCAAAGGCGCGGGCGGCCTGTGCACGGGGGCTGTCGGAGCCATCCATGTTGACCGGGTGGCCGATGATGAAGGCGGCAGCCTTCTCGGCGCGGGCCAGCTCCTTCAGGTGCCCGGCGTTGTCCGCGAACTTGCCACGCTTCAGTGTTTCGCGCGGGGTGGCCGTCATCAGCAGGCCGTCGGAAACGGCCACGCCAATGGTCTTCTCCCCCACGTCCAGCCCAATGAGCCGCGGGTTGGCATCTGCCTGCCGCTGCAACAGCTCCAGCAATGCCCGTGGTGCCAGGAAGTGCCGTTGTTGCGCTTCATCGGCGTTGCGTGCGCCGCGTCTTCTGCGTTTGCGAGCCATGAGGGATACCTGCTGTTCGCGAGGGGAGGTTGTCAAGGCCATCCTGCTGGCGGCAATCACGTGCGGGTGCGCATCAGCAGGCCATCAGGGGTGCGGATCAGCTCGCCGGCCAGCTCCAGTTCCATCAGCGCTGCCAGCGCCTCTTCCGGCGTGGCGTCCACCTGTCGCAACAGAATGTCCTGCTCCACCGGCGTGGTGCCCAGCAGTGCCAGCAGACGGGCGGGCAGGGCTGCTGGCGCATCCGTTGCCGGCGCATCATCTGCCGCTGGCGGGGCAGTTGCCTGCCGGCAAGGGGGCAGGGGAGCGCAAGACCGTGGTTGATGCGTCTCACCCGTGGCATCGGGCGCAGCCGTCATGACTTCGTCAATGACATCATCGGGCAAGGAGGGTGATTGTCCCTGCTGCAGCGGAGAAGGCATGGCAGCGGCTGCAGCCGGTTCGCTCAGCGCCACCTTCAGCTGCCCGGCCTCCTGCGCCAGCGCCTCGGCGGCATCCTGTGCATGGCGCACCAGCACCGCTCCGGAGCGCAGCAGGTGGTTGCAGCCTTCCGCACGGGTGTCCAGCGGCGAGCCGGGCACGGCCATCACCGCCCGGCCTTCCTCCACCGCCAGCCGCGCGGTAATCAGCGAGCCGGAGCGCATCGCCGCCTCCACCACGATGACGCCGAGGCTCATGCCCGCCACCAGCCGGTTGCGGCGCGGGAACAGTTGCCGCGATGGTCCCGTTCCCGGCGGCATTTCGGAAATCAGCAGGCCCTCGCCGGCGATGCGCTCCATGAGCCCGGCATGCTCGCGCGGGTAGGGCACATCGATGCCACAGGCCAGCACGGCAATGGTGGATGGTCCGTCAACTGCACGGGCGGCAGCCAATGCGCCCTCGTGGGCGGCGGCGTCTATGCCGCGCGCAAGACCGGAGACAATGCCGTAGCCTTCTGCCACCAGCCCCGCGGCCAGCTGCTGGGCCAGCAGCCGGCCATTGGCGGATGCATTGCGCGCGCCGACAATGGCGGCCAGTGGCTGCATGGCCAGTGATGCATCCCCGCGCAGGGCGAGCAGGGGCGGTGGCTGCATGGTGTGCGCCAGCAGTGGCGGATAGCCGTGTTCTCCCCGCGCCAGCAGGCGGGCACCGAGGGCTTGCAGGCGCTCGATCTCGGCCTCGGCATTGGCCATGCTGCAGATGCGCACCGGCTTGCGCCTGCCGCCACGCCGCGCCAGCTCCGGCAATGCATCGAGGGCGGCGGCGGCGGAGCCGAAGCGGTCGATGAGCTGATAGAACAGCGTGGGGCCGACGTTTTCCGAACGCCACAACCTGAGCCAGGCCAGGCGCTGCGTATCATCCAGCAGGGTTTGCGGCCAGCCGCTCATGAGGCCGAAGACCTGCCGCCTTCACCGATCTTCGGCTCCTCGCCGGCGACCAGGCGGCGGATGTTGGCATGGTGGGTGATGAAGATGGCGATGGCCAGCACGATGACGACGGTGCGCAGCGCCGGTTGCGTGGTCAGCAACGGTGCCAGCAGCGGCATGGTGGCCGCCGCGACGAGAGCCGACAGCGACGAGATGCGGAACAGCACGGCCACCAGCAGCCAGATGCCGATGAAGGCAAGGCCCAGCAGCCAGTGCAGGCCGAACAACACGCCGATGAAGGTGGCCACGCCCTTGCCGCCCCTGAACCCCAGCCACACGGGCAGCACATGGCCAAGGAACGCGCCGGCACCGGCCAGTGCCGCCGCCAGCGGGCCTGCCAGCCACATGGCCAGTGCCACCGGCACGAATCCCTTCAGGGCATCCAGCAACAGGGTGAGTGCCGCCAGCTTCTTCGAGCCGGTGCGCAGCACGTTGGTGGCACCGATGTTGCCGGAGCCGATGCGGCGCACATCACCCAGCCCGGCCAGCTTCGTCAGCAGCAGCCCGAAGGGGATGGAGCCGGCGGCATAACCGACGAGCAGCCAGATGATGTCGAACAGAGCAATGCCCAAGCCTGTAACCTCCCGTCAGGACCTGCCGGCATGACAAGGCGGCGGATGCCAATGCCCCGGCAGTGGCGTGTCGTGCCTTCGGCGTGTTGCGCTCAGCCGGCCTGCTGCAACTTCCGTGGCCTGTCCACCATCACCCATTCGTCATCGACAAGCCGCTCCTGCGGCAGGAAGCGCTCCTTGTAGCCCATCTTGGGCGAGCCGGGCACCCAGTAGCCCAGATAGACGTATTCCAGCCCCATGAGGCTGGCGCGGTGCACGTGCTCCAGGATCATGTAGCTGCCCAGCGAGCGCTTGGGCAGGCCGGGGTGATAGAAGGAGTAGATCATGGAAAGCCCGTCGTCGTGGATGTCGGTAAGGCAACAGGCCAGCAGCTCGCCGGCCGGGCCTTCCTCGGTGTCGAGACGGCGGCGATAGGTGATGAGGCGGCTTTCCACGAATGTTTCCTCCACCATGGCGGTGAAGTCCATGATGGTCATCTCGGCCATGGAGCCGTCGCCATGCCGGGCGGTGATGTATTGGCGGAACAGGTGATAGGCCTCTGCCGTTACCCGCGGCGGGCAGGCTTCCACCACCAGGTCGGCATTGCGGCGGATGATGCGCCGCTGCGTGCGGTCGGGCCGGAAGCAGCAGACGGGGATGCGCACCGAGGTGCAGGCATTGCAGCCCTCGCATGCCGGGCGGTAGGCGATGTTCTGCGAGCGGCGGAAGCCGGTGCGGGTGAGCACGTCGTTGAGATCGGCGGCATCCATGCCCACCAGGTGGGTGAAGATCTTGCGCTCGCGCCGCCCCGGCAGATAGGGGCATTCGCCCTCCGAGGTAATGAAGAACTGCGGAAAATGCTGCTGCTCGATGCTCACGGCTGGCCTCGAAAATCCACGTCGTTCCGGCAATTGACTTGAAGCTGGCGGAATCGTTCCGCACGGGATTATAACGGCGCACACGGCGCGCTCAAGCATGGGGTGCGCGTTCACCACCGCTTTCTGTGGAGAGGAAAGATCATGGCGAAAGTGGCGTTCATCGGGCTGGGAGTGATGGGCGGGCCGATGGCAGCGCACCTGTTGCGCGCCGGGCACGAGGTCGTGGTGTTCAACCGCACGGCATCGAAGGCGGAAGCGTGGGTGGCCGCGCATGGCGGCACCATGGCGCAAACACCGGCACGGGCTGCGGAAGGGGCGGAGTTCGTGTTCGCCTGCGTTGGTGCGGATGACGACGTGCGGCAGGTCTGCAGCGGGGCTGACGGGGCCTTCTCGACCATGTCGGAGAATGCCGTGTTTGTCGATCACACCACCACCTCGGCAGCACTGGCGGAAGAAATGCACGCGGCAGCGCGGCTGAAGGGGCTGCACTTCATCGATGCACCGGTTTCCGGCGGGCAGCAGGGGGCGGAGAATGGCGTGCTCACCATCATGTGCGGTGGCGATGAGGAGCCGTTTGCGCGGGCCGAGCCCGTAATGCTTGCCTATGCCCGGCAGGTGCGGCTGATGGGTCCTGCCGGGGCAGGGCAGCGCACCAAGATGGTGAACCAGATCTGCATTGCCGGGCTGCTGCAGGGGCTGGCAGAGGGCATTCACTTCGCCAAACGTTCGGGGCTGGACGTGGATGCGGTGCTCGATGTCATCTCCAAGGGGGCGGCGCAGAGCTGGCAGATGGAGAACCGCGGGCATACCATGGCGCGCGGCGAATTCGATTTCGGCTTCGCCGTGGACTGGATGCGCAAGGATCTTGCCATCTGCATCGACGAGGCGCGGCGCAAGGGCGCATCGCTGCCCGTTACCGCGCTGGTGGATCAGTTCTATGCCCGGCTGCA
>JALSGQ010000059.1 GCA_026982665.1 Hyphomicrobiales bacterium | reverse complement strand
CATGGACATCGAGGCACAGAAGAAGGCGGCGGCGCTGGCGGCGCTGGACTACATCGAGGACGGCATGAAGGTGGGGCTGGGCACCGGCTCCACGGCCAATCATTTCATCGACGCGCTGGGCGAGAAGGTGAAGGCGGGGCTGAACGTCATCTGCGTGCCCACCTCCATCGCCTCGGAAGAGCGGGCGCAGGCGCTGGGCATTCCGCTCTCCACCCTGGACGAAACGCCGGAGCTGGATGTTACCGTCGATGGCGCCGATGAAATCCTCGAAGGCCCGCTGGTGCTCATCAAGGGCGGCGGCGGCGCGCTGACGCGGGAGAAGATCGTTGCCGCCTCGTCGAAGCGCATGGTGGTCATCGCCGATGCCTCCAAGCGCATGACAGCCGAGACCTTCGGCAAGTTCCCGCTGCCGGTGGAGATCCTGCCCTTCGGCGCGCAGGCCACCATCCTGAAGATGCGCCGCGCCATCGAGAAGCTGGGCATGGGCGGCGAGCTTGTCATCCGCCAGCAGGATGGCAAGCCGTTCATCACCGACAACGGCGGGCTGATCGTCGATTGCCACCTTGGGCACATCACCCAGCCGGAGAAGCTGGCCGGCAAGCTCAGGCGCATTCCCGGCGTGGTGGAACAGGGGCTGTTCGTCGGCATCGCCTCGGTGGCGCTGGTGGCCACCGAATCCGGCGTCGAGACGCTGGAGCGGCAGACATGAGCGACGATCCGCGGCAGGCCGGCGGCATCACGCAGCCGGAAGACCTGCAGGGCCTGAGCAAGCTGGGGCGCGATTCGGTACCCGAACGGCGGCTGGAGGCATTCCCCAACCGCGCGCCGGGGCGGTTCTACCTGGTCTCTGCCGAGACGCACGAGTTCACCTGCCTGTGCCCGGTTACCGGCCAGCCGGACTTCGCCCGCATCCGCATCGACTACGTGCCGGATGAAAGAATAGTCGAATCGAAGTCGCTGAAGCTCTACTTCTGGTCCTTCCGCAACGAGAAGGTGTTCCACGAGCACGGCACCAACGTGTTCCTGGATGACCTGGTGGCGGCGCTGGATCCCCACTACATCCGCGTGGTGGGTGCCTTCAACATTCGCGGTGGCATTGCCATCACCACCACGGCGGAGCACGTGAAGACACCAGCCGCGAAGGACTTCGCCCTGCCGCTGCTGCCGAAGCCGGAGGTGCTGATGCCACGCTGA
>JALSGQ010000058.1 GCA_026982665.1 Hyphomicrobiales bacterium | reverse complement strand
GCCTGCCTCAGCGGCGGGCACGGAAGAAATCGCGCAGCAGGCGGGCGGCCCGTTCGGCACCAAGGCCATCATATATTTCCGGGCGGTGGTGGCAGGTGGGCTGGCCGAAGATGCGCGGACCATGATGCACACCGCCCATCTTCGGGTCATCGGCGGCGAAGTAGAGGCGGCGGATGCGGGCCTGGGCAATGGCGCTGGCGCACATGGGGCAAGGCTCCAGCGTAACAAACAGGTCGCAGCCCGGCAGGCGCTCGCTGCCCAGCCGCGCGCAGGCGGCGCGGATGGCCAGCATCTCCGCATGTGCAGTGGGATCTCGCAGCTCCCGCACGCGGTTGCCGGCAGCCGCCAGCACCTTGCCTGCAGCATCGGTAATGACCGCACCCACCGGCACCTCGCCACGCCCAGCTGCGGCTTCGGCCTCGGCAAGCGCCAGCTTCATTGCTTCGGGCAGCAATTGCATGGTTGTTTCCGGTGTGCTTTGCGCCTAACTCTGCCTGCATGGCACAGGATTCGCAAAAACCCAAGAATGACGGCGCTCCCCGGCAGGGCGAACGGCTGGCCAAGGTCATCGCCCGCACCGGCATCTGCTCGCGGCGCGAGGCGGAGGCGCTCATCCGCGCCGGCCGCGTGGCGGTAAACGGCTTCATCGTCGAGACACCGGCCATCAACGTCGGCGCCGAGGATGAGGTGCTCATCGATGGCGCGCCGCTGCCGGAGCCGGAGCCGGTGCGCCTGTGGCGCTATCACAAGCCGGTGCAGCGGGTAGTGGCGCGCAGCGACCCGCAGGGCCGGCCCACCATCTATGACGACCTGCCGGAAGAGGCGCAGCACGCCATGCCGGTAGGGCGGCTGGACTTCCTCTCCGAAGGATTGCTGCTGCTGACCAACGACGGCGCGCTGAAACGCGCGCTGGAGCATCCGTCAAAGGGCTGGACGCGCCGCTATCGCGTGCGGGCATACGGCAAGGTGCACCCGGAGAAACTGAAGCGCCAGTTGCAGCGGCTGCAAGAAGGCATCACCATCGACGGCGTGCACTACGGCAGCGTCAAGGCCACGCTGGACAGGGCCGAAGGTGCCAACAAGTGGCTGACCTTTGCGTTGAAGGAAGGAAAGAACCGCGAGATCCGCCGCATCTGCGCGCACCTGGGCCTGCAGGTGAACCGCCTGTTGCGCACCTCTTACGGGCCGTTCCAGCTTGGCGGACTGAAGCGGCGCGAGGTGGTGGAGGTGCCGCGCAAGCAGCTTGAGGATCTGCTGGGCGGACTGCTGACGCAGGTGGAAGAGGAGCGGCTGGCCCATCATCCCCGTGGCGAGGTGGTGCGCCTGGGCTTCGATGACGAATAAGGCATGCCGCGCTGCCCCGGGGTGGGCAGCCTGAAGCAGGCAGGCGGGGGGTGCACATGCGCATCATTGGCGGAGAGAAGAAAGGCAGTGCCATCCGTTCGCCAAGGGGGCGTGATACCCGCCCCACCACCGACCGGGTGCGCGAAGCCATCTTCAACATCATTGCGCACGGGGAAGCGTTTCCGCCACTGACGGGAGCGCGGGTGCTGGACCTGTTTGCCGGCTCCGGCGCGCTGGGGCTGGAGGCACTTTCGCGCGGTGCGGCATTTGCCCTGTTCGTGGACACGGACAGCTCCGCACGTGCCGCCATGCGAGAGAACCTGATGCGGCTGAACCTGCAGGGGCAGGCGAAGATCTGGCGGCGCGATGCCACGAAGATGGGGCGCTGCGCCCCCATGCAGCCATTCGACGTTGTCTTTCTCGATCCGCCATACGGGCAAGGACTGACGACACCGGCACTGGCCTCGCTGCTGGAAGGCGGCTGGCTCAAGCCCGGCGCGCTGGTGGTGGCAGAGGAGAGCACCCGCACACCCTTCACGCCACCACGAGGCTTCTCGCTGGCAGACGAGCGCACCTATGGCGACACGGCAGTGCGCTTCCTGCAGCATGACTGACCCGGCGCGCCTTGCCCGGGCTGCTGCCCTCCGGCACCGTTTTCCTTGACAGGCGTTAATGAAAGCGGCTTCTTTTTCCCTTGCCGGAGAACGCAGCATGTGCTCACATTCCGGCATGTCATCCCGATGATCGGGATGGCGACCCACCCAACTCAGGAGGCGACACACATCACCTCCAGGCTTCCCGAATACGCACTTTCTGCAGGAAAACAGTGAGGGAGGATCGTTTCATGAAGCTTACCCGCAAGTCCTTCATCCTCGGCGGCCTTGCCGCGGCGGCCATGGCCACTGCCGCCTCCGCGCCGGCGCAGGCTTCCAAGCTCTACATCTTCGGCGGCGGCCCCGCCGGCGGCACCTTCCAGATCGTCGCCAACTCCATCCAGACCTACGGGCCGGTCAAGGAGATCAAGGAGTTCCGCATCAAGGCGCAGTCCTCCGCCGGCTCGCTGGAGAACCTGCGCAAGGTCAACGCCGGCAAGTCGCACTTCGGCGTGGTGCATGCCGGGCACGTGCTGCAGGGCCGCCTGGGCAAGCTGAAGGGCGACCCCAACAAGTACGAGAACGTGATGGCCGTGGCCATCCTCTACGGCTCTGCCGCCCAGCTGGTGGTGCGCAAGGGCAGCGGCATCAAGAGCGCCAAGGACCTCGCCGGCAAGCGCGTGGGCGTGGGCAATGCCGGCTCCGGTGCCTTCGCCAACGCCGAGATGTTCTTCACCCACCTCGGCATCTGGGACAAGATGAAGCGCAACGCGCTGGGTTACAATGATGCTGCCCAGGCCTTCGGCAACAACCAGCTCGATGCCTTCTGGGTGTTCACCGCCTATCCCAGCGGTGCCGTCATCATGGCCGCGCAGACCAACGACATCGACCTCGTGGACGTGGCGAAGGATGCCGAGGAAAGCGGCTTCCTGAAGCAGAACCCCAACTTCACGAAGGTCAGCATCCCCGCCGGCACCTACAAGGGCGTGGACCGCGACGTGAAGACCTTCCAGGACGGCGCACTGTGGGTGGCCAACAAGGATGTGCCGGCAGAGGTCGTCTACAAGCTGCTGTCGCTCATCTACACCGACGAGGGCCTTGCCTACATGCGCCAGCAGAAGTCCACCTTCAAGGCCATGAAGCCGGAAACCGCCCTGAAGGGCGTGGTTACCCCCCTGCATCCGGGTGCCGAGAAGTTCTGGCGCGAGAAGGGCATCCTGAAATAAGAGCACGGCCTGCTGGCGGGCGGGGAGCTCCCTGCCCGCCGCAACGGCTTCTTCACCCGCCGCATGAGCCATGCGCACCGCTGGCGGCAATCGGGCACATGCAATCGATGCACATGTCAGGCGGTGTTGCACGGCGCATGCGCCGGGCATTCCTTTGGTGATTTTCTCCACGGCGGAATCGCTTCCTGACGCAGCAGAGGCGGAGCAGCAGCCATGAAGCGCCCGGATTCCCGGACCCCGGATATCGACCTCCCGGCAAAGCCCCCCGGCTGGCATCAGCTCAACCGCTTCGAGCGCTACGTTTTCGATGCCCTGGCGCTGGTGCTGCTGCTCTTCTATTCCTACGCCGCCGTCGTCGAACCCGCTGCCACGCAGTATCATCGCGGCATCTACATTCTCATCACCTACGTATTGGTGCTGCTGGTCTATCGCCTGCCCGGCTTCTGGGGAAAGGTGATCGATTACGCCCTCATCGCCGTTGCCATCACCAGCATCGGCTACTGGATGTGGAACTTCGAGGCCATCAACTACCGCACCGGGCTGGAAACCCCGCTGGACAAGGCCATCGCCGTGGCCGGCGTGCTCATCGGCATCGAGATCGCACGGCGCGTGGTCGGCACCGTGTTCGTCATCCTCGGCGGCATCATGCTGCTCTACGGCGTCTATGGCGCCTACATGCCGGACATCATCTCCCACGCCGGCGATGACTTCGTCAATCTCGCCACCAGCATCTTCTACAAGAGCGACGGCGTCTTCGGCATCATGGCCAACGTATTGGCCACCTATGTCATCCTCTTCGTCATCTTCGGCGCGTTTCTCAACAAGAGCGGGGCGCAACGCTTCTTCATCGACTTCCCGCTGGCCGCCGTCGGGCATCGCATCGGTGGCCCCGGCAAGGTGGCAGTGGTGGCCAGCGGCCTGTTCGGCTCCATTTCCGGCAGCGCCATTGCCAACACCGTCTCCACCGGCACCTTCACCATCCCGCTGATGAAGAAGGCAGGCTTCCGCCCCCATGTCGCCGGCGGCGTCGAGGCCGCGGCCTCCCTGGGCGGCATGTTCATGCCTCCCATCATGGGCGCCGGCGGCTTCATCATGGCGGAGATGACGGGCCTGCCCTATTCGCAGATCATGCTGGTGGCCCTGTTTCCGGCGCTGATGTATTTCTTCAGCGTCTTCGTCATGGTGCACTACGAGGCCAAGCGCTTCGGCATCGTCGGCGAGAAGTCTCCCGTCAGCGCCTGGGCCATCCTGCGGCGCGAGTGGTATTACATCCTGCCGCTGGCGGTCATCACCGCCTTCATGCTGGCCGGATATTCTCCCAGCTTCACCGCGGTGCTGGGCATCATCACCTGCATCGTCATCAGCTGGTTCAACCGCGACACGCGCATCGGCCTGCGCGAATTCGTCGAGGCCGCCCGCGAGGGAGCAGAAAACAGCCTCAAGATCGGTGCCACGGTGGGCGTCATCGGCATCATCATCGGCGTGCTCACCTACAGCGGCCTGGTGCTCACCTTCGCCGACATCATCATCGAGCTGGCGGATGGCCAGCTGTTCCTCACCATCCTGTTCATCGCCATCGCCTCGCTGGTGCTGGGCATGGGCGTGCCGGTTACCGCTGCCTACATCATCACCGCCGTGGTTGCCGTGCCAGCCCTCACCCAGCTGGGCGTGCATCCGCTGGCCGCGCACATGATCGTCTACTGGCTCAGCCAGGATTCCAACGTTACCCCGCCGGTGTGCATCGCCGCCTATGCCGCCGCCACCATCGCCCGCGCCGACATGTGGAAAACGGCCTTCGCCGCGCTGAAGTTTGCCAAGTTCCTGTATCTTGCGCCGTTCATCTTCGGCTATGTGCCCGCCTTCTCGCTCAACGGCACCACGCAGGACATCATCATCACCTTCGTGCTGGTGGCCATCGGCACCTGGGCCTATTCATGGTTCCTCAGCGGCATATGGCTGGACTGGTTCAAGCGCCGCCCGCAGGCCGGCAAGCAGCACAAGAAGGCATGATCCCCGGCACGGGGCACATGCCCCGGCGCATCGCCTCCTGCCCCGCATGCGGGAAGGAAGGAGCGCCGAAGCTTGATTTTCAGCCTCCGCATGGCCATATCTTGGTGCAAGGCCTGCAAGGCTCTTCCGCTGCAATGGCGCAACACCTCAAGGCAGCCACCACTGCCGGGTGTTGACGCGCGTTCATGCGCACCCGCGCCATGCCAGCCGGATGATGCCGCCACCGGGGAGATGCCGATGACCGAAGTGCTCAACACCACCACCATGCAGCAACAGGCGCGGGAAATCGATTTCGCCGCCGAGATCGAGCGCCTGCGCAGGGAAAAGAACGCCGTCATCCTCGCCCACTACTACCAGGACCCGGAGATCCAGGACATTGCCGATTTCGTCGGCGATTCGCTGGACCTCTCGCGCAAGGCGGCGGAGACGGATGCCGACATCATCGCCTTCTGCGGCGTGCGCTTCATGGGCGAGGTGGCGAAGATCCTGAGCCCCGAGAAGAAGGTGGTGATCCCCGACATGCAGGCCGGCTGCTCGCTGGAGGAATCCATCACCGCCGATGACCTGCGTGCCTTCAAGGCCGAGCACCCGGACCACCTGGTGGTTACCTACATCAACTCCTCCGTGGAGGTGAAGGCGGAGTCCGATTACGTGGTAACCTCCGCCTCGGCCATCGACATCATCAACGCCACGCCCAAGGACAGGCCCATCCTCTTCGTGCCGGACAGGCACCTTGGCCGCTGGCTGGAGAAGGTAACGGGCCGCGAGATGACCCTGTGGCCGGGCGAATGCATCGTGCACGTGGAATTCTCCGTGGAGGCCATCGAGGGGCTGAAGGCAAAGTATCCGGATGCGAAAATCGCCGTGCACCCGGAAAGCCCGGAAGCCGTGGTGGAAATGGCCGATCACGTCGGCTCCACCCGCTCCATCATCGACTACGTGGTGAAGACGGATGCACAGCGCTTCATCATCGGCACGGAAACGCACATCCTGCACCAGATCCGCAAGGAAGCGCCGGAAAAGGAACTGATTCCCCTGCCCGGCTCCGATGACACCTGCCAGTGCGCCACCTGCCCCTACATGGCCATGAACACCATGCAGAAGCTCTACCTGGCGCTGAACAACGAGCAGCCCGAAATCGTCATCGACGAGGAGCTGCGCATCCGCGCCCTGACGCCGCTGCAGCGCATGCTGGACATCTCCGCCAGGGCACAGGCGAAACGTGCCGCAAGGCAGGCCGCGGAATGAGCCACGCGGCAGCTTGCAATGCGCATGGCAACTGCACCGCAAGCGGGATGCACCGTGCAAACGGCACGACATGCTTCGTGAAACACACTGCGGGATGACATGGACGGGAGCAGCACATGGGTTTCATCGGCTGCATGGGAAATCTCGATGACGCCTTGCTGGCGGATGCCGAGCGCCTCCTGCGCGCAGCACTGGCCGAGGATCTGGGCGCGCCTGATCCGCAGCAGCTGAGCGCCGATGCCGACATTACCTCCGCTGCCGTCATCCCGGCAGATGCCACCTTCTCCGGCGTCATCACCGCCCGCCAGCCGTGCGTGGTGGCGGGCCTGCCCTTCGCCTGCGCCACTTTCCGCCTGTTGTCGGAAGAGGCCTGCTTCATGCCCACCACCGTTGACGGCATGAAGGTGCCCGCCGGCTACATCCTTGCCCACGTGCGCGGCCCCGCCCGTGCCCTGCTGGCGGCAGAGCGCACCGCACTCAACCTGTTGCAGCACCTAAGCGGCATCGCCACCCGCACCCGCGCCTTCATCGAGGCCATGGGCGAGACGCAAGCCAGGCTGCTGGACACCCGCAAGACCATCCCCGGCCTGCGCCGGCTGGAGAAATACGCCACGCAGAAGGGCGGCGCGCACAACCACCGCTTCGGCCTGCACGATGCCATCCTCATCAAGGACAATCACATCGCCGTCGCCAGCTCCGTTGCCGAGGCCGTGCGCCGCGCGAAGGCCGCCGGGCACGCGCAGGTGGAAGTGGAGTGCGACACGCTTGAGCAGGTGAAGGAAGCACTGAAGGCCGGTGCCACCCGCGTGCTGCTGGACAACATGGATACCGATACGTTGAAGCAGGCCGTCGCACTGGCCCGTGGCAAGGCGGAAACGGAGGCCTCCGGCGGCATCACGCTCGAGAACATCGCCGAGGTGGCCGCAACGGGTGTCGATTACATTTCCGTCGGCTCTGCCCTCACCCTCTCCGCCCCGGCCATCGACATCGGCCTTGACTGGCACACCACCTGATCCCGGCCAGCACCCGGCAGCCCCCATCATGCCCTGCCCTCTTCTTCCCTGCTCCTGTTCTGCCACGTCCCGGCCACTCTCTTCTCATGCTCCTGCCCCGCCCCGCGGCATCCCCCGCGCCGAAAAGCCTTTTGCCGCTGCCCCGCCCCTTCGCTATGAAGGAAAGCAAAAACGGGGACGGGGATTGATACATGCACGAAAACGACCACAGCTCCACCAGCGACAGCAACCGCCAGCAGCACCGGCACGATCATGACGTGCTCATCATCGGCTCCGGCGCGGCGGGGCTGCAACTGGCGCTGGCGCTGGCCGAAGGCGGCATTGGGCGCGTGGCAGTGCTGTCCAAGACCACGCTGGAAGAAACCAACACCTTCCACGCCCAGGGCGGCATTGCCGTGGTGCTGGACAAGCAGGACAGCTTCGAGGCCCACGTGCAGGACACGCTGAAGGCCGGTGCCGGGCTGTGCGACGAGGAGGTGGTGCGCTTCGTGGTGGAGAACGCGCCTGCCGCCATCGAGCGGCTCATCGGCTATGGCGCACAGTTCACCCGTGATGCGGAAGGCAACTTTCACCTCACCCGCGAGGGCGGACACACCGCGCGGCGCGTGCTGCATGCCGCCGACGCCACCGGGCGCGAGATGGAATGCACCCTGCTGCGCCGTGCGCAGGCAATGCCGAACATCGAGCTGTTCGAATGGCACATGGCCATAGACATCATCCGCGAGCGCCTGCCCGATGGCGGCAAGGGCCGTGCCTGCGGCGCTTACGTTCTCAACGTGCAGCGCGGCGTGGTGGACCTGTTCCGCGCCCGCGTGGTGGTGCTGGCCACCGGTGGCTCCAGCAAGGCCTATCTCTACACCTCCAACCCTGACATCGCCACCGGCGACGGCGTGGCCATGGGCTGGCGCGCCGGCTGCCGTGTCGGCAACATGGAGTTCGAGCAGTTTCATCCCACCTGCCTGTATCACCCGCAGGCCAAGAACTTTCTCATATCCGAGGCAGTGCGCGGCGAGGGCGGCCTGCTGAAGCTGCCCAATGGCGAGCGCTTCATGCCGAAATACCACGAGATGGCCGAGCTGGCCCCGCGCGACATCGTGGCGCGCGCCATCGACAACGAGATGAAGCGCCGCGGGCTGGATTACGTGCTGCTGGACATCTCGCACAAGCCCGCCGATTTCATCCGCAGCCATTTCCCCAACATTCACGAGACGCTGCTGCGCTACGGCATCGACATGACGCGGCAACCCATCCCCGTGGTGCCGGCGGCACATTATACCTGCGGCGGCGTGGTGGTGGACATGCGCGCCCGCACTGACGTGGAGAACCTCTACGCCATCGGCGAGACCACCTACACCGGCCTGCACGGAGCCAACCGCATGGCGTCGAACTCGCTGCTGGAGTGCCTGGTCTATGCCGATGCCGCAGCGCGCGACATCCTCGCCCGCATCCCAGGCATCGCACCACCACCGGCGCTGCCACACTGGGACGAGAGCCAGGTAACGGATTCCGACGAGATGGTGGTGGTCTCCCACAACTGGGACGAGATCCGCCGCTTCATGTGGGATTATGTCGGCATCGTGCGCACGGTGAAGCGGCTGGAGCGCGCCCGCCATCGCATAGAGCTGCTGCAGCAGGAGATTGCCGAATACTATGGCAACTTCCGCGTAACCGCCGACCTGCTGGAGCTGCGCAACATCGCCATGACGGCAGAACTGATGATCCGCTCCGCCATGCAGCGCAAGGAGAGCCGCGGCCTGCACTACATCCTCGACTACCCCGAACCCCGCGAGGAAGAGCGCCACCCCACCATCCTCACCCCGCCCCATTTCAATGCGGGCACAAGAACAGGATGAACGGTGTGCCCCCCGTCCACAACCCCTGACAGGAAAAGGCGAGGGCCGGCAAAGACCGGCCCTCGCCGTTTTTCCCGACCTTTCCTCCGCTCAATCACTCAATGCGCCAGCGCCGCCAGCAGCAGCAGGGCGACGATGTTGGTTACCTTGATCATCGGGTTCACCGCCGGGCCTGCGGTGTCCTTGTAGGGGTCGCCCACGGTATCACCGGTAACCGATGCCTTGTGCGCCTCCGAACCCTTGTGATGGGTTACGCCGTCCTTGTCGGTGAAGCCGTCCTCGAAGCTCTTCTTGGCATTGTCCCATGCACCACCGCCGGTGGTCATGGAGATGGCGACGAACAACCCCGTAACGATGACGCCCAGCAGCATCGCCCCCAGCGCCGCAAATGCCTGCGAGGCACCAGCCACAAGATAGACCAGCCAGAACACCACGATGGGCGAAAGCACCGGCAGCAGCGAGGGGATGATCATCTCCCTGATGGCGGCGCGTGTCAGCATGTCCACGGCGCGGCCGTAATCCGGCTTCTCGATGCCTTCCATGATGCCCGGCTTCTCGCGGAACTGCCGGCGCACCTCCTCCACCACCGCGCCGCCGGCGCGGCCCACGGAGGTCATGGCCAGGCCGCCGAACAGGAACGGCAGCAGGCCGCCGAACAGCAGACCCGCCACCACGTAGGGATTGGACAGCGAGAAGTCCACCTGCACGCCGTGCAGCAGCGAGTCTTGCGCCGCATTGGCGGCGTAGAACTTCAGGTCCTCGGTGTAGGCGGCAAACAGCACCAGCGCGCCCAGCCCGGCGGAGCCGATGGCATAGCCCTTGGTTACCGCCTTGGTGGTATTGCCCACCGCATCCAGCGCGTCGGTGGTGTTGCGCACCTCCGGCGGCAGGTCGGCCATCTCGGCAATGCCGCCGGCATTGTCCGTAACCGGGCCGAAGGCATCCAGCGCCACCACCATGCCGGCCAGCGACAGCATGGTGGTAACGGCAATGGCGATGCCGAACAGCCCCGCCACCTCATGGGTGAAGATGATGCCGGCAATGATGACAAGTGCGGGCAGCGCAGTGGCTTCCAGCGAGATAGCCAGGCCCTGGATGACATTGGTGCCGTGCCCCGTTACCGATGCCTGGGCGATGGAGGTTACCGGGCGGTAGCCGGTGCCGGTGTAGTATTCGGTAATCCAGATGATGGCGGCGGTTACCACGAAGCCGGTCAGCCCACTGAAGAACAGCGCCTGGCCGCTGATCTGCAGGCCATCGCTGGTGGCAAAGGTGGAATCGCCTCCCAGCCACCCCCAGACGATGGCGGCCAGCGCCACCACGGAGAGCACGGCGGTGGCGATGAAGCCCTTGTAGAGCGCGCCCATGATGGAGTTGTTTGCCCCCAGCTTCACGAAGAAGGTGCCGATGATGGAGGTAACCACGCAGGCTGCGGCGATCACCAGCGGCAGCAGCATCATGGTGATGGCGTTTTCGCCGGAGAAGTAGATGGAAGCCAGCACCATGGTGGCCACCACGGTAACCACGTAGGTCTCGAACAGGTCGGCGGCCATGCCGGCGCAGTCGCCGACGTTGTCGCCGACGTTGTCGGCAATGGTGGCGGGATTGCGCGGGTCATCCTCCGGAATGCCGGCTTCCACCTTGCCCACCAGGTCGCCACCCACGTCAGCCCCCTTGGTGAAGATGCCGCCACCAAGCCGGGCGAAGATGGAAATGAGCGAGGCACCGAAACCCAGCGCCACCAGGGCATCCACCACCGTGCGGTCAGTGGGAGCGAAACCCAGCCCGGCGGTCAGCAGCAGGAAGTATCCGGCCACGCCCAGCAGTGCCAGCCCGGCCACCAGCATGCCGGTAACGGCACCGGACCTGAAGGCCATGTCCAGCCCCGCCGCCAGCGAGCGGGCCGCCGCCTGCGCCGTGCGCACGTTGGCCCGCACCGAGATCATCATGCCGACGATGCCGGCAAGCCCCGACAGGATGGCCCCGATGGCAAACCCCACCGCCGCCAGCCATGAAAGAAAGATGCCCACCAGCAGGAAGATCACCACCCCGACGATGGCGATGGTGGAATACTGCCGGTGCATGTATGCATTCGCGCCTTCGCGGATGGCGGCGGCGATCTGTTGCATGCGCGGCGTGCCGGCATCTGCCGACAGCACGCTGCGCACGGTAAGCACGGCATAGGCAATGGCGAGCAGCGCCGCCCCGATGATGAACAGCAATGTGGTGGTCATTGTCCTCCCTCCTCTCGACCCCGTGCAACACATGCGCCACCGGCCCGCACATGGCCGTTGCTCCCCGCAAGCCACCAGCAGCATGCGCGCGGCCTTCCCTCCAGCCACGATCCAACGCGGCAACCGCGCGCATATTCCGGCAAGCGCATATCCCTCCTCACGGCGGACAATGCCAAACATGCCCCACCAGGACAACCGGCTTTGCTCCATCAAGGGAAAACATCGTCGCTGAACACACGGGGCACGCGCGGAAAGGAAGCGCAAGACACAAGGCCACCCGCCCTCACGCCACCTGCCGCCGCAGGTTCAGCGCATGCCAGGCCAGCGCCAGCGCGGCGATGACGAGCATGGGCACCAGCGCGAGGTTGACGCCGGCCCAGCCCGCACCGGCCAGCAGCTGCCCGGAAGCCAGTGAGGTGGTGGCGACGGTAAGGAACACCATCAGGTCATTGAAACCCTGCACCTTCGCCCGCTCCGATGGCCGGTGGCTTTCCGCCACCATGCTGGTGGCGGCAATGAAGCTGAAGTTCCACCCCACGCCCAGCAGCACCAGCCCGATGCCGAAGTTCTCCATGCGCGTGCCCAGCAGGTGCACCACGCCGGCAATGGCCATCAGCACGAAACCGATGGCCATGATGCGCGCAGCCCCGTGCCGTGCGATCAGCGCGCCGGTGATGAACGAGGGCGCATACATCGCCATCACGTGCCACTGGATGACCCACGATGCCTGATCCACGTCGAAGCCGCAGCCGATCATCGCCAGCGGCGTGGAGGTCATCAGCAGGTTCATCATGCCATAGGAGAGGGCACCGCCGATGATGGCCGTCAGCAGCACCGGCTGGCGCAGCAGCTCAGGCAATGGCCGCGGCGGCGGCCCTTGTGTTGCCGATGCCGCACTGTCGTCTGCCTCGGCCCGGGGCAGCCGCACCTGCGTCAGCACCAGCAATGCCGCAACGGTAATCAGCCCGGCGGCGGCAAAGTTGCCGGCAAAGGAGACAGGGGCCAGCAGCTCCCGCGTGGAGGAAACCAGCACCGGGCCGAACAGCGCACCGGCCAGCGCACCCAGCAGCACCCATGATATGGCCTTTGGCGCAAACGCCGGGCTGGCCACGTCAGTTGCGGCAAAGCGGTAATATTGCGCAAAAGCCTGGTAGGTGCCCTGCAGCATGGTGGCAATGCAGAACAGCGTGAAATCCGCCCGGAACAGCGCCAGCACCGCCAGCGCCGCGGCTATGACTCCCATGAACGCTCCCAGCAGGAAGCCCGCGCGCCGCCCGAAACGCTGCATGAACCACGCCGCCGGCCAGGTGGTGAGCGCCGTGCCGGCCACGTAGGTGGTAATGGGCAGGGTTGCCCACTGCGGTGCCGGAGCCAGCAGATCGCCGGCAATCACGGCAGTGGAGAACATGTTGATGCTGGCCAGCGAAAACAGCGCCTGCGCAATGCCCAAGACCACCGTGTTGCGCCGCGCCAGGGCATCATCGATGCCCCCGGCACCTCCACCCATCTCCGGCGGCAGCCCTCCCGCCTCCACAGGTGCCGGTGCGTTCTGCATTTGCGGCTGCGTGCCCATGGCCTCATCCCGGCCACACCTCGTGGCCCTTCACCCCTTCATTTCCGCTGCCCGCACGTCATGCGCCAGTGCATCCAGCACGCCGTTGACGAACCGGCGTTCATCGCCATCACCAAAGAAGGCGCGAGTCAGTTCCACGTATTCGTTGATGCTCACCTTCGGCGGAATGTCCGGCCGCGCCATCAGCTCGTGCGCCGCCGCCCGCAGGATGGCACGAATGGTGGCATCCAGCTTCGGCAGTTTCCAGTCCTCGGCCAGGTGGCGGTTGACGGCGCGGTCGATCTCCTGCTGGCGCGCCAGCACGCCACGCACGATGTCTTCCAGCAGCTTCAGGTCCGGCTTGCCGCACTGTCCGTCCTCGAAGGCCTCGCCCACCCGGCGCGAGGCGAATTCGGCCAGCACCTCGTGCACCGGCTGGCCACCCACCTCCATCTGGTAGAGCGCCTGCACCGCGCCCAGCCGCGCTGCCCGCCGCCGCGGCGCGCCGCCAGAGCGCATGCCGCCTTTTCCACCTTTTTCGCCGCTGCCACCCTGCTCGCTCATGAACCCAACCGTTGCTCCAGGAACCGCTGCTTGAGCCGTGCCATTTCCACTGCCGCACGCGCCGCGTCCGCACCCTTGTTCTTCTGGTCAACGCGGGCGCGGGCCTCCGCCTGCGCGCGGTTTTCCACCGTCAGCACGCCGTTGCCGATGGCCAGCCCCTGCATGGTCAGCTCCATGATGCCGCGCGCCGACTCGTTGGCCACGATCTCGAAATGGTATGTCTCGCCACGAATGACCACCCCCAGCGCCACATAGGCGTCATACGCCGGCGGCTGTGGCTCCATGCCTTCTTCCGCCATCACCTCGGCCACCGCCATGTCCGCCCCTTCGGCCATGGCAATCGCGCCGGGGATCTCCAGCGCCCCGGGCACGTGCACGATGTCCCACTCCACGCCCTCGGCCTTCAGGTATTCCGTCGCACCTTTTTCCAGCTCGTCCAGCAGATCGTCGTAGAACCGCGCCTCGATGATGAGAACCCGCATCAACCTGTTTCCTTTTCCCGTTGAATGAATCCCGTTTTCGCGACAATCCCTCAGCAGCCCTGAAACTCGGCCAGCCGCGCCACGTAGCGCGCCAGCATGTCGATCTCCACGTTCACCGCATCCCCCGCCCGCGCCTGTCCGAAGGTGGTAACGGCCAGCGTGTGCGGAATGATGTTGACCTCGAACTCGCAGCCTTCCACCGCGTTCACCGTCAGCGACACGCCGTTGAGCGCCACCGAGCCTTTCGGCGCGATGAACCGCGCCAGCCCCTCCGGCACCACGAAGCGAAACACCCGCGACTCCCCCGCCGGGCTGATGGAGACGATCTCCCCCACCCCGTCCACGTGGCCGGAGACGTAATGCCCGCCCAGCTCGTCGCCCACTCTCAAGGCCCGCTCCAGGTTCACCCGCTGCCCCGGCTGCCAGCCGGAGAGCGTCGTCTTCTCCAGCGTCTCGGCGGAAAGCTCCACGTCATGCCACATGCGCCCGTCATCCAACAGCCCCTTGTCCACCACCGTCAGGCAGCAGCCGTCATGAGCAATGGAAGCGCCGATGTCCACCGTGTCGGGGTCATAGCCGGAAGCCACGCGAAACCGCGCGCCTGCCTGCTGATCCTCGCGCCCGACCAGCTCCCCCACCTCGGTGATGATGCCCGTGAACATCGCCCTTGCACCCTGATACACCTAAACCCTGCGTCAGCGGACACGTGCTCCAGTCTCACGCCTGCTGCCGTTCATACCGCCGCAGCACATCCGGGCCAAGCGGCAATTCCTGCATGAGCCGATAGCCCGCCAGCACCTCCTCCAGCGCCAGCCCCGCCAGCGCCTGCACGCCACCTGTCCCCAGCCGCACCTGCGGTGCCTGAAACAGCGCAATCTCGTCCACCACCCCGGCCTCGATGAAGGCACGCGCCACCCGTGCGCCGCCTTCCACCATCAGCCGGTTGATCTTCATCTCCGCCAGCTTCGCAAGCACCGCCTGCACGGAAATGTTGCCACCTGCATCCGCCGCCATCGGCACGATGCGCACCGCCGCATGCCGCTGCTTCAGCGCCAGCGCCCGATCCCGTCCTGCCGGGGTGCAGAACACCACCGTCGGCACCTCCCCGGCGGTGGCGAACACCTTCGCATCCGGTGGCACGCCCTCCAGCGCGCGGGAGAGCACGATGCGCAGCGGCGAGCGATCCTCAAGCCCCGGCAGGCGACAGGTGAGCATGGGGTCATCGGCGCGAACGGTGCCGCCGCCCACCAGGATGGCGTCCGACTGCGCCCGCATCAGGTGCGCCCGCCGCAATGCCATATCGCTGGTGATGGCCGTCGGCGCACCGGGTTCGGCGGCAATCATGCCGTCGGCGGAAACCGCCAGCTTCAGCAGCACCTGCGGCCTGCCCTCCGCGTGCCGCCGGATGAAACCGGAAAGCAGCCGCCGCGCTTCAGGCTCCAGCAGGCCCACCGCCGTATCGATGCCCGCCTCCGCCAGCAGCTTCAGCCCGCCACCATTCACCCGCGGATCCGGATCCGGCATCGCCACCACCACCCGCGCCACGCCGGCGGCAATCAGCGCCTCGGTGCACGGCGGCGTCTGCCCGTGATGCGCGCACGGCTCCAGCGTTACGTAGGCAGTGGCCCCGCGCGCCTGCTCCCCGGCCATGGCCAGCGCCTGCGGCTCCGCGTGCGGCCGCCCGCCGGCAGCCGTTGCCCCGGTGCCCACCACCCGCCCGTCGCGGACGATGACGCAACCCACCGCCGGGTTCTCCGCCGTGCGCCCCAGCGCCGCCCATGCCAGCCGCAGCGCATGATGCATGTGCCATGCATCGTCGTGTGAAAACCCTTCCGCCGCACAGACATGAGCCATGACGAGCACGATCCCGACCAGTGGAACGCCAGCATATCGCCCGCCTTATTGGCACGCCCCTCGCCAGCCGGCAATACCCGCTTGACAGCGGGATGACGCCTGCGGCACCCCTGCGGCATGGACATGGGCTGGATTTCATACATCGAACCTTACGCCATCTTCCTCGGCGTGCTGACGGCGCTGGGGCTGAGCCTTGCCGCCGGCATCGTCATTGCCATCGCCATGGGGCTGGACATGACCCGCCAATGGAGCCGCATGATCCGCGACATCGAGGACGAGCGCGAGCTGGAGAAACTGGAGGAACGCTTCGACGAGCAGGTGGACGAACACTTCGAGCATGACCTCGCCTCGCCCGCCATGCTGTGGGCGCTGCTCGTCATTTCCCTGCTGGTGAACGTGCTGGCCGGTTACGTCGCCGCCTGGCAGACGCGCTCAGCGGAGCCAATGGGGGCTTGGGTGAACGCCGGCGTGGTGGGCCTGGTCGGCAGCCTGCTCTCTGCCCTGCTGGACCGCGACCCTCCCATCATGCCAGCACTCCTGCGCTGGCTCTATTACCTGCTCGCCATCCCCACCGCCCTGGCCGGTGCCTGGCTGGCATTGCGCTGAGCATTGGTTGATGGCACCCTGCGGACAACAGGGAGCAACACAAGGCCGGGCCAGCGCTTGTTCTCAGGCCGGCACCTCCACCCAAACCCATTCATCCAGCGGCTCGAAGTCCGACTTCGGGTCGCGGCAGATGGGACAACGCCAGTCATCCGGCAGATCGGTGAAGGACACGCCGGGCGGAATGGGATTGTCCGGATCAACCACGTTCACGTCTCCCACCGACGGGTCATAGACGTAAGGTTCACATTCATCATTGGTGCACTGCCACTTGCGCAGCCGCAGCCGCCGCACGGCGGGCTTCGCCGCCCGCGTTTGCGTGCCCGCCAGCACCAGCGCGCCGGGCAGCAGCGCAGCCAGGCGCAACAGCATCCTGCGGGTCGTCTGCATCATCAGGCCTCCCGACTTGACCGCATCCTGACTGCATGACGAACAGAAGGCGGAAGGACTTTCCCTTCCGCCTCCTCCTCATGCATCACTCGTTGGCCGCCTTGCGCAGGCCATCACCGGGCTTGTCCATGGCCGGGAACGGTCCGATATAACCCACATACGCCCGTGCATCCGCCGGATCCTTCAGCTTGTCCTGGTCGGACTCGCCGTAGGGGTGCTGCACGACGCTCATGAGATAGCCGAAGCCATTGATGTTCGGGTAGAAGTAGACGGAAGTCGTCTCCGACCCGTAAGGCGTGGTCTGAATGCGCGTGAGCTTTCCACTGGAGACGTTGTAGGCCCACACGGCATCGTTCTGGTGGCCGGAGCCGGTATCCTCGCCGATGATCAGCGTGTCATGGCCGGGAATGAAAGTGATGTTGTCCGGGTTGGCGATGCCGTCGATGGCGCACTTGTTCTTGCCATGCCACGGGCTGTCCTTGCCGTATTGCACCGGCTTGCCTGCCACCATCGCCTTCATGTTCACGGCCACGTAATCCGAGCCGATCTTCTCGTCCCGCTTCAGGTCCAGCGCGTAAACCACGCCACAGGGATTGTAGGACAGGCGCACGTGGTTCGGCCCGCCGCGATCATACTTCTCGTTCGGCTTGCCCTTCTTCGCATTGTCCTCCATGCCCCGCGCCACGGCGGAGATGGCCACATACAGCCGGTTGCGCTGCGGATCGTATGTGATGCCCTCGGCCTTGCGGAACTCGGTGGTGGCGCCTTTCAGCGCGGCATAGCGGGTGGTCTCCAGCCTTGAGGCCAGCTTCTCCATGCCCGGCTTCAGCTTCAGGCAGCCCGGCTTCTTGTTGACCGATAGGAACCCCGCCGGACAACGCCCCTGCTCATCCATCTTCGCCGCCTCGAACAGGTCGGAGAAGCGCACGCCATCCTCCACGGCCTTGCGCACCTCCGCATCCGTGGCATGGCCCAGATCCACCCATTCCAGCGTGGCCTCGCCGCCATTTTCGGCAGAAACCTGGTTCCACTTCGCGGCATACAGCCTGCCGGAAGAAAGATCCCCCGGCCTGTCCGCCACGAACATGTAGAAGCCCTCGTTGGTGCCGTCAGACGTGATGTAGACCGTCTTGCGGTCGGGCATCACGTAGGCCAGCTCCACCGCCGAACGCCCCATGGCAAAGTGCTTGGCCACGCTGGCCTTGCCCTGCTCGTCCACCCTGATCTCCACCGGGTAGCCATAACGATACGGACGGAAGGCAGCGCGGAACGCATCCACCGTCATGCTGGCGGGATCAAGGCCGAAATAGCGCGCCATCGGGCGATAATAGTCCTTGATATCCTCGATGCTCTTCGCCCTCTCCACTGCCATGGCATCCGGCGGATACTCCTCAGAGCCAAGGTGCGCACCCCACGGCGTAACCGACCCCGCGCACGGCACCCACAGCCCGCCGTAAGCGGAAAAATCGATGGCGCGGGTGGAAACGGCGCTCAGCCTGCCGGTCTTGCCGTCCTGCTTCAGCTCGGTGAGATACATTGCGCCCGGGCGGTTCTCGAAATGCGTGATCATGAAAAGCTTCTCCCCTGCCCGGATGAGAGAGGAGAAGTCGGGAGAATTGGACACATCGGGCTGGCCCTTGGCGCTTTTCACCGGCTTGCCGTCCTTGTCCACCAGCAGGCCGAAGACCTGCCCTTTCTCATCACCGCTGCGCAGCAGGGTGTGGAAGTCGATGGCATGCTCGCGGCCATCGAT